>JABHWT010000455.1 GCA_018657645.1 Halieaceae bacterium | reverse complement strand
GTCCCGCCATACGACCCGCCCACTACCCGCACTGGGAATACCCGCCTTGATTTGTAGTTCATCCAGATGGACAGACAAATCCCCAGCCACATTCAGGGGCGCAAACTGCCGCACAAGTTGGGCCGACATATTCGCACTGAAATCCTCAAAACCAAATTCACTACTACCGCCAAATGTCACCTGCCCATCGATGCGCTGATTACCCCATTCGGCGTTCACGGTTAAACGCGGTGAAAAGAGCAGTAACGACAGTGGATTGACAGACCAGCGAATACGCCCGAGGTGGACAAAGCCGGGCCCAACGGCAATCAGGCCACGAGAAGCTCTACCGCGCCATAGCGTTCCGCTGAAACCTTGAATAATGATCTTGTTCGACGGAAGCAACAGGGCCACTATTCTGGCAGGGGCAGTGGAAATTAGGCTGACAATCAGCATCAATAGCAGAACTAAGCCCCAATTCGTACGCGACACTCCTAAGCCCCTTGTGCGATACGAACAGTGGCATTGATTAATCCGGCGTCACTCGTCGGGGTGACCGACACCTCGCGTACCAACAGGCCCTCCTCGTACTCCATCTCATAAAGCCAACGCATCATATTGTCAAAGGAGGTGCTTTCCAATCGCACTTGGATTTCCCCACGACTGTTGGGCTGAAAACGACGGATACCGAGATTCAGACGGCGAGTCGATTGGTTGATCAGCGCGGTTAGATTGCGACGCCCACCATGGTCAACTCCGAGGTTGCGCAGCTGCCCCACTTCCCAAACCAGTGCTTCGACCCGCTGCAGTTGCTCAGCGACACCTTTATTGCGGTCCGCCATTTCATCGCGCATGTCGATGAGGGGTGACCAAACGACGACAAAAAGCAAATAACTCCCCAAAGCAAGCGTCAATAGCAACAAACTAAGCTGCTCCCGTTGATTAAGCTGTGTGAACCAGTCTTTCACCCGCCGCCTCCCACTCGTATCCTGGCCCGAACCTTACCGCCCTGGGTGTTGCTGTTCTCCATGACTGCCCGCAGCCCGGCATTATTAAGTGTAGTGCGAACTGCCTCGACAGCCTCGAAATCTGGCGCTGTAATAGTCATCCTCAAGTCTCCTCGCCGATCACTGTAGTTGATTGTTGAGATTTGGCTGCCAGGTTTGCTTACCATTACTTCGCCAATCCGGGTCACCAGGCTAACAAATCCACCTGTCTGGGCTGCTCCTCGCAAGGCATTGACTTGATCCTGTAGCTGTTTCTCCGGGCGCGGCACTGCGCCTTTGGGAATGACTGTGCGATAACTTTGTTCTGTCGCAATTCTCAGTTGCGTGTTCTCCTTTTTAAGCTCAATGTACTGGGCATAGACTCCAATCAAATGAATACTAAAGGCCACAGCAAAAACAGCAGCCACCGCTCGCCATTGTCGCCACCAGCGTCCCAATGGCAATTGGGAGGCAAAGGAACCCTGCAATAAATTAATCACCGCCAGATCGACCCCGCCTAATAGCATGGCAGCACTGAGGTCTCCCCTGCGCCACTGCGCACTACCACGCAATGGATCGGGCAGTAAAAGCAGGTCCTCGGCCTGACTGTGGCCGTAAACGACTAATCTCTGCGGAAGCTCAAATTCCTCGATTGCCGACACAAGTACCGTGGGCAGATGCTCGCGCTCTATGCTGAAACCCTCCGCCTCTCCCGTGCGGACGATAGCCAGGTCACTGTCCAGCACCACGCACCACTCTCCCTCCTGCCAGGGGAGTAAGAGCGGCTCCGGAATCCAACAACCTATATTCCCAAACTGGGCGAGGAGAGATTGCCACTCTCGCATCTTTTGTGCAGCGCATATCGCGACACTCAATTTGAACTTATCCAAGACCCTGGCGGCGAAATGAAGCGCGTCAACATCCGCTGCAACACTATCTTCGAGCATATAGGGCAAGGCTTTGGCAATATGCTTTTTCTCGTCCGCCGATATTTCCCTTTCGACCAGTCGAACATCCGTACCCGGCGCGGCAAAAACAATACCGGTCTGGCGCTGGACAATCAACTCGCGCAATCGATCCTCCTCTGCGGCGTTATCCAACCACTGTAGCTGGTGGACCGCACCAGGCGGGTACCAGGCAAGCCGACCCTTAATAAGTCGAATCACGGCTTTATCCTGCAAATCCTGATCCTCTTTCACGCTATCTACTTTCCCGCAAAGCTAAAACTCATTGTTGACATAGGCACTGGCACCGACTCGCATCACAGTCGCAACTTCACGTTGGTTGCGATGTAATACACTGTACAAGCGCGTCGTTCTCTCGGCAACTTCTGCCTTGGCATCAAGCAGAAAGTAATCCGAGCTCTCCCCAAGTTGCGGCTTGAGCTTTTCCATATCCTTAACTTCCAGTATCGGGTGTTCAAGAAAAGCCTCTATGCTCTGAAAAGGCTGCTGTTTACGCGCTTCTACCAGCATTTCCCCTTCCACCATGCTAAGAGGATTGAGATCGTTATCTTCATTTATAGTGCGCAGAAGCATTAACGAAGCCGTATGAATGTTCAGCTTTGCTCCCTCTACAGGCCAAACTGTCACCCACTGCTTCAGTTGGTGATAGATCTGGGGGGTAACATAGGCTATTGCCTGTAGCTCGCTCACACTGCGCATGGGGCGATTGGCCGCTCGATAGGCTGGCGTTCTCACGTAATAGTAATCATCTTCTGCACCATACAGCCTGGGCCTGTTATCGACATCAATCCAGTCTCCAATCGCCTCGGTGATTTGAATCGCCATTTGCTGGTCGACCGGGTTGTTTTCCAGAGCCTGCAACAATCGAATAAACTGCTGTTGATGCGCAGTAAACACGCGCTCCTGCCCGGGCACTTGATCACCCTCAGCTGCCTTCAAATTATTCAGGTTAAAGCGTCCCTGTAGATCCTCCAAACCGCCGACCAACCAGCCTCCGTCATCCAGAGTATAGGGCGTGGCCGGTTGGGCCCAGGGCTCCTGTAAATCATCGCGTGGATGCTCGCGGCTTTGGTCCCGCTCAAAGTCCTGCACCAGAAATAGAGAGGCCAATTCCTCCGCCCCCCGCAGATACGCATGAGCCTGCTCCGCGATGAATGTATTGGCTCCACGCTGATAAAACAGCATAAACTCGCTCTTCATAGCCACAATCAAAGCGGTGCAAAGGGCAAAAATTAGCATTGCCACCACCAGCGCCGCACCTCTTTGATCTGATAACTGGCGACCAGGTCTACTCGAGCGGTATTTCATACAAACGCCTCATTTCTCCCCAGTCCATTAACTGCAAGCGAATCTCAAGGGCGACTGGAGGCGCCAAATTCGCACCCTGCGCGCTGGCATCTGCCACCCAGTTTTCCTTCCAGTTTCGAGTATCGATATTATTGCCATCGCGGTTCATTTCAACTGCCCCTAAAGAGTCTAAAAATCTTAGCCCAATAGTGTCTACTCCGCTCAACAGTTTCGTTCGCTGTCCCTCGGTGGTTCCGGCCCGGTCCAGTACGGGGTAGGTTTCACGCCACAGCACCTCTTCATCCACCAGGTAGTTAACCCGCTGCATAGTACTTCGCGCATGATTATTCGGATTATGCCAACCTGCACGGGTAAAGCTGAGCATAAAGCGAGCGGCATTACCACCTTGGATCGCTGACTCCTGGTCACCAAACTCATCCCGTATGGGACGATTAACAAATTGCCGTATATCACGTGAGATAATCATCCAGGCCCTGTTAACTTCATAGGTCCGCTCTGCAACACGCTGAGTACCCTCGACACCCGATATAACCGTAGACAAGCTAGCGTAGGCGATTGTTGCGACCGTTGCCGTAATGGCCAGTGCAATCAGAACTTCGATTAAGGTAAACCCTGATATGCGCTTTACATGCCTCATTGTTGTTGGACACTGGCAACGATAGTAGTGGATAGGAAAGCAACAAGCGTGTGCAGAGGCGTGCTCTCCTGTTCTTCCAGATACGCGACTTTGATCTCCAACCGATAGAAGCCTTCAACCTGTGTCTCGGTACTTTTCAACCACCAACTCCACTGTCGACCTGCTATTTCAGTCGTACCGCTGTCCTTGCCCAGCGGTGCTCTTTGATTCGATGCTACCAGAATACGGGTTTCAGAAAGTTTATTCGCGGCCACCATGTGGGCCAGAGACTTGTCCCGCAGATGACTGGCGCCATCTATTTGCTGGAACAACGATACCATCAGGGCGGGTAACGCTACGGCTACCACCGCCAGGGCAACCATGACTTCCACCAGGGTAAATCCTGCTTTAGTTGATGTCGCCATAAAGCGGTTCTTCCACCTGTTCACCACGTGGCATAAGGCTGAATCGCCCAAGCATGTCCCACTCCACTCGCCACAGTACTTCTCCAGAGTTTTTCTGATGCACTTCAATCGCTCCTGCTATTGTTTCACCGCTGGCATAAAATACCACCTGAGGTGTTGGCGTTGCTTTCTCCGGATCGATATCCAAATCCGTCACTACCAGATCCTCCAACTCCAGATACAACTCGATATCCGGGGAAAATGTTTGCCCCCTGAAAATATCAATATCCTCTTCAGGTTCCCGCCAACCCTCGGGACGTCGCTCCATCCAGCTGTAACGATAGCGTGATTCGCCGTCGTCATCGACCATTTGCAGCAATAAACCCATATCCACACCGCGCATCTGGGCCTCGTCCAGTGCGTAACTCGATACCCTGGCCAGACTTCTGACCTGCGCATCGAACCTGATATCTTCCCCATCCGATGTCACGCTCAAGGTTACCAGCGATGTAACAAGCACGACTACAAACATCGTCACTAGCATTTCGACCAGGCTGAAGCCGTACTGCAATGACACCCTCTCCATTGGAATCTTAAGAGGTTCTGATTGGCCTGCGCCTTGAATCACGGCGATGTCACGTTACTGGAAGTCTGTCGATTTCCAATTGCCAATATCTGCGTTCTGGCCCTCGCCACCGGACAGGCCATCTGCTCCCAGGCTATAGATATCTACTTCGCCATTTTCCCCAGGACTCAGGTACAGATAGGGTCTCCCCCACGGGTCTATAGGTATTTCGGGAAGGTAGCCTCCAGCCTTGAAATTGCGCGGTTCCGGGTCGATGCTGCTGGGCGCCACAAGCGCTTCCAGGCCTTGCTCAGTGGAGGGGTATAGGTAATTATCCAACCGGTAGATCTTAAGCGATGTTTCAATGGCTTTAAAATCTGCCTGAGCTTTTGAGATGCGGGCGTCGTCCGCCCTGTTGAGCACAGTGGGCGCAACCACGCTGATCAATAAACCCATAATCACCAGCACTACCAAAATCTCGACCAGAGAAAAACCCCTAGCAGCGTGGTTAATAACACGCTGGCGGCACATCAGTTCGCTGTTTCCAGGCTCTGGATGTGCATTTACCGGCATGTAAACTCCACTTTTTCCTCTGAAGGCGCCTCGTACTACACTCGCCAGAGACTTTTGCACCTCGCTGCCAGATAAATAGCCTTTACTACGGTAGGTATTCATAACACTCATCTCACCATTGTATTAAGATCAAAAATCGGTAGCAAAATAGCGAGCACAATCATTAATACCATGCCTCCCATAAACACTACCATAAGCGGCTCCAGGATACTCATCATCGTTCCCAAGGTCATTTCCAACTCGCGCTCCTGATTGGTGGCAGAGCGTTCCAGCATCACCTCTAGCTCACCGCTTGCCTCGCCACTGGCTACCATGTGCACCATCATGGGCGGGAACCTACCGCTTTGTTGCAAAGCGCGATGCAGGCTGCTGCCCTCCTGGACATGGTCCACTAGAATCAGGCAGTCTGCACGTAGCACCAGATTGGTCAACACCTGCCCTGCGATTCGAAGGGAGTCCAGCAGGGGTACGCCACTGGCCATCAGAATACTCAGGGTAGACGCAAATCTTGCGCTGTCCATGGCCGTCACCAGACCCGAAATTCCCGGTAGTTTGAGCAAAATAGCATGCCAGCGCTTCTTTCGCCTCGGGTTACGTAACAGGTAACCCAATCCAAATGCCACTGCTGTCGCGCCCAGCAATACCCACAACCCGTAGGCCCGCGAAAAATCGCTGGTGGCAATCAAGGTCCGGGTTAGAACGGGCAACTCCTTTTTGCTGTGGGCGAAAATCCCTACCAGCTCTGGCACCACAAATATCATCAGTGCGGCAACAACCGCTACAGCCACCCCCAGTAATATGAACGGATATATCATCGCCATTTTCAATTTCTGTTGAGTATACTGACGTTGTTCCGAATAATCGGCCAACTGCTCCAGGACCGGTCCCAGATGGCCGGCATGTTCTCCGGCATTGACCATTGCCCTATACATCTCACTAAAAACCTGCGGAAACTCTCCCATTGCGTAGGCCAGGGTATGTCCCTCTGCCACCCGAGAGCGAACCTGTAATAGCAGGCCCTTGGTACGAGGCTTACGCGTTTGTTCAGCGGTTGCCTGTAAGCATTCGTCCAGCGGCAGATTGGACAGAACCAGGGTTGCGAGCTGACGCGTAAGAAGAGCAAAGTCAGCCGCGCTGACTCTGGGCTGGAACAAACCTGGCCTTTGGCGCGCTGTAGTAGTTGTAGTCTTTTTATTGGCCAGAGCCACTTCCACTGGCCGCAGATTCTGAACGCGCAGTAGTCCCCTGACCTGGCGCTCGGAATCCCCTTCCAATACGCCCTTGACCAGCTTGCCCTGATGGTTAAGTGCTCGGTATCGATAGGCAGCCATTGCTCATCAAACCCGCAATCAGCCTGCGCTCGTTACGCGCAAAACCTCTTCTATACTAGTGTCTCCGGCCAGCACCCGACGGCGACCATCCTCCAAAATTCCGGGGTAGCGTTTGCGCGCCTCCTGTAACATGGCCTGTTCACCGACGCCCTCGTGAATCATCGAGCGCAATTCATCATCGATTTCTATCAATTCATAGATGCCGACCCGCCCTCGAAAACCCGTGTAATTGCAGTGCTCGCAACCCTCGCCATTATATATTTGAAGGTTATGGTCACTACCCGTGATGCCCAGCAGCGTCAGTTCGGCCTCAGAGGGCGTAACAGCCTGTTTACATTCCTTGCACAAAAGTCGGACCAGCCGCTGCGCCATGACACCGATCAGGCTGGAGGACAACAAAAAGTGCTCTATACCCATGTCCTGCAACCGAGTCACAGCACCTACTGCGGTATTGGTATGCAATGTAGACAACACCAGGTGACCTGTCAGAGACGCCTGCACCGCTATCTCCGCCGTCTCCAGATCGCGAATCTCTCCCACCATAACAACATCCGGGTCCTGGCGTAGAATTGCCCTTAAACCCCGGGCAAAGGTCATATCCACCTTTGTATTCACCTGGGTCTGGCCAACGCCGGGCAACATATACTCGATGGGGTCTTCAATGGTGAGAATATTTTGAGCATGAGAATTAATATGTGACAAACCAGCGTACAGGGTTGTAGTTTTACCCGAACCGGTTGGCCCCGTTACAAGAATAATACCGTGGGGTGCTCGCAAGGATTTTTTGTAGGCCACCAACACCTGCTCGTTCATCGCCAGCTGGCTTAACTCCAATTGCCCCGCCTGCTTGTCCAAAAGGCGTAACACAACGCGCTCACCATAGGCCGAGGGCATGGTCGACATACGAATATCTACGGCGTTGCCGGCTATTCTCACCGATATGCGTCCGTCCTGTGGCACGCGTTTCTCGGCAATATCCAACTTGGCCATGACTTTCAATCGGGATACAAGCAGCGGAGCCAGCATTCGCTTGGGGGCCAGGACTTCTGCCAAAACACCATCGATTCGATAGCGGACACTCAGTCGGTCCTCGAATGTTTCAATATGAACATCGGAGGCATTCTCTCTCACCGCCTGGGAGAGAATGGCATTGATCAGGCGGATGATGGGTGCGTCATTTTCGGCATCCATCAAATCACCTACATCGGGAATCTCATCGACCAGCCGACTAAGGTCAATATCTGAACTCAAGTCCTCGGCCATTTGCACCGCCTCACTGCTTCCTCGCTGATAGGCCAGTGTCAACCGTCGCTGGAACTCTACCTCCGATACCTTATGCAGGCCGAATGGTTTATTCAGGAAGCGCCGTAATTCCGTTACGACCTGTACGCCCGGGATACCCTGGTGAACAATGAGTGGCTCACCATCTGTTCTGTCGAGCAACACGCCGTACTGTTTTGCAAATGTAAAGGGCAGGTCATAAACACCTTCGCTCTCGGTGGTGCTGGGAAACGCCTCTTGGGCTGCGAATGAATCCGTCTCATCTGATGGTTCTGTGCGTAGCGCGGTCATTACTCTTTTACCGCAGCAGCCGCGGGATCGCCTGCCGCAGGATCGCCTGCCGCAGGTTGTGAAGCGTCCCGGGCCGCGTCCAATTGCCTGATCTGCTCCTGCCACTCGGGAAGAACGGGAATATTGTCATCATCCAGAAACATCAGTCCCTGTTCACGATCCAGCACCTGCTGCTCGCGGACATATCGATATTTCTCACGGCTGGCCCCATCGAGTTGCGCATCATCTCGAATAATCGTCGGCCGTATAAAAATCAGCAGATTGGTTTTGGCGACTTTTACAATATCCGTGCGAAATAAGCGACCCAGCAGCGGTATATCTCCGAGAAGAGGCACTTTCTGACTTCCCTCCTGTACATCATCTTTAATCAAACCACCCAGCACCACGGTGCGACCGTCCCCCGCCAGCACTTTTGTCTGGAGCTTGCGCTCATTGGTAATGAGGTCCGAGGCCACGATTGACAAGCCCGACAGGCTGGACACCTCCTGCTCGATATCCAGTACCACCGAATCGCCCTCATTGATATGAGGCGTTACCCGCAGGGTAATACCCACATTCTCCCGCTGTATGGTCTGAAACGGATTTGTCGCTCCATTGCCTCCGGTACCGGTACTGGTAAAGGAACCCGTGACAAACGGCACATTCTGGCCCACCGTAATGTAGGCCTCCTGATTATCCAGAGTCAACAAACTGGGTGTCGAGAGGATATTGGTATTGCTTTGCTCCTTCAGGGCATTGAGGATAACCGTCATGGATAGGCCATCATCAATCTGCCCCCAGCCCAATGACAGCCCAGGGGTTCCCGCCAGTGCCCCGGCCAGATCGCCCAGATCGATGTCGCCACTTCCGGTATTGCCATCGTCGCTGTCGGTAGGCAGAATGGCTCCGGCAATATTAGCTGCCCTCGCATCGTCGGCATTAATGTTGCTGCCGTAGAAACCACTGCTATTGGCAAACAACCACTGCAAACCCAGATCCTGCCCGTCGGTCACCTCCATTTCAACGATAATCGCCTCTACCAGCACCTGTGCCCGACGAATATCCAGACGTTGAATAACGGCCTCCAATGCCACCATTTCATCGGCATCGGCAGTAACTATCAGCGCGTTAGTTCCCTCATCGGCTTCTATCGTGGCACTGGCCTGGGGGGATGCTCCCTTTTTCCCGCCTCCGGCTTCGATCTTATTCATATTCTGCATGACCCGGGTTAACACTTCAGCTATTTCCTTGGCCTCGGCATATTCCAGGTAGATAACTCTTACATTGCCGCTTTGTTCCAACGGTGTATCGAGGTGACGAATCAATGTGTACATCCTGGCACGCTCAATTTCTTCTCCGGTAACCAGGACACTGTTAGTCCGCGCATCCGCTACCAGCAGAACCTCCGCTTCGGTAGCCCCGCTCTGTTTAACCTCCGATTTGTTCAACTGCTCCAGCATTCGAACAACATCATCAGCAACCGCATATTTCAGTTTCACGATGTCCGTTTCTTGCACCGCAGACCGATCCATCCGCTCAATAATGCTCTGAATTCGGTCGATATTAGCCGCTAAATCCGAGATGATGATAGCGTTGCTGGGAGCGTAGGCTGCCATATGCGCCTGCTGCCGGACCAGCGGGCGCAATACGGGTATGAGCTTGGCAGCCGAGATATTTTCCAAACGAATTACCTGCGTTACATATTCATCCGTATTGCCCCCAGCATCACCAGCGTCGCGTACATTAACCGGCGCCGCACGCGCATTCTTACTTTGAATAACCCGGACTATGCCACCAGAACGTACCGCGGTGTAGCCATGAACCTCAAGAATAGACAAAAACAAGTTGTACAATTCAGTACGCGATACCGGCTTGGAAGAAATAACCTTTACCTTCCCCTTTACCGCAGGGTCGACCACGATGGTTGTTTCGGTTGCCTCGGCAACAAATTTGATTAACTCTTGAATGTCGGTCTCTTTGAGATTTACCGTAAAATCCTGGGCCAATACGGTAGTCGCGCCCAGATACAGGGTTAGCAACACACCCACCAACGGTGTGGGAGTAAGCGAGCGAATTAGAGAAGTCACTACGTTTCAATCCTCATTACTGTCGGGAAGACTTTATCACTGATTGCTGGCCGTATCATCCAATCGCAACACTACAGTGAGCAACTCCCCACCTCGCTCCAACTCGAATACTGCCTCTTTTGCCGAGCGCAGCATTTGATACAAACCCATTGCATTGGCAGGGTCATTCAACAAAATCCCATTGACACTGGTAATCAGATCACCGGGCATCAGATCCAACTGATCAAATTGCGCTCGATCCGAACCGGGTGCAATACGATAACCACGCAATTCGCCGCTCTCTCGCACCGGGCTTACACTTACAAGCTGCGCCAATGAACCGGGATTCTGATAAAGGCGCTGTCGATAACTCTGTGAAGCGGCATTGGTTGAAGTACTTCTGTTTCTGCTCTGATCCTTCTTCCCGGTGGCCCTCGCAGGGCCTGAGGATTGGCCAGGAGACTCAGAGGCAAGCTGCTTAATCAGTCCATCCCGACTAAATAGTGCCAATAATTCATACGTTCCCCCGTTGTCCAATACCACCCGGGTTGCCATTACCTTAGCAAGGCTTACCTGGCCGGTAACGGGTAGTTTATCTCCCACCGCATAGATTTGCTGTTTGGAATTATGCTCGATAATGGCCATTCCAAGCCCTTCATCGCTGGAAGCAAGGACACCCCGCAAGATGAGGTTCAGTTGGGTTTTGCGCGCCCCCTCTTCTATACCGTCTCTGTCTATTTCCGATTGCACCTGTTCGCTATCGAGCAAGGGCACTGTGGCCGCACTCCCTGTTCCCTCTTTTCCGAACAGGTGCCAGGACACGAGTCTGTCAATATCTACAGATTCGCCTGAAATGCCTGTAGTTTGCTGCGTTACCGGATTGAGGATCGTAGTATCTGCCGGTAGTGAGGGGCCCGAGAGTGGAACAAAAGACCATATTAACCGGGCCAGGGCTAACACGGCCCAGGCGGCAAACAAAAACAGGAGAAGGTGGCGTAACCGACGATTCTGCTGCGGCTGAGCCATTCCACGAGCCATAGTCCGCACGGCGATGGCGGCTCGCGTCACTATCTCCTGAGTTTTGGTGAATGTCTGAACCGACACGGTGGCATCCTCGCTATTACCTGCTATTGCTCCAATTGAACTGCAATAAAAGATGAGCTTAAACTAGCAATGAACTGTGCAACTAATGTGAATACTTTGTGAACCAAGTATGGAGTATAGGGGGCATCGATCAAAGATAATACTGCGATCACCATTGTAGACAAAAAACTCCACTTTTTAGTGGAGTTTTTTAGTCGGCTGCTATCAGCTGGCCTCACTCTGATAGTAGTCCATAAGAATTTGAGCTACTTCCGGGCGCGAAAACTCGGGTGGTGGGGCTACACCCTCGCCCAGCATCTCTCGCACTCTGGTACCGGACAAAAGAACAAAATCGTCCTTCTCGTGATCCGGTGCATCACGCATCATAACGACTTTATTCAATTTCTTACTATATGCAGTGTGATCCGCGCGATAGATTTCGAGTTCCAGCGCGCCCTGCGGCACCTCCTCATCGAAAATAGTCTGAGCGTCAAAACCACCGTAGTAGTCTCCCACTCCGGCGTGATCGCGACCGACAATAAGATGAGTGCATCCGCAATTCTGGCGAAATACAGCGTGTAAAACGGCCTCTCGCGGACCCGCATAGAGCATATCAAAGCCATAACCCGTAATCATGACCGTATTCGGGGGGAAATAAACGTCCACCATTTTTCGGATAGACGCATCGCGTACGTCAGCCGGAATATCGCCGGGCTTCAGCTTGCCCAGCAACATGTGAACTAGTATGCCATCCGCATTCAGATCATTCATCGCCATTCGGCACAGCTCTTCGTGAGCACGGTGCATGGGGTTTCGAGTCTGAAAGGCCACCACCTTGCCCCAGCCATGACCTAAAATTTCCTCTCTAATTTGGACAGCAGTGCGAAACGTATCGGGGAAATCTGTCTGGAAATAGGAAAAATTGAGCACTTCGATTGAGCCAGACAACAGAGTACGGCCAAGGCCTTTAAACGTTATCACTCCCGGGTGCTCAGCATTCTGGGTACGGAAGACCTTTTCCGCTATATAATCTATCTGCTCATCACTTACGCTTTCAGTCGCTTCAACATTCATTATCGCCAACACTGGATTACCCGCGACATTAGGGTCGCGCAGAGCGATACGCGCCCCTGGCTCGATGCCGGTTTCATGGGTCAGATTAAGAATGGGAACTGGCCAGAATAAACCGTCCACAGTATGCAGTTTCTCTGCAACACTGAGGGTATCTGCCAGATTCATATAGCCGGTAAGCGGGTTAAAATAGCCTGCGCCCAACATTACGGCATTGGCCGCAGCTGCCGAGTTCAGCAATAGGGAGGGTAGCGCTTCTGCCTCGACCGCCAGTGCGCCGCGCCTCGCGTCATCCGCCACAAAAAGTGCATTAAGTTCGACAGAACCATGGGGTTTAATCATCGTTATCTCCAATATATGTCAGGTGCTTGTTCAGCCATTGATAATGCCGCGCTCGCGCAGTACGGCCAGGATGGCATCCACTTCCTCTGCCAACGTCTGCTGGTCCGAGTGAAGGTGAACCTCGGGCTTTCCCGGAGCCTCATAGGGATCGTCAATGCCAGTAAAGTTCTTGATTTCCCCCGCTCTGGCTTTCTTGTACAGTCCCTTGGGATCTCGACTCTCAGCCATATCCAGTGAACAGTCGACAAAAACTTCTATAAAATCCATACCGGCCGCATCATGTAGTGCGCGCACCTCGTCTCTGTCTGCTTCATAGGGACTAATGAAACTGCTCAGCGCCACTACTCCTGAATCGACAAATAGCTTTGCTACTTCACCAATACGGCGGATATTTTCAGTACGATCTTCGGCGCTAAAGCCCAGATTTTTATTGATCCCCAGACGCACGTTGTCACCATCCAGTCTGTAGGCCAGTACTCCCATTTCGCTGAGAATACCCTCAAGTTCCACTGCAATCGTGCTCTTTCCACTGCCCGATAATCCAGTAAACCACAGGGTAGCACCCCTGTGGCCCAGTATTTTTCCGCGGTGTTCCCGTGTAATATCTCCCTCGTGCCAATGCACATTGGTTGCTTTTTGCTCTGCCATAATGTCAATCTCGTCTATATTTTAGTTTAGAAAGGGATGTTATATGGGGGCTAGTCAGGGACATCGATGTCATCTGAAATGTTCGGCCCCGGCCTCTGGCGGGCCTGGTTCACTCTACAATATATTTCTCGCGGTACTCTCGAAATTGTGCTTTCAGGCCCTCCTCGGTAAGACCAAACTGTCCCAGAGTGTAGTCGTGGGACGGCCGCAATTCACGGCGATTGAAATCCTGCCACTGCTCCATTTCTGCCCTGGCTTCGCCTGTGAGTTCCATTCCCAGAAAATCGTAAATTTTCTGAATTTCTGCCAGCGGTTGACTTACCGTGTCCTTGAACCACAAATCCAGAAACCGGTCGTCACCCATCTGCTCGCGCAGTGCCATTGTGTGGCTCATACCCCGAGCGAATTTCCGCGCCCATTGCTTGCCGACAACCTGCGGATCCGCCGAATCAGAGTATATAATCCATACTCCCGCCACCAGACTAGCCAGCGACGGTATCGTATCAACGGGATCGCGGTGCGATTGTACTACACTTGCGTCCGGAAATACCTTGAAAATTAAATCCATGTAGTGCAAATGGTGTGGAGCCTTTAACACCCATCTCTGTCCGCCTAGTCCCGCGCGCTTTTTTTGCCACTGGAGAAACTGCAATAGCAACTTGAAATACTGATATCCCGGCGTGTGATCCGCTTTTTCAATCCAGGCATCAAAACTCGGAATATTGGCATAGGCCTGAATGTTGAAGCTGTAAAAAGATTGCTCCAACAGCATAATATCCTCATCCGGCCCCGTTGCATCCATTGGATGGATGGCAAGAAGGGACGGATTAGCATCAATCATGGCCTTCATCTCGGCCCTGGCGTCAACAATACGTTGGTCGCCCTCAATGGTGTAGTCCCAATCCAGGGCCGGGCTTGGATACCGAACCTCATACCACAGAGGGGCGTACATGCGAGGATCTGCTGCTATCGTTCGGTGCAGCATGGTCGTCCCCGTGCGCGGCATACCCGCTATTACCAGGGGCTGCCTGATTTGTTCATCGAGGATCTCAGGATATCGCCTCAAGTATTCCTGCACGCGCAGCCTGGATGCCAGAATATCTACTACCCGCTGGCGTAAAACCTGGCGACCAATTTCATTAAGGTCTGCCTCATGCTCGAGAGACCAGAGCAATTGTGACAGCGGTTCGCGATAACTATCATCACCAAAATCATTCAGGCCATCAATGCCCTGTGCAGCGATCACTACTGTATCCGGGTCAAATTCTTGTGCGCTCATGGCTTCCCCAATCCGTCTACTCACAATTCACTGAACTGTACTACCCGGGTCTGTACTGGCGGGTAGTCCTGAGCCTCGACATAGCGCAGTAACATAGCTCCCACCTCGTGACCTGCCGTGGTTAACCAGTTCGGGTAGCCCGGCCCCGGATCCAGAGCAGCGATAACAATACGAACATTACCGTCCACTTCGGGTTGAGCAGAATAACTGCTGATGCTAATG
The DNA here is from genome assembly GCA_018657645.1 of Halieaceae bacterium. Taxonomy (GTDB): domain Bacteria; phylum Pseudomonadota; class Gammaproteobacteria; order Pseudomonadales; family Halieaceae; genus JBALVT01. Next base: position 7,163 of record JABHWT010000455.1, on the reverse strand, counting down.
CGATGGTATCTGTAATCCAGCGATTCCATCCAGTAGTTGGACAGCTGGAAATTCCAGGTGCGACAGCGTTTCGGTGGAGCGAACTCCACTATCAATGCCTCTTCTGCCACCAGCTGCCAATAGCTATTGTGGTAGAAGATCGACGGATCTCCCCCCGCCCTTAGACACATATCCTGGTCATTGGGTGGCAGTTCATTGATATGAGACTGAAATACCTCCATCCACTGCCGGAACAGAAACGCAGTCCCGCTGACAAATGGCACTACCTGCTTCAACTGTGCGGCAAATCGCTCGGGTACGAGGATGTCACTGCCTACCGGGTCCGTGCACTCTATCTGCAAACTGGCTCGCGTTTCGTTCTTACGGTCCCTAAACGTCTGTCGAACCAGAATATTGTCGGACGCCGGCGTCATTGGCAGCCAATTCCCAGATTGCTTCCGCGCGCTGACCACCAGCTCGAAATTACCCCGCTCGTCTACCGTCAGTTGGTCCAACTCGACATGACCGGTTGCGGCCATGTCGCCACCGCCAGCAAAGGAACCCGCTTTACTCTCTATACTGAGATAGGCCACCGACCCCCGATTACCACTGATACGATATTCCCGGGACCCTTCCACCGCACAGTTCAGGTAGAAGTTGTCCGGGTTATCATTGCCAATCTTGGCTGTCTCGTGAGACAAAGAGTAAAACTGTGGGAACTGCGGGTCCGCGAATTCAATATTTTTCTCTAAACTGAGACGCAATAATCGGGTTAAGTAGCGAAATCCCTCCGCTCGCGAAAGCGGATCGGTTGGAGTTCCCCGGGCGAGAACCTCCCCCCCTGCCACCTTCAACTGGTCGCAAAACTCGTTCCAAAGTTCGCCATTATTCAATTTATCCAAAGCACTATCTGTCATGCTGGTGGGACCGGGAATCGCATGGCCTGTTGACCTCTCATGGGGAGCATTACTACCAGTAGTATTTTATCAGTGACAACACTAGGGCAAATCCTACCAGGGGCATCAGCCAACGGCTTAATTTTTGTTGACTGGCCGAGTCCATTGGCTTTGCGAAACGCTCGCCCAAAACGACCATCAGCGCCACACCGATAGATAACAGTAGCAAAATCAGCAGCAAATTGCTCAATTTGACCTTGTTCCTCCTTTAACTTTGAGCAAGTGCGGTGCCAGGGCCTCTACCTGACTCCGAATGCCCTCCCTCCAGGGTATTTGGGTAGATCCGATCAGCTCGTGCATTCGGGTAACATCAATCGTGAGGCTGCCGAAGGCCTTTGGATTTGTTTTAAACTCGGGCTTCAATCCAGTCAGCTCACTGAGGAAGTCACACCACTCCTCGATACTGGTCTTGTCCGAGCCACCGAAATTGACCGTCGTGGGGTCACTGCTTGCCACGGCCAGTAGCCTGGGCAGTTTTTCCAGATAGTCATCCACATGTAGCAAATTGTAGTAATTGGGTCCCTCCGGATGGATCTCGATAGGAATACCCTGCTCCATCATTAGCAGGTGGAAAAAGGGCCAACCCCCATTATCTCCGTAGGGCACGCTAAGCCGCGCGATTGTCGTGGGGATATCAAACTGGCGAGCCACAAAGCGACACACAGTCTCCGCCGCTATTTTGCTTATACTGTAGGTGGGAAACATCACCCTGTGATTGTCACCCAGCGGCGCATCTTCAGGAAGCGGCTTCTGACCGGCGTACTCGTATACGGCGGTCGAGGAAAGGTGTAAAAAGGCCTGGGCCCGACGACAGTGCAGCATTAACCGTCCGAGGCCCTCTGCGTTAGCCGCCAGGTCGTAATCAAATTCTCCGCTCTTTACCACTGCGAAATTTAAAACATAGTCGAAATCGTCCGGCACTCCCTCAAGACCCATAGGATCTGCCAGATCTACTTTGAGGCAGTGCGCCCCTAGTGCCTCGATTCGCCGAATATCCGCCTCTCGATTGAACCGTGCCATCGCGTAGAGGTCGGTCTTGGGTGCCCAAGCTGCGACGACTGGCTCGGCTACCTGCCCCGTCGGGCCGGTTATCAGTATTTTCTTACCCTCGATAATAACCGGAGGCGGTGCCATAAAAACCTCTCATTTCACCAAATACGAGTAGTTCACCCGAGACGGTGCACTACGCGGTACACGTCGGTTATCTGCTCGACTTTGCTGACCGAACAGCCCAGATCCCTGAGTAGCCCATCCGCCAGGCTGTAAATCCATCCGTGAACTTCCAAGCTCTGTCCTCTTGCCCAGGCCCGCTGCGCTATCGTTGTGTGGCACACGTTGGCAACCTGCTTTTTAACATTCAGCTCACACAGCAGATCCATCCGCTCGCCATCGCTATCCAATTCCTCTATCTGCTCCCGATGAAGGTGTTGAACGTCCTTGATATTGCGCAACCAGTTATCGATCATGCCATTGTCTTCATTGTAGTAGGCTGCCCGCACCCCGCCACAGTTATAATGACCAACGACAATGACATGCTTGACTTGCAAAATCTCCACAGCATATTGCAGTACCGTAAGACAGTTAAAGTCTGTATGCACCACCATATTGGCCACATTGCGATGGACGAAAACCTCGCCGGGTAGAAGTCCGATGATTTGGTTCGCTGGCACCCGGCTATCAGAACAACCTATCCACAAAAACTCAGGGCTCTGCTGTGCAGCCAGTTTCTCAAAAAAATGAGGGTCTTTGCTTTTGGCCCTCTCCGCCCAGTGACGGTTATTCCGAAATAGGTCGTCAAGGCTACTCTCGCTCACTAGTATCAGGCCCCTCCGGTGTCAAAATTGACAGCGGACACCATATTGCCCTTGGCCACCAGGGACATGTGCAGCCCCTGGCCACCGGCTGCTAGCATTTGTTGCACCAATCGCACTTTGTCCTCGACAGGGCGCTGCTCCGGATCCCAGGTCACCAGGCCGATGCTGAGAGTTACGTACATAATAGCTCCGCGGCCATCGTCAATGGTAAAGTCCTCTATATCCTTGAGCTCTCGCTCGGCAATATGAATTCCAGTAGCCTCATCGCAGTGGGGTAACAGCACAGCTAGACGCGACCCGGAAAGCCGACCTATGTAATCCGTGGCCCGCATAGAGGAGGTTATTCGCTGTACCACCTTTTTCAATACAAACTGTCCCAGGACCTTACCATAGTGACGATACAAATCGTCGAACTCATCGATTTCCATTATTAACAAGGTCATAGATTGATTTGCCCTGCCCGCCCGGGATACCTCTCTGGAAAGATGTAATTCAAAACCCTGAGGATTGCTACTTCGGGTGACTGGGTCCAACAGGCTCAGTCGGGATAATGTTTGACGGCTGATTGCGTTTTTCAAGGTCAGGGAAATAGTTGACGCCAGATGTGCAAAAATGTCCTCCTCTCCCGGACCAATGGGAAGCACCCCATCTGCATAACCGCAATGGAAGCTGCCGACGAGTCTGCGATCGTCCATCAGCGGCATCAGTATTGCGTGGTCAATGCCATTTTCAGTTTTAAGCACCTCGAACATACGCGTGTCTGTAACATCTATTTTTACCAGACCCGGTTCAACGTCATACAATTCCTGCAGCGAAAAGAGTTCCTCGTATAATTGGAGTTGTTGCCCGTAACGCTCGCTGCCCTCAACCAGTTCTTCCAGAATATGTTCCGGATCGTACAGCCACAGCTCCGACACTTGAAAGCCACAGTGACGCGGCAGGTCAACCAGCAACACTCTAAGGAAGGCCAGTAATTGTGGCGCCTCTAGCAGCATGAGTTCCACCTGCCGAACCTTCGAATATAAATAGCTGTTCAGCGTAATATGCTGTGATGATCGCTGTTCGAGTTGCTCTGCAATCGATGACACCGGGGGGGCTCCCAGTATCTCCTCGGCCTCCATGTCATCAAATTGGTCGTCCACCATTTTTTTCTCTCTCTGGGTTGGACCGTCTAACAGGCGGTCCATCAAGATTAAGTTGGATTGTTAGTCTAAGCGTCATATACTTGCGATGCAAATCCTGGGGGTGGCTAAGGCCTGAGATACCATAATGGTAAACCCTTTGAACCTGATCCGGTTAGAACCGGCGTAGGGATAGGTATAATCTACTTAATCCACAACGCTTTTCAGCCGGTTCTCTCATTCTACCCATGGAGAGCCCCTTTTGAACGTGCCAAAATTAGTCCTGACAGCCGCCCTAACAGCATCCGTTCTCTCCGCCCCTAGTCCGGCCTTGGAACTACCGGAAATCGTTGTCACTGCTGAGTTTCGGGATATAAATCTGCAGGATCAACCCGCCAGCGCCAGCATTCTTAGCGGCGATGATATTCAACAGCGCGCGGCCCAGCATCTTGAGGAAATCCTCAACATCGCGCCTAATGTCAATTTTGCCAGCGGGGCATCTCGAGCCCGGTATTACCAGGTCCGCGGCATTGGCGAGCGCAGTCAGTTCCAGGCCCCACTAAATCCATCGGTAGGCTTCATGGTGGATGGTATTGATTTTTCCGGGCTGGGTACCGCCGGCACCCTGTTCGATGTCGCACAGGTAGAAGTTCTACGTGGCCCCCAGGGAACACTACACGGTGCTAATGCTCTGGCCGGTCTAATCAGTATTCGCACCGGACAACCGGAAAAAGAGCCACGTCTAACCCTGCATGCAACCGCCGCAGACTACGATACTCTCAGCGCTGGTATCATTGGCAGTGGCCCGCTTATTGCCGACACATTGCTCTATCGGGTCGCAATAAATACCTATCGCAGCGATGGTTTTATCGACAACGACTATCTGCGCTCCGACGACACAAACAATCGGCGCGAAACGGTCGCTCGCGGGAAACTGCGCTGGCTAGGCAGCGATACCAGCAGCCTGGATATCATTGCAATGTATGTTGATATTGATAACGGCTATGATGCCTTTTCCCTGGACAACACGCGCCACACACTGTCCGATGAACCTGGCCAGGATAGCCAGGAATCATCGGCCTTAGGCCTGAACTGGCACCGGGAACTACGCGGCATGGATCTTCAGGCAAATCTGAACATTGCATCTACGGACTCCGACTACGGCTACGATGAAGACTGGAGTTTTGTCGGCATCGCACCAGGCTGGGAGTACTCCTCAGTAGATCAATACCTGCGAGAGAGAGACAGTCAAAGTGCTGAATTGCGTCTACTATCTAACGACCAATCCCGACTATTCAATGGCAATACAGATTGGGTCGCCGGATTCTACTACCTAGGCAACAAGGAGAACCTCGACCGACGTTACACCTACCTCGAGCAGGATTTTCGCAGTAGCTATGACACCAGTACATTCGCTCTGTTTGGTCAAATCGACAGTCGCCTGACCGATAAAACAACCCTCATCACCGGGCTGCGTTTTGAGCGACGACAAACCGACTACAGCGACAACAGTGGAGTAGCCAGTGATCCAGACAATAACCTGTGGGGTGGACGGATCGCACTGGAGCACACAATAAGTGATGCCACCATGGTATATGGCAGTATTTCACGGGGCTATCGCGCCAATGGTGTCAATGCCGAGATCCTTGCCAGTATGGACACAACCGACAACGCAACGACCCTCAACCAACTGAAACATCTGCAAACCTACGACGAAGAATACTTGCTGAACTATGAGGCTGGCCTCAAAGGCCGCTATCTCGACAATCGACTGCGAGTCCGTCTCGCACTTTTTTACATGGACCGGAGGGATCAGCAGATAAAAAGTTCCCTTGTTGTCCCTCGCAGCGATGGCAGCACCGCCTTTATCAACTATACCAGCAATGCCGCCAGTGGAAATAACTACGGTACAGAACTGGAAGTTGACTGGCTGGCCACTGCAAACCTGACCCTCTATGCCAATATCGGCTTGCTTAGGACACAGTTCGATGACCACGTAAACAGAGATGGTGAGGATTTGTCCGGACGCGACCAGGCCCATGCACCGGGCTATCAATTTGCAGTGGGTGGCCGCCTTGACTTTGGTGCCGGACTCTATGCCCGGCTGGATCTTGAGGGCAAGGATGATTTCTACTTCTCCGACCGACACAGCGTCAAATCCTCGGCCTATGAAATACTCCATATGCGAATCGGTTATGATACCAGTCAATGGTCATTTGCGCTGTGGGGCCGTAATCTTACCGATGAAGACTACTATGTTCGTGGATTTGGCAGTTTTGGTAATGATCCACGCAAGCAGTATATAACTGAACCCTACTATCAATTTGGCGACCCTCGCACAATCGGTGTAAGCGCCAGCTTTAGCTTCTAACAATGGAGAACCACGCTATGAAACTCACTGCTGAAATCAGTCTCTATCCACTGAAAGAAGAGTACATTCCCATTATCCGGGATTTTATTAATGCGCTGCATGAACACGGGGACATGAAAATAGTTACAAATGCCATGAGCACTCAGATCTGTGGCGATTACGAGCGGGTATTCGCGCTGATCAGGCAGGAGTTAAAGGCCAGCTATCAACGTTCCGGCAAACAGGTAATGGTGTGTAAGTTTATCGTCGGAGAGTTGGATATTTAACAATGAACGAATCCAGTTTACTGGACTTCCTGCAGCAAGCCCTGGAGACAATGTCAGCCTGGGAGGCCGTTGCTGTTGTGTTGGGCATCGCATATCTGCTGCTGGCCATGCGCGAAAGCCTGTGGTGCTGGTATGCCGCGTTCATAAGTACGGCTATATTCCTGGTTCTGTTCTGGGAGGTCAACTTGCTAATGGAGTCCGCCCTACAGGTCTACTACCTGGTTATGGCGGCTTATGGCTGGTGGCATTGGCGACATGGAGCAAACGACACCCAGGAACTGGCCATTTCAAGCTGGAGTATGCGCCAGCATAGCTGGGCGATCGGCATGGTACTGGGCGCCTCTGTTGTAAGCGGAACACTATTGGCTACCACGACCCAGGCCGCCCTGCCATTCCTGGACTCGGTGACCACCTGGGGCAGTGTTCTTACGACCTGGATGGTAGCACGTAAAGTCCTGGAAAACTGGCTCTACTGGTTGGTCATCGATAGCCTGTCTATCTATCTCTATATTGATCGCGGCCTGTACCTGACCGCATTATTATTCCTGGCCTATGTGGTCATTGTTGTTTTCGGATATCGCAAATGGTTACTGCACTACCGCGCAATATCCAGCTGAAGCTGGATCAGACTCTGGCTCAATGGCATCAGTGGCGCT
>JABHWT010000295.1 GCA_018657645.1 Halieaceae bacterium | reverse complement strand
GTATCCGTGTCGGTATCCGAATCCGTATCCGCGTCTATTGGTTCCTGCTCAAAAATTTCTGCATCCGCGCTAATAAAGGGAGGAATAATGCCTTCAAATTCATCGGTCTCCTCTACAATTCGTCCGAGTCGAACCCATGTATGCAAGCCATCTGCACCGCCGCCACCAGCACCACCAGCAGGTGCTTCGAGCACATCACCAAGATCTTGCCCTTCCTCCAGGGCGGCCAAAACCTCCTCTACCGACTGGTCTTCAGCCGCATCGACATCTACAGGCTCCTGCTCATAAACTTCGGCGTCATCACTTGCGAACGGAGGTGAGGTACCATCAAATTCGCTGGTTTCCTCCGCAACTCGTCCGAGGCGGACAGTACCACCGCCCCCATCATTCTGCTCTTCGCCACCCCCCAGTGACGCTAAAACCTGCTCGACCGACGCCCCGTCTACCGCACTCTCTTCCGCTGTCGCTGCCCCATCTGCCAACAAATCGCCGGTGATGGCCATTTCTGCCATGTCGCTGACAGTCAGAGGGCTGCCATCGGCCAGATCCATTGCCACTTCCGCACCATTTGGTGTGACAACCGTGTCGCCATCAAACAGAGAGTCACCTGGGTGAAGCTCTCGCAGCTCTCCCTCTTCATTTCGCGCATATGCACTGCCGGTGATCGAAGTAACTGTTGCAATAACTGAGTTGGCCATTGTCTACTGCCTTTCTTAATTGGTTCGGGGGAAACCATGTGGTGAATGCAAATAAAATACAGATTTACTAGCTATCAATACTACCCGCTACCGCGGGCAAATACATCGTACCTTTGGACAGGTTTTGCTACTTTGTTATTCAAAAAAACTGTAGCGAGCGCAGGGCAGGCAGGATTAGCTATTTCCTACATTACAAGGGCTTTGCGGTTAGCGAGTACTTACATTGTTCGTGCACAAAGCCAATTGAACACGATCCCTGACTTCCAGTTTCTCAAAGATAGTAGAAAGGTGGGCCTTCACTGTGCGCTCGGTAATACCTAAAGCCGAGGCCACTTCCCGGTTGTTCCCGCCTTTTGCAACCTCCCGAGCCACCATCAGCTCCCGGGACGTGAGCGCACTCAGGTCAGGTCCAACTGCAGAATCTTGCGGTACAACACGCAGAGATAGTGCAAGTAGGCGCTGCATCAGATTTGGCGGCATCCACAGCCCACCATGCTCTACGGCTGTCCCCACTTCGCACAATTGTTGCGGGTGGGCGTTTACATGGCAGTAACCCCTGGCGCCTATGTTCAGTAACTGGAATGCCTCCGACTCACTCGGCGTTGCCGCAAGCACGATGACCGGCCAACCTAAACCAACACTCTCCTCGAGCATACTCACTCTATCTAATTGCGCGATAGCACTAAAATCCAACCACAAGACGCCAGGCGACGCCTTGGAGGCTTCCGGCAGCTGCATGAGTCGGGTCACAACGCTGGCTTCGGGGAAGGCCTCCTGCCACCGATTTCTTATGTTACCGCCGGGAGTTACAAAAAATTGCTTAACCATTTTTCCCCTCGTGGTTTTCCGGTTGAACAACCGGTATAATCACTTAAATCACCTGCTTCCAATCGAGCGCCAGAAACGTGATATTCTGGCAATCAAACTAGGCTTTTGCACCTCAGTCAAAGCACTCCTGGCACTGGTCACGGTCAGAGCCAGCTGAACTCTATCCTTTACGCCCAGCTTTTTGAAAATAGCAGACAAATGCACTTTCACGCTTTGCTCTGTTATGCCCAGGGCCATCGCTACCTCCTGGTTACTCTTTCCATTTGCCACTTCCTGCGCAACCTGCAACTCACTGGGAGTCAGCTTGCTGTGGACAGATTCATCTACACTGCCAGAGGGCACTACCCGCAGGGAGAGGGCGAGCAGGCGCTGCAGCAGATTTGGTGGCATCCACAGACCGCCATGCTCTACAGCTACCCCCACCTGATTGAGCTGTTTGGGGTGAGCACCAACATGGCAGTAGCCCCTGGCCCCCGCGTTTAGCAGCTGAAATGCCTCTGACTCGCTCGGTGTTGCCGCAAGCACCACCACTGGCCAACCAACTTCAACGCACTCCTCGAGAGTGGCCAGTCTATCGATTGAGTCAATGGCAGCTAAATCCAGCCACAAAACTCCCTGTATAGCCTTTGACTCTCTTGTGATTTGAGCAACCCGCTCCACCCCGAGGGCATTGGGGAAGGCCTGTGTCCACCGCTCTTTCAAGTCAGTTCTGGGTGATATGAAAATGTGCGCAGTCATTCTCAGCTTTTTCCCATCACAACATTTTTGCTCTTAGTATCGGCCTGAGCAGATAAGCCAGAATGGTTTTCTTGCTGGTGATAATGTCCACGTCTACCGTCATCCCGGGAATAATCGGCAAAGATCCCCGTAGATTCGACTCTCGGGTACGCACTTTGATTTTGTAGAAGGGGTTGCCGGTGGCATCCATGATAGTATCTGCGCCAATTTGTTCTACTTCACCTTCCAAATTACCATAGGTCACAAAATCATATGCAGTTATCTTGACCTGTGCTTTTTGGCCAATCACCAAGAACGCGATATCTTTAGGGCGAATTTTCACTTCCACTAGCAGCGTATCATCTAGCGGAACGACTTCTATAATGTCTCTGCCGGGCAGCACGACACCGCCAATGGTATTAAAATGCACTTGCTTGATGGTACCATTCACTGGAGACTTAATCGAATTTTGTTTCACTCGGTCCGACAGTCCTGTGCCCGATTCTCGCAGGGCGTTCATCCGCGCAAGGGTGGACGATAGTTCCGTTCGAGCCTTGGTGGAAAAAATTAAACCTACCTCCTGCAGTTTGTGTTCTGCTGCATTGATTGCGGACTTCAGGCGACTTTGTTGGGCCACAGATTGTTCATGTTGACCGCTGAGCTGGTTTGCCTCGCGCTCAAGACGCAGGATCTCCACTGCGGAAACCGCGCCAGAGGTCACCATTGGCCGAGTCAACTCTAATTCTTGATTGGTTAAAGTCAGCGATCTCTTCAATTGCCTTACCTTGGCGGAAACCTCCGACAACCCCTCCCGACTCTGAATTAATTCCTGCTCGGCAATCTTAGTCTCAAGGCTTAACTCCGTTTTTCGCGATTCAAACAATGCCAGTTCCTGGGTTACAATAAGAGGAACGGCTTCTAACATATCGTTGTCAGGCTCAAATTCGGTCTTGTCCACCGCCGCCCGAAGGCGGGCTGCCTTTACCGCCAGCGCTTGATATTCACCACGGTTTCCCCTGAGTGTCGCTGCAGACCGTGTTTGATCCAGCCGCACCAGCAATTGCCCCTTCTTTACAATATCGCCTTCACGAACCAGGATGCCCGTCACTACACCGCCATCCTGAGATTGGATCATCTGAACTTGACGCGACGGAATTACGGTGCCAGAGCCCTGTTTTACCTCATCAATTTCCGCTACTGACGCCCAGCCAAGCAGGCCGACAAATGTTACAACTATTCCATACAACAGGGCACGCGCTCGCAATGGCTGTTGGTCCAGAAACGCCTTATGTGCATTTTGTTGCCAGTCGTAGCCCGGTTCTGATTCATCCTTTGTCCAGGGTAAGCGGCCCCCACCCCTGGGCGACTTATCGTCCGCTGCCGGAGCGGTGTCTGGGTTATTCGTTTGGGTCATTGTGCCTTGCCTATTTTCCCACGCTGCAGTGCTTCCGTTACCGAGTTTCGCGGTCCATCCGCCATCACTTTCCCATTGTCCAGAACAATAATTCTATCTACCAGTGCCAGCAGTGAATTGCGATGTGTTACAACCATAAACGTTCGGCCCACGATAAAATTCTCCAGATGTTTTTTCACCAAAACCTCTGTCGAGTGGTCCATAGAACCCGTGGGCTCGTCCATCAGGACTATAGATGACTCGCCAACGAGAGCGCGAGCCATGGCCACAGACCTCCGCTGGCCGCCAGAAAGAGAATCCCCCCGCTCCCCAATCAACATATCCAATCCCTGTGGATGGCGATTGACAAACTCCGACAATCCGGCTATTTCCACGGCTCGTAAAATCACTTCATCACTGACATCTGTCTGGGATAGAAGGAGATTTTCTCTTAAGGTTCCATAGAATAGCGTGACATCCTGGGGAACATAGCAAACTCCCGACCGATACACGGCAGGATCGATTTGCCGCAAGTCTATTCCGTCGATAGTTATGGAGCCGCTGGAAGGTTGAAACAGTCCCATACATAATTTTTGTAAAGTAGATTTGCCGCAACCCACCCTTCCTAGAATCGCCACATGCTCTCCGGCTTTGACTTTAAAGGAAACGTCAGTGAGAGACTCCATCTCACTTCCGGGGTAGGAGAATGAGACATTCTTGAATTCGATATCCCCCCGGAACATTTTCGGTGCCAGAAATTTTACGCCCTCCGGGCGCTCCATAGGAGTTTCCATTAACTGATTCAGTGACGCCAGCCCCAGTCGCACATTGTTATATTGAATGAGCAAGCCGGCGACTTTGCTGAAAGGTCCTATTACCCTTGCACTTAGCAGGAGGCAAGCAATAAGGCCGCCCATAGAGAGCTCGCCCTCTCCAATGGCATAAACCCCTGTCACGACGATAAACACGCGCAACGCTTGTTGAATCATGTTCGTGAGGTTAATGTTTGAATTGGATACCAGGCGTAATTGCACACCAACATGAGAAGCGAAAGCAGTGTTTTCTTCCCATAAGCGTTGCATGCGCGCCTCACCGCCCATTGCCTTGATTGTATCGAGCCCTACTAGACCCTCGACCAGAGTGGAGTTACGCATCGCTCCGGCCCGGTATGTAGTTTCCGAGAGTTCCCTGAGTTTTCCCCTTGTAATGATTGCCATCGCCAGAATCAGAGCAAGCGCAACACCAATGGGATACAACATTGGAAAAGAGATCCAACCAATAACAATAAGGAACAAAACAGCGAACGGTAGATCTATAAATGTGGTAATGGTAGAGGAAGCAATAAAATCTCGAACAGCCTCAAATGAACGTAAATTGGACATATAGGAGCCCACAGAGGCCGGTCTGTGTTCAAGCTTCATGCCCAATACACGCTCCATGATGAGAGCCGACAGTTTCACGTCCACTCGCCTGGCTGCAATATCCAGGAAATAACCACGCATATTTTTCAGCGCAAATTCCGCCAAAATAATAATGAGCATTCCGGCGACCAACATCCACATGGTTTCAATCGCATTATTTGGCAGAACGCGGTCGTATACGATCCGAATAAACAGCGGTGCCGCTAGCCCAAATAGATTAATAAAGAATGCGGCCACCAGCACATCTTTATAAATGGGAGCATTTCCCCTTATCGCGCTCCAAAACCAGTGCCCGCGACCGGTATGCTCTGCCTCTACCACGCGCTTATCAAACCCGAATCGCGGTCTACAAATAATCGCGGTAGTAGTGTCAATTTCCAACATGTCGCTGGCAGGGACGTCAACTACTGCCTCGTTAAGCTCGGGATATATAACGTGCGCGACCTCACCGTCCGCATCCCAACCCATTAACAAGCACGCGCGCTGATCTTCCTGTAATATCACTGCCGGCAAGAATACAGCGTCAATCTCGTCTGCCCGCTTTTTTATCACTTTGCTGGCGAGTCCGGCCCGGCTAGCCGCGCGTTCAAAAAGGCTGGGCGACAAACATCCTTTTTCTAGAGGCAGTCCACCGCATAATGCCTCTGCTGTAGTGGGCCTGCCATGGTAGCGGCAGAGCGCCAACAGACTCTGCAGCAATGGATCATCGTCGTGTGTATTCATCGACAGAAGTTACTCTCCATACCGTAAACTCGCTCCAAGCCCTTAAAAGCTCTCTCTAAGCCACTGAATTATAGTGCTATTTTCAGGGCCTGATAGAATATGTCAGATAGCAAACAAATACTACTGGCAGATTACTATATCGTGCATGCCTTTGGCGTAATTACTGCGCCAACGACGTAAAATCTTGAAGCGGCATCGTCCGAGTGCCCGTATGCTGCACTATACGATTTTCGATTAGCCCACGCATAGCGTCTCCGACTGAATCCGGATAGCTCGACGTCACTGTAGACACCGGAGCACCTCTGAATAATGCCATGGCACCTCAGGCTTGCAGTCAAGTTCAGCATAATACACTACTCATCGGGTACCGACGTAACGAGAGAGTCAAGCATACCAAATCCACTGTGCACCCCTCCCTCGGAGATTCCAGGGGGTTTGGAGCGCACCAGGTATCCCACATATCCGGCGCAGTGACCCTGCACATTAACTAAAGGCCGGTCCTCCAGGTGGGCAGTGAAAATACCGATCTCACTGACTAATCTGTCAACCTGTTGCCCCCTGCCCTCGCGAACCATCAAGGTTGGCATCACCCTACCTGTCGGATGTAATCGCCGCATTAGTACCCAGGCCGGAAAGTCGCCCTGATCAAGGGCGTCCAGCCGGGTCAGGATATCCATATCAAACAGACAATGCCCGCCGCCCTCGCCCTGGTTCTTAAGCACCCAGTTCCCAGTCGTCATTTCACTCCTGAGTCGCGAGGAAGTTGAATTATCGACAGCAATCATTTCGGCAAAAATGCCTTTTAAGGAATTGGATTCGCTAGCTGTGAAACCGTAATGCGCCAATATCTGGTTTGGGTCTGTTGCCAGATACTGCTGCATTCGCTTGCTTGTCGCCAATTGTTGGGAGACCGTCGCATTCAGTGCGACCCTATGTTTCTCAAGGAATATTCGAACGGCTCGCAGTGCATCGCAACAGCGCCTGGCATCCAGGTCTTTTGCTATATAATCTTGATACTGGTACCCCGCCCGCAAGTAGACCACGTCTATACTCCCAAATCCCTCGAGAAGAAGGCGCTGATTCGGTCCAGTGGCCAGTTGGTCGTGCAATTGCCGGAATGTCCTACGGCATGTGCGGATACCGCGCCTTTGTAATTCCCGCTCCAATAATCGCTGATCGAATATGTTGTCTTCGCTTTCCTGTATCACCATCAGGAACGAAGGTGTTCCATCCGAAAACTCCCCTCGAACCTGCTCCGCCGCTACTACAATTGCCTGTGCCATAGTGGAGGTCGCGGGATTTGGCAGGGCATGCCCCCCGTGGCAAGCTGAGTAATGGCCAACTTCCTGAGGCCACATCGTCTGCAAATACTGGTGCAATAAATGCACCTGCTCACCAAAGGGCGCCATGCCAGCAGCAATACTGTTGCACTCAACCAGCTGTGGCCCCATTTTAGCATCCAGCATAAAGTCACTACGCTGTAGTAACAGTGGGATGCGAGGTAGGACCTCGTTGTCACAATGAAGCTCTTTATGGATAGAAATCAGTTCAGCAAAAAAAGGATCTCCCTTGGCCAGCGGAGCGTGGAGTTCCTGAACGAGGTCTGCATCACTGGCCAGCACTTGAGTCAATCGCCCCAATAAAGCCGCTGCAGTTTCAAGTGTTGCAACGCTGGACAATGGAATCGGACATGCGGTGAAAGCAAAGGGGACGTGACGCGCCTGACCCGGCCCACTGAGAAAACTCAGATCAAGCTGTAGCGCCTCTGCGACCGCATCATCGATAATGGCATTGTTTATAATATCCGGCATCGACCATTACCTCGCCTGCTTGAGAATGTCCACAGCAACAGCCTCAGCCACTTTTATTCCATCCATTGCCGCCGATAGAATACCGCCGGCATACCCCGCTCCCTCTCCCGCTGGGTAGAGGCCTTGGGTGGTTATATTCTGGAAGTCACTCCCCCGTTTAATGCAGATAGGGGATGATGTTCTGGTCTCTACACCGGTAAGGATGGCATCGTCCATGGAATAACCCTTGATTTGTTTCTCAAAGGCCCGAATGGCCTCGCCAATGGCTGTTATAGCATATTCTGGAAGGGCCCGTGACAAATCGCCCAGGCTTACTCCAGGCTGGTAGGAAGGGATTACACTGGCCAGGTCAGTTGATGGCTTATTTCGCAGGAAATCGCCAACCAACTGGGCAGGCGCATTATAGTTTGCGCCACCGAGTTGGTAGGCTTTTTCCTCCAATTCTCTTTGCAATTCAACCCCAGCAAGAACATGCCCCGGATAATCCCTCTCTGGGGTAATGCCAACAACAATGGCGGCATTGGCATTGCGCTCGCTACGCGAGTACTGCGACATTCCATTGGTAACCACGCAGCGCTCCTCGGAAGTCGCCGCGACCACAGTGCCTCCTGGGCACATGCAAAAACTGTAGACACTACGGCCATTAGCACAGTGATGTACAAGCTTGTAATCCGCAGCTCCCAGTATCGGGTGCCCTGCCCACTCACCAAAACGGGCGCTATCAATCACAGACTGGGGGTGTTCTATACGTAATCCGATTGAGAAGGGTTTGGCCTCAATGTACACCCCCTGCTCCAGTAGCATCTGAAAGCTGTCCCGTGCACTATGCCCTATTGCCAGGACAATGTGTCGAGTATCCAGGCTTTCACCACTACTTAAAGTAAGGCCGGTGATCTGCCCCTGACATGTACTTCCGAGGTCATTGGGGAGAGTTTCCCGGTGAATTGCTTCCACTTTCTGTTCAAATCGAACCTCTCCCCCCAGGCGGATTATTTTGGCACGCATGTTTTCAACCATCTTAACCAGCTTGTAGGTGCCGATGTGGGGTTTACTAACCATCAATATTTCGGAAGGGGCACCTGCTTCAACAAATTCCATTAGCACTTTTCGGCTCAAGTGGCGCTTGTCCTTAACTTGAGTGTACAATTTACCATCGGAAAAAGTACCGGCTCCTCCCTCCCCAAACTGAACATTGGACTCCGTATGCAGCTTCCGCTTTCGCCATAAATCCCAGGTATCCCTGGTGCGCTTTCGCACATCCGGGCCCCGTTCCAACACTATGGGTTTCAAGCCCATTTGCGCCAGTAGCAGAGCCGCGAGAATGCCACTGGGCCCAAAACCAACGACAATTGGCCTCTGTTGTTTCTCCGTGGGGAAGCACGGCTCCGCCCGGGCAACCATATGGTAATTTGTATCGGGACTAAGTGTGATCAGAGGATTGTCACTAACTCTCTTCAAAACCGTCGCTTCAAGCGACTCGGACAAGAGAACATCCAATTGATAGATCAGCAGAATACTTGAACGATTGCGAGCGTCAAAGCTGCGCTTGAAGATTGTAAAAGCCAGCACATCGGCCTGTTTAATAGCCAACCTCTCGATAATGGCTTTGGTCAACTCATCATCCCCATGCTCGAGAGGCAACTTGATTTCTCTCAGTCGTAACATAGGTACGAAGATTGGCCGGAGGATAGGAATATCTCAGACATAGTATTTCAACATTTCTGGCTGTCGCTCACCTGCTTTAAAGACTCTTTGGTGGCACCGTTCTTCGCAATCGGCGCCGGGCACACAACCCCTTGCCTCTACATCACAGTGGATCATGCGTTTGAACGTCAATTTGTGAAGCCAAACCTCTAGCAGTAGAAAAATGGAGCGGGGTACGAGATTCGAACTCGCGACATTCAGCTTGGGAAGCTGACACTCTACCAACTGAGTTAACCCCGCCCAATGCACCTCCGGGGCCCGCGCATTGTTACCCGCTCTGCCTGGAACCCTTTTCTAATGGTAACACTCAGGCAGCACATTGGGTGCAATCAATTTTATTGGGTGTCACGCAAGGCCAATACGTATTTTTTCATCACTGAATTCCACGGTGTCACCGGATACAATTTTCCGCCGCTTTCTGGTCTCCACAATACCGTTAACCCGAACCTGCCCTAGGGCAATGACGGACTTCGCCTCCCCGCCACTGGCAGCCATTCCTTCGAACTTCAGTATTTTGTAGAGTTCTACCGGCTCGCTTGAAAT
>JABHWT010000117.1 GCA_018657645.1 Halieaceae bacterium | reverse complement strand
CGCTATCTCGTCAATTGCACAGCGTGCTTAGCTACAGCCAATCCGGCCGTGCCCGCTGGTACATCACCTGTATGGTGTTCGGACTGGTCTTCACTGTATACGCGGTGGTAATTGTATGATTCTTATCTGGCTTATTCTGATTCTTTTCATTGGCGGTGTTGCTGCCTGGTTGGCCGGTGGTGTCAATAGTAAAGCACCCAGAGTGGTCGCGCTGATCACAGTGTTGATCGATTTACTGCTGTTTCTGTCCTATTGCAGCGGTCTGGACTTGAGCACGGCAATCAATGCTGGCGACCTGGCCGGCAGCAATGTCTGGATCGTTCAATTCATGGCGCCCTGGATACCGCAATTTGGTATCAACTTCCTGTTTGCGATGGATGGAGTGACCTTAACGCTCAACCTGTTGACCTTGTTTCTGGGTGTAGTAGCTATATTTGCAGCCTGGAGCGAGATCGACCAAAAAACAGGATTCTTCTATTTTAACCTGTTGTGGGTGCTGGCCGGTGTGATCGGCGTTTTTACCGCGCTCGATTTGTTCCTGTTTTTCTTCTTCTGGGAAGTCATGCTCATTCCCATGTACTTGCTTATAGCGGTTTGGGGGCACGAGAAGAAAGAATACGCGGCACTGAAATTCTTTATCTTTACCCAGGTCAGTGGGCTGTTAATGTTGCTGTCCATTCTGGCCCTGGTGTCTATCAATTATCAACAAACAGGTGTTATCAGCTTCAGCTACATGGACCTGCTGGGCACCCAGACCGATTCCGATGTGGGAATGTGGATTATGCTGGGGTTCTTTGTTGCCTTTGTGGTTAAGCTGCCGGGCGTGCCGCTACACAACTGGCTGCCAGATGCGCACACCCAGGCACCAACAGCGGGCAGCGTCATACTGGCCGGCGTTCTGTTGAAAACCGGTGCCTACGGCTTGCTACGCTTTATTTTCCCACTGTTTCCCGAGGCCGCTACGGCCTTTGCCCCGATAGCGATGACCCTGGGTGTGATTAGCGTACTGTACGGCGCCAAACTCGCGTTTGCTCAATACGACATGAAACGACTGATCGCATACACCAGTATCAGCCACATGGGTTTTATCCTGATTGGCGTCTTTGCCTGGAATACGCTGGCGCTACAGGGCGCAGTCATGCAAATGTTGGCCCACGGCGTTAGCTCTGCGGCATTGTTTGCACTGGCCGGGGGCCTGCAGCACAGATTGCATACCAGGGACCTGCGGGAGATGGGAGGTTTTTGGACCATAGTACCCAGAACTGGAGCCATCGCTCTGTTCTTTCTGATTGCGGCGCTGGGATTGCCCGGGCTTGGCAATTTCGTCGGCGAATCAATGGTTCTGTTCGGGGCATTTATTGCCTCCCCAACGGTGGCTGTTTTTGCGACCATCGGCGTTATATTTGCCCCTGTATACGCACTGAAAGTTGCTCAGGACGCGTTTCAGGGAGAGACAAACAGTCGTTTCGATGTGTCCGGGAAGCTGACAGATTTAGCCCCTCACGAGTTACTGATGATGGGCTCGATGATAGCTGTGCTCGTTGTCATGGGGCTATACCCACAGCCTCTGATTGATACCCTGGCACCGGCAATTGACTCCATGCATCAACTGGCACAAGCCCAGATTTCAGTGATTGGGAGATAGTAGAAATGAACTTGACCACCGGTGACATTCTCGCCCTGCTTCCTATCATTCTGGTGACCGCCACCTCGGTGGTGGTCATGCTGATGATCGCTTTCAAGCGCAATCACAGCCTGACCGCATTACTCACCGTTGCGGGCCTTGCCGCTGCCGCGTTCGCCGGCATGAATCAACTGGGCCAACCGTCACTACAGGTAACGCCCCTGCTGGTTATCGATCAGTATTCGGGTTTCTTCAATCTTGTCATTCTCTCGACCAGCATAGCGGTGGCCATTTTTTGCCACGGTTATTTTGACAAGCGAGAGGGTTTGCCAGAAGAATTGTACATTCTGCTGTTAACTACCACCCTGGGTGCCCAGGTAATGGTGTCGGCCAATCACTTCGTCTCCTTCTTCCTCGGCCTCGAAATATTGGGCATCTCCCTGTTCGCACTTATTGCATACCCGGTTACGACCCTGACCAAGTCGGGACTGCCGCTGGAGGCTGCCTCCAAGTATCTGGTACTGTCCGGCGTATCCACCGGCTTTCTGGCATTTGGAATGGCACTTATCTATGCATCTTCCGGTGCCATGTCGCTGGTTGATTTCAAGGTTGCTTTAAGTAGCTCTGGCCTGGAGTATTACGCCGTCGGTGGCATAGCCATGATGGTGGCCGGACTCGCTTTTAAACTGTCACTGGTTCCGTTTCATATGTGGACCCCCGACGTCTATCAGGGAGCCCCTGCGCCGATTACCGCCTTCGTGGCGACGGTCTCCAAGGCTGCAGTGCTGGCCTTTTTGTTGCGTGCTTTCGCCCTGCTTGATGCCTATCAGTACGAATCTGTTGTATTTGTCATTGTCGCGCTTGCCATGGCGTCGATGTTGGTAGGAAATCTTTTGGCCCTACTGCAAACCAATGTCAAACGTATTCTGGCCTACTCCTCAATCGCTCACCTGGGTTACATCATGGTCGCATTTTTGGCGGCGGGGTCGTCCGATCTTAAAAGTGACGTCGCGCCGCAATTGCTGGCGGTGGAGGCTGTCGCCTACTACATCGTGGCCTACATTGTTACAACTCTGGCGGGCTTTGGCATCATATCCCTGTTCTCATCCGCAGGCGCGGCTCCGGACGAGACGCGGGATTTCGACCAAATTGACGATTATGAAGGCCTGTTCTGGACGCACCCATGGCTGGCATCGGTGTTTACAGTCACCTTGCTGTCTCTGGCCGGCATACCGCTAACCATAGGCTTTATTGGTAAATTCTATATTCTGGCCGCCGGTGTGCACAATGCCATGTGGTCGCTATTATTTGTTCTGGTAGTGGGTAGTGGTATTGGTCTTTTCTACTATTTGCGCCTGATCATTGTTATGGCCAGGAATGCAGACGGGGCCGTCGCGCCAGCTTCGGGGAGCAATTTGTCTCTGCCGTCGGGCGGGCGCTGGGTGATTGGCGTGCTGGCACTACTCATAGTTTGGTTGGGGGTCAATCCATCGCCACTCATTGATTTTATCAGGGCCATGGCCCAGACCATGGGCTAAGGCAGCGCAGTTTCAGCCCCGATCTGCTACACTTTTAACGTGATTGTGACGGAGGCTAAAATGCGGGCTGTAATAACCCTCAGCATCGTGGGACTGTTGCTTACCGCCTGCGGCGTAAACCCGCCCCTCCCAACGACTCTGGTGAACGAGTGTTCATTGCCACGACCACAGGTGTGTACCATGGAGTATGCGCCGGTTTGTGCGCATTTGATTGCCGGGGGGCGGTTGGAGTATTCATCCCCCTGCAATGCATGTGCTGATGATGCAGTGGCGAGCTATCTTGGCGGATCTTGTCCGACGAAGGGCTAAATAACAATAACCAAAACAAGGTAAAGAGGTCTTATGAGCCTGACCAATCGAATTTTGACAGCCATGGTGGCGGGAATCCTGCTGGGGTCTCTGCTTAATCTATTATTGCAAAGTGCTGCAATGTCTGGACAGATCCAGATTTTTCTGCAGGAATACCTGGTCGATGGGTTGCTGGATATGGTGGGGCGAATATTTATTGCCTCTCTCAAATTACTGGTAGTCCCGCTGGTGCTTGTGTCTCTAATCTGCGGTGCCAGTTCGCTGGGCGATAGTGCCAGAATGGGGCCCATCGCCGTCAAGACCCTGTGTTTTTATCTGGCGACCACTGCCATTGCCGTCAGCTTCGCCTTAATTTTTGCCGTTATGATTGGCCCCGGAGAAAATGTGCAAATGGCGGGGCAGGCCGAGTTTCAAGCAGCGGAACCGCCACCACTGGTGGAAGTTCTGGTGAACATATTTCCCGACAATCCGATCAGGGCCATGGCCGATGGCAAAATGTTGCAGATCATCGTCTTTGCATTGTTGCTGGGTTATGCCATTTCCCATGCTGGAGAGCCCGGTAAGAGAATAGCGGCATTTTTCCGGGACATGGAGTCGGTGGTCATGAGAATGGTCGGCATTCTTATGGGGTTGGCACCCTATGGTGTGTTTGCCCTTCTGGCAAAGTTGTTTTCGACCCTGGGCATCAGTGCTATCGCTGACCTGGCAGCGTATTTTTTCACCGTTTTAATAGCACTGCTATTCCATGCGCTGGTGGTTTACAGTTTACTGTTTAAATCTTTCAGTGGTCTGTCACCCAGAATAATGATCACCAAAATGCGCTCTGTGTGGGCCTTTGCTTTTAGTACGGCATCGTCTGGTGCGACCCTGCCTATTACGCTGCGAACAGTGGAGCGCAAATTGGGAGTGCACAATTCAGTGGCGGGCTTTACCGTACCGCTGGGGGCGACTATTAACATGGATGGCACTGCCATTATGCAGGGCGTGGCTACGGTATTTATTGCCCAGGTCTACGGCGTGGATTTAAGCGTGAGCGCCTTTATCACTGTGATCTTAACAGCGACACTGGCTTCGATTGGAACCGCAGCAGTGCCCGGTGTTGGCCTGGTGACCCTGGCCCTGGTGCTCGGGCAGGCTGGACTGCCGGTGGAGGGAATTGCACTGATCATTGGCGTCGATCGATTGCTTGATATGGTGCGTACGGCGGTCAATGTCACCGGTGATGCCACGGTATCGGTCATTGTCGCCAAGAGTGAAAACCAGTTCGATGAATCTGTATTCCTCAATCCCCGGGCCGATATAGATCAAACTGACGAGGCGGAGCCTGTGGTTGCTGTCGTGTAGTGACGATTGGCACTAATTAGTGCCCATTCGGACATTGCTAGGCTCAATGCGTAGGCTGTAGCGAGGGAAGCCGAAGGCCGAGCGATGGTGTCCAAAATAGCTAACCTTTACAGCCGCCTCAAATATCTAGTGAAAACAATAGGGTTTCTGGATGGGCAATATCATTGTTCGACTTTTTACCGATGGCATCATTACAAATGAGTTTCTAGATAACCACTAATTAGCCCGGTCGCCCGGCCCTCAGTAGTTGTGGTACATTACGCCCTTTCTTTTTCCCGGTCCCGCGGCAATTATTATAGTCAGGGGCAACAGCGCAGGATTTTTAGTAAACATGCCTATTCAATGTACCGTTGTGCCGGTAACGGCCTATCAACAAAATTGCAGTATTATCAAGTGTGACGCGACCGGCAAGGCGGCTATTGTCGACCCCGGTGGCGACGTGGATCGTATTCTGGCAGCGGTGGAGAAAATGGGCGCCGTTGTAGAGAAGATAATCCTGACCCACGGGCATGTTGACCACTGTGCCGCATCGGGTGTTTTGCGCGAGCAACTGGGGGTGCCCATTGAAGGTCCCCACCGGGGAGACGATTTTCTGATTAGCAAACTGCCCGAAATGTGTCAGATGTCGGGCTTCCCCAGCGTCGATGCCTTTGTACCGGATCGCTGGCTTGAGGAAGGTGATAGTGTCAGTGTGGGGGAGCAGGAGCTGAAAGTGTTTTTTTGCCCCGGTCACACACCGGGTCACGTAGTGTTTCTGGCACAGGACCAGAAGGTCGCCTGGGTTGGAGATGTTCTGTTCCAGGGCTCCATCGGGCGCACCGCTTTCCCCGGGGGGAATCATCAGCAATTGATTTCCAGCATTAGAGACAAACTATTCCCGCTGGGGGACGATATCACCTTTATTTCTGGACACGGCCCCACCTCTACCTTTGGCCAGGAGCGCAAGACCAATCCCTTCGTCTCGGATTCGGCTCATGGCTGAAGCGCCAGATCGCCAGCAACTGCTTCGCGAGGAGTTTCATAGCCAAACCGCGCGTATCAGCTGGCACGACCTGCAAACGCACTACGCGCGCGGCAATGTTATTCTGGTGGCCACAGACCTCGATCTGGTTGACGTTGCGGTGCAGCTGGGGATGGACAATACCGACCAGTTTCAGCGCTGGATTGACAACAAGCAGGTGGCCTCGGTACAGCCCGATCAGGCGCAGCTTTGGTTCGATAGCAATATCTTACTATGGACCGTGGTAGCGCCGCCGTGGGTACTGGTTCAGAAAAAATAAGGTCTGCCAGTGCCCAATTGCGGCGATTTCCAGGTTCAACGCACTACTTTAATCCAATCCCCTGTCCGGGGTTCTCCCCGCGGGTAGAAGCCATTTAACAGGCGCAGCTGGGCCTGGGCATCGGGGATGCGAATACTGGAGGCCAGGGTGGCCATCGTGGCGCCTCGAGGCACCTGAATGTAATGGATGTAACGGGGTTTTCCCTTCTTGCGCTCCTTTGGATGAGTGGCCCGGAAACTCTCGATAATCTTTAGCAGGCCGGGATCGGCCACGCTGAAACGGGTCGCTTCGCCCTCAAATAAATACGTAATGTTGGCGTAGTCGATCGCCGCCAGGCGGCGAGAACTGGCATTGGCACTGGCAACTGCGGTATAGCCCTTGAGTCCAGCCTGATCCAGTTCTTTACCTTTGGATAAACTGCCCATGGCATTTTTCTCCAGGCTACCGCGGGGTGAGCCCTTCTGATCGCGCTTTCGAATAGTGATAGTCAATTTGGCACTGTTGTCGGCGGCGGCGGCTACGATCGACTTGGCACTGGCGACAACAGTCCAGTTGTCAGGGTGGGCAAAAGTGAACCCCAGTTTATTGTGGTAGTAGCGGTTTTCCTCGCGCTCACTCTGGGTACTTTCGCCCCAGCCCAGGCCCTCCATATGTTGCCTGAACTCTCCGGGCTGCGTTGGGTCGTTATTGATCTGGTCGAGCTCGCCAGCAGTGCGAATAACCCTCTGCAGACGGGCATCGTTGCGTGGATGGGATGAGTACAAACCGTGGTAGCTGGATATTTTTTTGCCGGAAGATTTTGCCTTTACTCGCTGAAACTGCTCCTGGTCTTTGAGAACGCCGATCACCTCCAGCAGGGCATCGGTGTCGTAACCCGTGTCGTGCATGTATTTTGCGCCCAGGCCATCGGCCTCCAGCTCATGTTCGCGGCCGTAGCCTCGCACCAGCGCTGTACCGGCCATGTTGGAGGCCTCTGCTACATCGCTGCTGCCGGTGATTATGTATGCCATGGTCGCCAATACCGAGTTGGTAACACCGGCTGTTTTCTGCCGCACCGCATGGCGGGCGGTAATGTGGCCTATCTCGTGGGCCAATACTCCAGCCAATTCAGCCTCGCCATCCAGGTAGGCAAGTAGGCCCCGATTAATATAGACAAAGCCGCCGGGGGTGGCGAAAGCATTGATATCGGGGCTGTCTATGACGGTAAAAGTAAAGGGCAGGTCTTCGCGATGACTATTGGAGACCAGACTCTGGCCAATTCGGTCCACGTAGTCCTGCAGCGCCTGGTTGTCGTAGACCTGGCCCTCGGACACCATTTTCTCGTGCATTTCGCGGCCGATGGAGATTTCCTCGTGCTCGGACATTAACACCACATCGGCACCGCCGGTGGCGGGGTTGATCGCACAGCCCGTGGTGATGGCCAGAAAAGAAAGCAAACACACTAACCGGAACAAAAGGGTCATAGTCGTCGCCTAGTAGTTGCTGGAGAGGTACTTGAGAAGTTGACTGCCTATACCATCACATGCGGTGCCCTGCACCGGGGCGATAATGGGAATAGGAATAATCACTGCCGGCATATAGGACTGGCCGCTGGTATGGGTTTGAATTCGCCCGACTTCTGCCCGCTCGGAGAAGTCCCAAATGGTAGCCTCGTAATTGGAATCGTCGCGCCAGGTGCCAAAGCCAAAGCATCCGGCGCCGCCCGGACCAATGCCGCATGACATCGATCCCGCCGACTCCGAGCGCTCGGTGCGGCCATCGATCCAGATCATGTACTGGGTTTTGAGGTCACGTAACTTTTGAGCGACGGCCTCGTGCCCGAGTAGTTTGTCTATATCCAGCGGTCGTAAAGGCGCAGTGCGGGGCTCGAACCAGGGGTACAGGGCATTGATAAATTCCAGCTCGCCGACAACGGTCAGAGACTTGTCGTGAGAGGAGATATACTTGCCCACACAGCGGACAAAGTCAGGCTCGGTCTCGTAATTGCTGGCATGGCGTCGTCCCAGTATGACGACACTGGATTCGCCAATGCCGGCGATCGGCTCATTAAATACGCGCTCGTCGATGGAAGAGGTAACACAGCCGGTTAATAGCGCGATGGCTCCCAGGACAGGCAATAGTCTGTTCATGGCGGGGTCTCCCTCGACTCGCCCCATTTCTCCGTCAGCCAGGCTGCGACCGAGGGCACGCGGGTAAAGTTGACGGCGAAATTGGCACCGGCATCGCGCAGTGCAACAACCGCCGCGAGATTGACCGCCGCTTCGTCACTCTGTAAGAAGGCGGTGGGTGTTTTGCCGTAGGCGGTCATGGTCCACTCTGTGATGTGGTCTCCGCCGGTGGTCACCAATTCATAGCGATAGCGCATCCAGATTTCATACACTTTGACATTGGTATGGGCTGGAATCGCATACTGTAATTCATCTACATGGGGGATGAGCACTGCGTCCACTACCGGGTTCATTGTGTCCGGTGCCGGATTGGCCTTCATGGGCACCACGCTATCAAACATGCCGCCCAGTAGCTGGTCCCACATCTGCACCTGCGCCGCACCGGTTTGTACCAGCCACTCAGAATCCTTGCGCGTCTTGGCCGCTTCATAGAACTCGTGATTGCGAAAATCCTCCGGGTACCATACTCCGAGGGACAGGGGTAGTTTGGTCATCAGTGGCGCTGGGAATTGCCCCTGTACAATTACCTGCTTGCCGCCACAGGCGCCCAGCACAGTAAACGCGCCCAGCAACAAGCCGAGTCGAAGCAGCCTCTGACCGCTATGGCCGAAAATCGTTAAGCCCGACAAAAGTGCCTCCATTGCGAAGCGTGAGCTCTCGCATCAATGTAGCGAATCGAATACCGGTGGTCTGTAAATGCGGAGCCCTGATAAATTGTACCGGAAAACCTACGGCGTGAATGCGCACTCGACGATTCCCTTTGGCGTCCTCTTTGTTGATTCGGTCCACGGTGTCGATTACTCGAGAGATGGAGTCGCCAGTGAACTCGTCGCCAAAAACATAGATACTAATTTTTTTGTCCGGGGAATAAAAGTTACGAATTGCCTGGGTGATCCCCTCGACCGGGCTGGAATTACTGAATACATTCCAGTTTCTCAGGGATTGCATAATCACCTTGCGTCGGCCCGGTGTGTCGGGAATCCACTTCCCCGCGTAGCGGCTGAACATATACTGCCCCATATCGTTGAGGATCTGAATACCCTTCACCTCCGGGTAAATGTCGAGTGTCGCCTGTAATTCCTGCATCATTCGCTCCCAACTGTATGAGAACATGGAGCCCGAGGTGTCAATGACGAAGATAATGTACTCGCTGTCTACCGGAATGCCACCTATCAAATTGTTTTTGGATTGGTACGCGGTGCCCAGTAAACGCTTC
The DNA here is from genome assembly GCA_018657645.1 of Halieaceae bacterium. GTDB lineage: Bacteria > Pseudomonadota > Gammaproteobacteria > Pseudomonadales > Halieaceae > JBALVT01. Next base: position 6,184 of record JABHWT010000117.1, on the reverse strand, counting down.
ATCTCTGCCGACAGCGACTGTTTGGCAATCGCCAATTTCTCGATAATAATATCGTTACTGTTAGTTTGCACATTCAGGCTGTCATAGCTGGCCCTGGCGCTGGCTAATTGGCCCTTGAGAATTGCAATCCTCTCAAGATGTTCAGACAACTGTTCCTGCTTTGCGTTCAGGTCCCGATTGAGAATAGTTGTTTCGCCCCGTATTTCAAACACCTGCTCCTGCAGCAGGGCAACCCTGCCCTCCAGGTTGACGGTAGAGGCTTCGATAATTTGAGGCTGCACGGTCTTGGTAATCATCAACAGTAAAATAATAGCGCCAAAACCACAGCAAATGACGTCGAGAAACGACATGCTGAATTCTTCGATGGATCGACGTCTGGTCATGGCCAATCCCTGGAGGGACTCATAAAGGCACCCTGGGTTTTCTGCGCCAGTTGCCAGAATTCCGAAGCTGCCATGGGATCTCCCTCCATGGGGAATAAAATAATGTTCACCGGTACGCTGCGGGGCAGTAATTTCACCGCCTCGCGATACAGCTTCCTCCTGGCCTTGCCGGATATTTTACTGCCCCGTGGTGACTTGTCACCCTGGGTGGGGAGGCCATCGGTTATCAGGAAAATATTATCGGGCAGCGGAGACAGTGCAGTCACCGCGCGAAAAGCATTGGCCAGATTCGTGCCACCGCCGGGTGTCAGTTTGCGTAGTTGCTGCGACACCTGTACCAACTGATCCTGATTGGCCACCTCTAGCCACTGGCCCGCAGTATTGGGCAGGGCGGTTTTGGCCTCGGTATTGAAGGTAATAACCTGATATTTGCTGCTCACTGGAAGTTGTGCCGTCAACCAGTCCACGGTACTCAGGGCCCGAGTCCATTTATCTGTCGAGCGCTGTAGCTTCTCACCCATGTTGCGCAAACGCAGAATATTGATGAGTTTATCCGCCAGCATACTCGAGGAGGCATCCATTAGTATGGCGACATTGCGTCCACCCAGATTGAGCCCCGTGAGATACTGGCGGTTGCCCTCTCCGATGTAAGAGCGGGCATTGATACCGCTGTTGGCCTGTGCCGCGGCCTCCAGCTTTTTGATTTCTTCTTCCAGCGATTGGATCTCGGCCTTGATAGCATCGATATCGCTACGCTCGGTGAATCCCTCTTGCTTCAATGCCTCTACCATGGCCTCGTATTCAGAGGTGGTTTCCTGTATCCGGGTGGCTAGGCCCTGAGCGTCCACGACTTGCAGGTCAATATCGGATAGTGTGTTGCGCAGACGCACCAGGCCCTCCTGGCCCTCCGCAATATCATCATTGAGAAAATCAACTTCGGACAGCAGGTCGTGATTCAGGGTCTTTGACTGCACCTCCATGGCGTGATCCATGATCAGGAAAACCAGTACCACCGCGCCGAAGCCACAAGACATGATGTCCAGGAAACTAAGACTGAAAGTAGTAAAAGTGCGCTTCTTCCTGGTCATGGATAGCCGCTCCTACTGCTTCACCTCGATGAGTTGGCCGAGCAGGCCACCATCGAGGGTCAGGCGATCGCCGCCTTGCAGTGGCTGGTCCGGCCGGTAGGGGTGGCCGTTGACCTCAATGGGTCGATCGCGGCCACCACGCAATTGCCAACTGCCTGCATCACAGTGTAATTCCCAATCGGACCCGATCGGGGTGCCCTCGGCAACCAGCGGATGTGCACAGGCTTCTACCAGTAAATGGGTGGGTGTCACCGGCACAGGATCGCCAGCGGGAGAAATCGGCTCCTCGCGCTGGGTGGCAGGGGGAATACCATGCGCCAGAATGGGCAGCGAGGTGATAAAATGGAGCGTTTCCTGCCGCTGCAGTAGATGCTGCTGTTGTTGATACACACTGTTGCATAAGGCGCTGGACTCGACTTTCTCGGGCTGTGGCAACTGATCCAGCAACCCCGGTAATAAGGCCGCCACCGGGTCCAGAATTAAACGGTCCCGGGCGTTGAGCGTGCCCAGAGCCTTGAGTGTACTTTGTCCCAGGTCGCGGGCCGCGCTCTCCAGATCCTGGCGGTCGATCCGCGCCCTGTATCCCGCCACTTCCACATTGGTCTCTGTAGCGTTTGCCAGTGCTCGCAGGGTATCGGGAAGCGCGTCGTACAGACCCTGCTCGGTGTCTGCCTTGCGCCGGGGGTCGAAACGGGTTTGGCTTATGAATGCAGCGGCGATGATTTCCACCAGTCGCTCCTGCAGTTGCAGCATGCCGCAGCCGGGTACCGGAATGACCTGTTGCAATTCGACCCGGCCTCCGCTTTCGCTCAATTGTGAAATCACAGCTTGATGTAATTGTATCTCCAGGTGATGGAGTTTCTCGAAACCCCCGTACTGGCATGCCAGTGCCACGCTGCGGTTGACCAGACCTACCGCCTCAAATGGACATTGCTCTACGATGCCAAGTAACAGGGCCAATTGGTCTTTATGCATACTGCTGGAAACTGCAAATAAAACCTCGTCGGGTTGTTCAGCCTGCTTATGCAGTGCCAGCAGATGGGCGTGGACCAGATCCGCAGTGTGTCTGGCCGGCCCCAACGCCGGCTTGAGAGGCTGGGTGTTAAGCTCCCACCAGTAGCGTGTATTAATATCCATGGGGCGTCGTCGCGCCGCCGCTCTGGCCGCCATGCCAAAGGTATATTGTTGCCCGTCCAACAGCGCGTAGCCGGGACTATGCCAGCGGCTATCGCCTCGCCAAACCTGCAGGTTACTGTCGGTGATATCTGCGATAGCGAAGGTCATTTGGCCACCAGGTGTCGCAATAAACGATTGTCACTGTAGCGCTGACAATCCAGTACCAGTCGGTCCTGGGACAGCTGTAGTTGATGCAGGCAGAACATGATGATAATGCTCAACACCAGAGCCACAAAGGTGCTGTTAAATGCCACGCCCAGGCTGACCGTTACCCCGGATATATCCCCTTCCACCGCTTTATAGGCCTGTCCAAGGGCGTCACCAATACCGCGTACGGTGCCGATAAATCCGATTGATGGAATGGCCCAGGCAATATAGCGCACCATGGATAGCTCGGATTCCAGCCGGTCAGACTCCACGTCGCATTGCTCTTTAATGGTGTCGGATACGGCCTGGATGCTGCCAGTGGTGGCGAAGCGCTGGAGGGCCGATAACAGGGTGCGTGGCAGGAGAAGGTCCTGATCTTGCGCCGGCAGTGCTTCGAGAGACCGGCTATACTCGCGGGCGTCCTGCGGCAAGACACTGGTGCCCTCGGCGATATCCAACAGTCGGCGCTCCAGAATTGCGCGCTCGTGCAGGGCCCGTCGGCCCTTGTAACCCATAATCGACAACGCCCAGATTAACAAAATGAAGCAGGTTTCCTGCTCGTAGTCGCGAATGACCACGGTCAGCGAGCGCTGTGCAACAAACGCCTCTCCAGCAGCCTGCAGTTCGGCCTGCTGCTGGATCTTGGCATCGGCATTGGGCCGGATGACCCCCACGTACAATGCATGCACCACAATGATTGCGATAAGGAGAGCAAACAGCTGAAAAATAAACTCCGAAGACATCCTGCTTTTCATAGGTGATTCCTAAATATCCACTGGAAACGATACCGACAGGTCCTGGGAAATTTCCTCCGAGGCCTGGTAGTCGGTGGGTGAGTTATCGGGCTCGGGCGTTGGTTCGGGGGTTGTGGGCTTCGAGGCCGAATCAACGGTTTTGTCTGGCGCGGGTTGATCTGCGCCCTGTTGCTCCTGGGCCGCCAGTTGCGCGGCGGTGCCGCCCAGTAGCAGGCATAGAGTGGCGGTTGCCAGTAGCCTTATTGAGTGTCCCAAAGAAATCTCTGAAAGTTTGTGCATGATTACTCCGCGTACCGTGCAATGCGAAACCCTACATCATCGCGACCGGCTTCCCCATAATCCCTGTACGACAGGCGCAGCTCACCTATCTTGCTGTGGGCCCAACTGGCGCCGCGGATGACATAATTGTCGCCGCTCTGGGACCCGGTGGGATCGACGCGAGTGGCCCCGTTAGGGGGTGGGATACTATAGACATCGTGCACCCATTCGGCCACATTACCACCGATGTCGTAAAGCCCATTATGGGTGGCGGGAAAAGAAGCCACAGCCGCACTGGCCACATGGCCGTCCTTGTAACCATTGAGGACCCGGCCAGTGACATAGGCCGATGTATTGTCGGCGTAGTTCTCCACTGCAGTGGTCGGTGGGAAGCTGTCGCCCCAGGTAAACTTGCGCAGGGTGCCTTTGTCCATCCTGGCGGCCCAGGCCCACTCGGCCTCGGTGGCGAGGCGATAACCGGTCGCAGACGGCTTGTGACCGGTGACTATGCCGTTGGCCTCACTATAAAAGGTGGGCAGTCCCTCTCGCTGGCTGAGCCAGTTACAAAACAGCGCTGCCTGGTGCCAGCTGATACGCACCACAGGTTGATGCTCGCGATTGAGACTGTTGCCCTCGATTTGTCCCGAACTGTGCTTGCTTTGGAATAATCGAAACTGGGCATTGGTCACCTCGGTAGTCTGGAGGTAGAACATCCGGCTAAGGGCTACTGAGTGCAGCACTTCGTTAGCACGGCGGCCAGGTTCCCTGCGGGAGGTTCCCATTGTGAATTTGCCCGGTGTAAAAAGCAGTAGAGTTTGTCCCAGTGAGGTCGTAATCTCCGGCTGTATTCGAGCTAACTTTGCAGCCTGTTTGGTCTGCAGGGCAATCGTTACGACCTGCTCCAGGCCAGGCCTTGGCGTCACCTGTCGGCGTACACTGGCGTGGCCTTCCAATGAAACCTCCACGGTATGCTCTGAGGCGGGTAGGGCCAGGGTTTGTGAGCCGTTTCCCCGGGGCTGGCCGTTAACAACAAGACGGGCCGTTTCGGGGGAGAGATTGAAGCGAACCTGTCCTAACTCTGCCACCAGTTTCACGGTTTGCTCGGTACTGCTACCGGCGGCAAGTTGCAGTTGGCTGCGGTGGGGGCGATAGCCGGGTTTGAATACAGCTAGCTTATGGTTGAGATTGGGCTTTAAATCCAGGGTCACCGGTGTTCGCCCTCGAAACGCTTCATCCACCGTCACATTGGCACCGGATGGGGTGCTGCTTAAATACAGGACGCCGGACGCGGGCTGTAGTGTGATCTCGCCCAGCTTCTGGGCCTCGCCTGCGGAGATTGTCACCGATTGGTGCCAGCTGGAAAAGCCTCTTTTTTGCAGGCTCAACTGTCTCTCCCCCTGTATTATTTCCACAATAGCGGGGGTTGAACCGACCTCTTCACCGTCCACCAGGATTGCAGCACCCACGGGTAGACTGGCGATGCTGACATCGGCCCAGGCGGGCTCCAGCGCAACGCTGAGCTGTTGCTCTATGCTGCGACCGGTAATCAGCAGCGTTTGCTCCAGTGGCAGGTGCCTGGGTGCCTGCAACAGTACGGTGTGTTGTCCCGCCTCCGCAGAGAGCGCCTTTATCGGCGTTTCGCCGACCTCCTCGCCGTCGATAAAAAGTTTTGCCCCCGGGGGCGAGCTATCGACAAAAAGTTTACCGGGAAGCGGTCGCAGCACCAGTTCCATCGTCTGGCTGTCCTGTTTTGTCACCGTGAGATTACTGGTCAGTGGGTGGTAGCCAGGGGCTGTCGCTGTTATTAGGTACTCACCCGGGCGCAACAGATAGCGGTCGCCAAAGGGCAGGTAGAGACCGCCGCTTATTGAAATTCCGGCATCGCCATGGGCCTGTACGATGATCTGCAGTGATCTGGCGGTTAGCAAAAAAAGCATAATGGAAACAAAGATCAGCGCTGTGGTGATAGCTGCCCAGCGACGGGGGTTTCTCGCTCGCTTTGGGCCCTCTTCGGCCGTGCCCAGCGGTTTGAAACTGCTCGGTTGTATAGCCACCTGGGCTGGTGATTCCACTAAATTTTCTCCGCGCAAACAATCATCACCGGGGGTGGCGTGTTGCCGTGGTTGACAGTAAAAGTATGGCGAACATCGCGGTAACCGTTGCGGCTCCCCACGGCAGTATACACACCGGGACGGAGCGACAGTTGATGCTGGGCAAAGCGTCCCAGGCGCGCCACTTTTAGCAGGATGACCTCTGTTTCCATGTCGGAGCGCAACATCAGTTCAATCGGTGTGTTGGCGTTTTTTAGCAGCGCCTGCAGCTGGGCTATCTGCCGATCTAATACCGGGCCGCGCGGCTCGATCAGCTTTGCCTGCCT
>JABHWT010000332.1 GCA_018657645.1 Halieaceae bacterium | reverse complement strand
CATCGGAGCAAAAAGTGCCCCACCACGTCTACCAGGGAAAGGCGGTCGAGCCCTTTGCTGAGTCCAAAGATGAGTGGTATATCTTCGCCATGCTGTGCAAAAAGATTCAGGAACTTGCGCCGAAAATGGGTCTGGCCCAGGTCCGGGACGAGGAGTTCAATTACACCCGGAATTACAGCAGAATATACGAGGACTTTACCGCCGACGGTCTTTGGAAAGAGGATGTCGACGATTCTGTGCTGCTGCAGCACATGATGAACACCAGCAAGGCCTATCAGGGCATTACCCTGGAGCAACTGAGAGAGACCGGCTATGCGGACTGGACCAATGCCGGCAGCAAGCATAATCCCGGTGTGATAGCGACTTTTGAGGTGGAAAAGGGCAAGCCCCTGACCGCCGCCACAGACTTTACCGAACGCAAGCAGCCCTGGAGAACGCTGACCGGACGTCAGCAGTTTTACATTGATCACGACTGGTTCCTGGAATTTGGCGAGGAACTGCCGGTTCACCGCAATCCACCAAAAATGGGCGGTGACTATCCCCTGCGTTTCACTGGCGGACACGCTCGCTGGTCTGTTCACTCCCTGTGGCGCGACAGTCCACTGATGTTACGCCTGCAGCGGGGAGAGCCCTTAATCTATATAAATCCCGACGATGCCAGCGCTCGCGGTATCAAGGACAATGACTACGTCGAGGTGTTTAATGACGTGGGAAGTTTTCAGTGCCGGGTGATGATTACGGTAACCATACAGCCGGGGCAAATTCACCACTACCAGGGCTGGGAGCCGTTCCAGTTCCGCAATGGCAAGAGCATCTCAGCGGTGTTGGCCTGCCAGTTAAAGCCACTACAGTTTGTCGGTAACTACGGCCATCTGCGTTATGCGCCATCCTATTACCAGCCAAATAATGTCGACCGTGGTACGACCGTCGACATGCGCCTGGCCCGTGGTTGAGAACGGCGAAACAGACCAAGACAAGGGTATCGAAAATGTCAAATAAACAACTCGCAATGGTTCTGGACCTGAACAAGTGCATTGGCTGTCATACCTGCAGCATCGCCTGTAAACAGCTGTGGACCCGCGATGAAGGTATGGAGTACATGTGGTGGAACACGGTAAATACCATGCCGGGGGAGGGTACACCACGCGGTTGGGAGAATCTGGGCGGCGGCTTTCGAAATGGAGAGGCCAAGCCCGGCAAAATGCCAACCCGAAAGGAATTTGGAGAGGCATGGAACTACAATTTTGACGAAGTACTAAATGGAAGTAAGGGCGGGGGACAGCACCTGCAAATTAAGGGCGAGCAACCCGACTGGGGGCCCAACTGGGACGAAGACCAGGCCGCTGGTGACTACCCCAATGGTTACTCGTTTTATCTTCCAAGAATCTGTAACCACTGCAGCAACGCGCCCTGTGTAGCCGCCTGTCCACGCAAGGCCATTGAAAAGCGCGAGCAGGACGGAATTGTGATAGTCAATGAGGACCGGTGTCGCGGCTATCGCTTTTGCATGGAGGCATGCCCCTACAAGAAAATCTACTTTAACCAGGAAAAGAAAGTCGCCCAGAAGTGTATTTTTTGCTTCCCTCGCATAGATGAGGGAGTTGCTCCAGCCTGTGCGCGACAATGCCCCGGCCGTTTGCGCTTTGTTGGCTACCGGGAAGATCGCGATGCACTGGTCTGGAAACTGGTGGATAAATGGAAGGTGGCAGTTCCGCTTCACCCGGAGTACGAAACAGAACCCAATGTGTTCTATGTCCCGCCTATGAACCCTGCTCGCATCGATGAAAATGGAAATCTGGATTTCACCCAGCCGCGAATCCCCGCAGACTACCTGGAGTCACTGTTTGGCCCTGTGGTTCACGATGCCCTCGGTATTCTGCATGCTGAGATGAAGAAAACCAAAGAGGGGGGGCAATCTGAGTTAATGGACTTACTGATTGCCTACGAGTGGACCGACAACCTGGGGGGATTTGACCGGGACCCGGCTACTGTGGTGCAACAGTTCGAGTAGAACGTATTTCCGCACTCATCCGGATTGGCGCTAACCAGTGCCCATCCAGAATCAAATATTTTTAAAGGAAACGATGGTTATGGGGTTAAGCTCTGGTGTCGTGTTTGCCTCCAGGACCGTCTGCTGCAGGACGCAGCAGCCGAGCATACATGGATGTACTTGCTGCGTGTCCAGGAGGCAAACATGACATCGGAGCGCCACTAAAACTCGATTAAACTCTTGTAGTGCAGTACTAAACCCATGTTGTGGCGTCGATCAATCATGGCATTGTCGATCATGACATTCAGTGAGTCCGTATCCGGTAAAGCAGGGTAGGCCATCCGGGCAGTAGCCTCGATGCGTACTAACCGGTAATTACTTGGTAGCACCCCAAATCGTACCGATGGTTTCGCCGACGTAGTTGATAAGACGCTCGACCTTTTGCTTTCCTTTTTTTGTCCTGCCCATAAGACGGTAGTCCATTGCCATCCCTTCAAACAGGTATTGCAACAGATCCTCGGAGAGTTTCAGTGACTCCGGATCGAGTTCTATTTCAGGGAAAAGTTCACCGATGATGGCGCGGACCTCGGCATCGAATTGGGCACTGATTTTGCTCATCACTTTTCTGAGCGCTTTATCCGTTCGCGAAACTTCCCGTAGTTCATAATAGGCCGTGGCCTCTTTGGTCAACAACCACTCCCAGTGAATCCATAGTGCCTGGATGTGCAATTCCCTGGTTTGAAGGTTTTCCAGTTTGGAGAATCTCCGTCTGGAGTCTGCCAATCGTTTGTCTTTGATGTGCTCTGCGGCGGCCTTAACAACATCTGCCAATGAGGAGAAGTGGTGGGCCATGGCGCCGCGGGACACATTAGCGCTTTTGACGATGGTCGATGTGGTTGTTTTGGAGTAGCCCAGCTTTGCATAGCAGTCTATTGCACCATCGAGAATCGATTCCCGGGTCATCGCACTTTTTTGCGCCTGCCACGAATCCTTCGCTCGCTCTTTGTTCTTGCTTTGGGTCATTCCCGTGGTCCTGTCATGAGGGGCCTGCCGGTTTTTACTGCTAACTGAGCCTCTCCCGTTGGAGCGTGCTGACTCTGAACGCAGCGACGTTGTAGCGATGCAGGACTTTCGGAATTCTACCCAAAAATATCCAGAAAGGTCAATAACTTAGGGTTTGGCGATGCCGCCAGGTAGTGAGTGAAGCGGCTCTGGTAACTCAATGGAGTGGTGGTGCGGGGACATAGTTCCGCGCTGGGCCAGAGAGACGGATACATACCTTCGAGGCGGGAGACCTATTGTAAAAAAAACAGTACCAGTTGAATGTTTTTGCTGAACATGGGCACCGTTTCAGTTATTATTGGCGCGGGACAGAGCAGGATTTATGCGCGCATGAGCGAGAAAAATAAAGAGGGCTGGCAGGCCGAGAAAAGCAGCCGCACACGGGTAGCCATTTTGGAGGGGGCAATCAAGTGCTATGCGGAACTGGGCTACTCCAAAACGACGGCCTCGACTATTGTCGCTAATGCTAATGTATCCCGCGGCGCTATGGCCCACCACTTCAAGTCCCTGGCCGACGTGGTGCATTCCTGTGCGGTCTATATCAAGGACAGGCGAATAGCACAGTTTGCCGAGATCGTAGAACAGATGAGCTCTGAGAAGAAGCACACCAGCCGCGTTAGGGCATTAGAAGCCTATTGGTCGTGGTTACAGACCGACTATGCCTATGCCTACTACGAGTTGCTTAATGTGTCGCGAACGCAGGGCGACCTGAAGAAAGTCATCATACCCATTAAGGCCGCATTTGAAGATACGACTCGCGAGCTGTTTGTGAACTATTTTCCGGCCCTGAATGACAAGGCCGAAATTCTGGCGGTTACCCAGGACATTATTCAACATGTGTTCGATGGCATGTTCCTGGATGCCCAGTTGGAGCGACCCAAGAAGCTACCCCCTAATGTTCTGGTGTTTATCGACCGCTGGTTGGATCGTCTGTGGGAAGACTACGACTGAAGGCTCATCCAGGGCGATCGCAATAATAGTTCGCAATCTGATCGCGATGAAAATCTGAATCGCCAAGCGTGGCGGCGTTAGATCGCGCTCTACGCAGATGCAAGTGAACATCCAGTTCCCAGCTATACCCGATGCCCCCGTGCAGCTGTACACCGGCCTCGGTCGCGTCGATGGCGGTTTCGTTTAGCCAGGATTTGGCAGCGGCTACCAGGGCGTGGCGCTCCTCGCGTTGCTCCGTTAATGCCAGGCAGGCTCCGTAGAGCAGACTGCGGCCAATTTCCACCTGCACCAAAATGTCAGCCAGACGATGGCTCACGGCCTGGAAGCTGCCTATGGGCTGACCAAACTGTACCCGCTCCTTTGCGTAGTCGCTGGTCATTTGGAGCGTGACTTCGGCACTGCCTAACAGGTCCGCGGCAATCAATACTGTAAATACACTGTAGACCTCGCGTAGCAGTGATTCGCCATCGCCTCCCCACTGCAACAAGGCGGAGGCTGGCACAGCGACATCATTGAGCTCTAGCTCCACAATGTCGGCTCCATCGAGCCGTTTCATGGCATTAACCGTCACCCCTTGAGCATCTGCATCGACGGCAACCAGGCACAGGTTCTCATCGTGGCGAGCGGCGACCAAAAACAGATCCGCTGTACTGCCATCTGGCACCAGAAGTTTAGTGCCGGATAAGTGAAGAGTGTCATCGCGGTCGTTACCTGTTGCATTCAGCTCGATGGTGTCGGGTCCCCAGCTGCCATGATTTTCCTCAATCGCCAGGGTCACACGCTTATTTCCAAGTACAAGCTCTGTCAGCAGGCCATCTCTGTGTGCTTGGTTAGCACTGTTTTCAATGGCCCAGGCAGACGCCAGGTTGGTTGAAAAAGTAGAGGGTAGCAGAGCACGTCCCGCTTCCTCTACAAGAATGGCGGCGGTCAGGATATCCTGGCCGCCACCACCGAGGATTTCATCGCAGTTCACACCCAGCCATCCCATCTGAGAAAGTTCAGCCCATAGATCTGTTGGTATTGTTGCCGGCGGCTTGTCGATGGCCTCCCGCATTTTATCCGGGTGCCAGCGTTCGCCCAGCATATTGCGGGCGACATCCCGCATGGCTACCTGCTCTGCACTGAGTTCAAAATCCATTAGTCATCCCTCGTGGAGCGAGGCAGGCCGAGAATCCTCTCGGCAATTGTGTTATGCATAATTTCGCTGGTACCACCGCCAATGCTGTAGCCCAGCGCATCGAAATATCCGGCGTGAAGTCGACCGCGCTCTATGACATGGGGCGATTTTTTTGCCACCGGTGCCAGTGGACCGGCCAGCTCCAGGGATGTCTTTGCAATTTTCTGGCGCAGCCGCGAACTGAACAGTTTGCCCACCGAGGCCGATGCCCCGGGTGGGCGCCCCGCCAACTGGTCGCTAAGCGCTCGGTAACCCAGGTGGCGCAGGCCTTCTATTTCGATCCAGTACTGGGCCAGTTTTTGTCGGTTTCCGGGTTTGTCCAATGCGGTTTTGTCGCCCACCTTTAGTTTGGCCGCCATTTGCCGCTGCCGCTCGAGATTGGCCTCCAGTGCAACTACCCCCGACAATCCGCTTCGCTCGTGTTCCAGCGTACTGCGCGCGATTTTCCAGCCGCCATTAATCTCGCCCACACAGTTATCTCTGGGTATTTTCACATCCTCAAAAAATACCTCGCTGAAGTGAAAACCGCCCCCGGCGTTGCGCAGTGGTCTGACGGTGACGCCGGGGGTTTTCATATCGCACAGAAGGTAGGATATGCCCTCGCGCTTGGGAGCTTTCGGGTCGGTTCGTGCCAGCAGGAAGCACCAGTCTGCAATTGGCGCCAGGCTGGTCCATACTTTCTGACCATTTACCACGAACTCGTCGCCATCCAGTACTGCCCGGGTTGTTAGCGATGGCAGGTCACTGCCCGCGCCGGGCTCACTAAACCCCTGACACCAAATCTCCTTGGCGGAAAGAATGCCGGGTAAAAAGCGCTGCCGTTGCTGCTCGGTGCCATGTTGTATCAGGGTCGGCCCCAGTGTCGTCAGGGCAATACCATTGATCAGATGTGGAATCCTGGCCTGGGCAAGTTCCTCGGATAAAACAACTTGCTGGGTCAGGCTTGCCTCTTGTCCACCGCAGGATTTTGGCCAGGTCAGCCCTACGAAACCGGCCTCGTACATTTTTCGCTGCCAATCCCGCGCAGCCTGCAGCGGATCTTCCGCTTTTGCTATCAGGGCGAGATCCCCTGCGTTATCACTTAGCCAGGCGCGTATCCGGGTGCGGTATTGCTCATCGGCGGGGGAGAATAATAGGTCCATAATAGTTGCCAGAGAGAGTAAACGGGGCTTATGTTTTGTTTTCCTTGGCAAACTCAGCGGCCTGTTGTTGCAGTGTTGCCTTGCGGATCTTTCCAGTGGGGGTCATAGGCATGGCATCCAGCTGAAATACGTATTCGGGGCGCATGTATTTCATCACCTGCTTTTGCTCGACAAATTTCCCGATCTCCTCGACCCCCAGTTCGCTGTCACCACTGTTGACTATATAGGCACAGACGACCTCTCCAAACCGGGTATCCGGCATGCCTACCACCGCCGCCTCCTCGATCTGTGGATGGGTATTGAGAACATCTTCGATTTCCTTGGGATAGATTTTTGTCCCACCCCGGTTAATGACTTCTTTGGCCCGACCGGCAAAGGAAAGGTAGCCCTCCTCGTCGACCAGACCGAGGTCGCTGGTGTAAAACCAGCCCTCGTCGTCGCGGGTTTCGGCCGTTTTCTCCAGTTGATTGTGGTAGCCCAGGAAAAGTGTAGCGCCCCGGAAGCAGATTTCGCCAATTTCACCGGTGGGTAGCGTGACCGAGCGGTCTTTGGGGTCGACAATTTTCAGCTCGGCACCAAACACAGGACGTCCTACGGTATCGCGAATTTTCTCCTCGGAATCATCGGGGGCCGTACGCGTATGCAAAACCGTTTCCCCCATACCATAGGTATTGGCGGACTTTACGCCCCAGACCTGCTCCAATTCGTCAATCAGCTCCGGCGAACTGCGTGCCCCGCCCACGCCAACAGAATTAATGCAACTGGTGTCGTACTGCTCAAAATCCTGATAGCGCAATAAGCCAATGAGGTGGGCAGGCGTGCCCGACAGATTGGTGACCCGGGCGCTGGAAATAATTTCCAGCAGAAGTTTGGGGTTGTAGCGATCGATTAATACCACCGGGAAGCCCCCGATAGCACAGGTGTAGCTGGTGAAGTGGCCGAAGCTATGGGTCATGGGCGAGCACGCCAGGCTAATAGTGTCTGGCACTGTTTCCATCATGTGGGCCATCAAAATTTTGTACAGGGAGATCAGTGTATTGTGAGTATGCAGAAAGCCTTTCGGGTTGCCCTCGGTACCGGAGGTGAAATTGAGATAAAAGACATCGCCTGCACTGACATCCAGGTCATCCAGTCGATTCAGGTGTGAACGACCCTCTTCGATCAAAGCGTCGAAGCTGCATTCATTGTCGCCGTTGGGTTCTCCACGGGCTACGATTAACTTGCGCAGACACGGCAACTCAGACCAGATCTCCCGTATCGGATCTGAATAACTGGTGTCTTTAATACTGTCGGCCACCACTACCGCATCCGTTTCACAAAAACTGAGCAGGTTGGATAATTCCCGTTGTCTAAACACGGTGTGCATGGGCTGAATGATTGCACCAATGCGGGCCAGGGCGATCTGCAGATAGAAAAACTCAATCCAGTTGGGTAATTGTACGGCAACAATGTCGCCTTTCCCGATGCCAATCCCCAGCAAGCCGGCTGCCAGGGCGTCGCTGGTTTCCTTGAGTTGGGCAAAGGTATAACTACGCTCGGGTGTGATTATTCCAACGCTATCGGGGATCCTGGCTACAGTGTCGTCAAAACCCTGGTGCAGGGTGACGTCTAGCCACAGGCCCGCATCGCGCCAGCGCTGACAGTAGCTCGGTGGAAAGCTGGGGAATTGATGGCTGGTCATTTCGAGTCCTCTTGATTTATGGCGCTCGCTTTGACACGGTAGATTCTGAAAATCGGGCCTTTATGGCGAGCGTCTGTCCAAGCTTTTGCGCACTATGGAGCTGCTTTATCTCATCGGCGCCAGTGCCAGACCAGATGTTGATTCAAAGTATATATTGGTTGTAACATACAGGCAATCCTGTTTTATGAAACGAGCAGCCAGGCGCCAGACGCAGAACCTCTCGCCTTTATCTGGCATCAACACGATCACTCCAAGGAGTCATGAAAATGTCGACAGAAACCCCATACCCCCTCGTTTTTGAGCCCCTTGACCTGGGTTTTACTACCCTTAAGAATCGAATTCTGATGGGTTCCATGCACACCGGCCTCGAGGAGGATTCCACTGAGGGCTTTGACAGATTGGCAAAATACTATGCAGAGCGTGCCAGCGGTGGTGTGGGTATGATCATGACCGGCGGATTTGCCCCAAATCTGGAGGGAGGGAGTGGCAAAGTAGGAGGCGATTCGCTCACCAACGCCGAGGGTGTCGAAAGGCATCGCCAGATTACCACTGCCGTCAAAGAAGCCGACCCGGACTGCAAGATGTGTTTTCAGATTCTCCACACGGGCAGTATTGCCGGTCACGAAAATCTGGTGGCGCCCTCGCCGGTGCGGTCCCGAATAAACAGGTTTACACCGCGGGCGTTGACCGGCGAGGAAATAGAGCAAACCATTGAGGATTTCGCGCGTTGTGCGGGGCTGGCCCGGGAGGCTGGATACGACGGGGTGGAGGTGATCGGCTCCGCCGGCTATTTAATCAGTGCCTTTCTTCTTACCAAGACCAATAAGCGCAGCGACGAGTGGGGCGGCAGCTACGAGAACCGCATGCGGCTACCGGTGGAGATTATCCGCCGCATCCGCCAACGCATCGGTGACGACTGCATTCTGATTTACCGCATCGCGGCGATGGAAATGCTGGAGGAGGGCAGTAGCTGGGAAGAGGTCGTGCAACTCGCCCAGGCCATTGAACAGGCCGGAGCGACCATTATCAGTACCCACTTCACCTGGCACGAGGCACGCGTACCTACTATCGCCACCCGGGTACCCCGAGCGGCTTTCACCCGGGTGACCGGCCGTCTGCGAAAAGAGTTGTCGATTCCGGTTATTACCAGCAACCGCATTAACATGCCCGAAGTGGCAGAAAAGGTGTTGGCCGATGGTCACGCCGACATCGTTTCCATGGGGCGTCCGATGCTGGCCGACCCGGACCTGGCCAATAAGGCGCGTGAGGGACGAACCGACGAAATCAACACCTGTATTGCATGCAATCAGGCCTGCCTGGATCAGCTATTCCAGGGTCGACAGATATCCTGCCTGGTCAATCCAAGAGCCGGTTATGAAACCCGTCTCAACTATCTGCCGACCGACGCGCCCAAAAAAGTCGCCGTGGTGGGAGCGGGCCCGGCGGGCCTGGCTTTTACCTGTGTCGCGGCGCAGCGTGGACACCAGGTTACGCTGTTTGAAGCCGACGCGGAAATCGGCGGGCATTTCAATCTGGCAAAACGAATACCCGGTAAGGAGGAGTTCAACGAGACACTGCGCTACTACACCCGTCAGATTGAGTTATTAGGGGTGGACTTAAAACTCAACCACAGAGTGAGTAGCGAGGAGCTAAAAGGAGGTGATTGGGATGAGGTAGTAATCGCCTCGGGGATTGTTCCGCGCAAGCCACCGATTGCCGGCATTGATCATCCCAAAGTGATCAATTATCGAGAGGCAATCCTGGGCACCAAACCGGTTGGCAAGCGCGTTGCGATTATCGGTGCAGGGGGGATTGGCTACGACGTGGCAGAGCTCATTACCCATAATGGCACCTCAGCGAGTCTCGATGTTGATGTGTTCGCCAGGGAGTGGGGCCTGGATTTTGAAAATCACCCCAGGGGTGGCGTGGCCGGTGTTGTACCCAAGGTAGAGAAGTCTGATCGCGAAGTGTTTTTACTACAGCGCAAGAGCTCTCGCTTTGGATCGACTCTGGGCCTTACAACGGGCTGGGCACACACCATTAGTTTGATGCATAAAGAAGTACACATGCTGGCCGGCGTCACCTACGAAAAAATAGACGATGAAGGCCTGCATATTACCGTTGACGGCAAACCCCGCTTACTCGAGGTCGACACCATTATCATCTGTGCGGGGCAGGAGTCCCTCAGTGATGTCTACGAGGATCTCAAGTCCGCTGACGAGGCAGCCCAAGGCACCGCAAATCTGCATCTGATTGGCGGTGCTGAACTGGCCGCTGAAATTGACGCCAAGCGGGCAATTGCCCAGGGTTGCCGACTGGCAGCTGAGATTTAATCGGGCCAGCGCTGCGGATGGGGCTTGACAAGGATGATCGTTGCGGTATAAATTTGATTTTGAATATTATTCAAGTAGCCGCTTTTCCAACGTAGCGCTACATCCGATTGGAGGAATAGGTCGCAATCATCCGCCAGCGTTTTGAAGTCGGAAATTGTGAATCATTTTACTGTATGACACCGCGTATCAGCGGTTGTCAATTTTTGTCTGGAGTGTGAATTATGGGCCGTTGGGATGACAAATTTGAGAAGGCGGAGAAGAAGTGGGCGTCCTGGTCAATGCAGGAATATGCCCAGCAAGACAGGGTACTAACCGACATTATCGCCGATAAGGCAAGACAGAAACCCGATCATGTGGTTTTTCAGTTTCGCGACTATCCCGTCACTTTCAGCGAGCTAAATCAGCGGATTAATCGCGCCGCCAATGGCTTTCTCGAAATGGGGGTGAAAAAAGGCGACATGGTGGCAATCATGCTGCCAAACTGCCCCGAATTCCTCTATACCTGGTTTGGGTTGAACAAGATTGGTGCTGTTGAAGTGCCGATCAATGTGGCGCTCAAAGGGACGGGTCTGGTTCATCAGATCGTTCAGTCCGACAGTGTGGCCCTGGTCGCAGATACCCAGTTTCTGGATCGCCTCAACGCTGTTTCAGACGACCTGGTATCCGTTAGCAACGCCATTTTCTTCAGCACAGGTGATGCCCCGGAGACGCTTCCCGATTGGAAAGATTGTACATCCTCTGAGTTTTCTGCATTGATGGATCACTCGGACGTGGCGCCGGAAGCCGACGTGAAATTCAGCGACATGGCTTCCATTCTCTACACATCCGGAACGACCGGTGTGTCCAAGGGCGTGATGATCAGCCATCACTACTGGTATGAAATATGGTCGCGGTCCATCCAGTACTCTCACTATACGGAAGACGACGTGTTGTACACGGGTCTACCATTTTTTCATGGTAACGCCCAGGGCATAACCATTGGGCCCGCTATTCTGGCCGAAGCCAAAGCGGTCATTGTAGAGCGTTTTTCGGCAGGCCAGTTGTGGGATGATTGTCGCCGATGGGAGTGTACCGAGGCCAACTACATCGGCGGGATAATTCCTATTTTAATGAAGGCGAGTCCCCAGGATCTGGACGGTGACAATCCACTGCGACTCATGGTCGGCGCCGCTGCACCGGTTAATATCTGGGATGACTTCGAAACGCGATTTAATACCAAGTTGCTGGAAGTTTACGGAATGACAGAGTGTTATTGCTGCTTGGCGAACCCCCTTGATAATGGGCGAGCGGGGTCTTGCGGCCAGGCCATTACCGGTTGGGACGTCAAAATTGTCGATGATTACGACAATGAGGTGGCGCCCGGTGAACTGGGCGAATTTATAGCCCAACCACAGAATATGTTCGTGGGAACCGAAGGCTATTACAAGAAGCCGGAAGAGACGCTGGAGTTATTCAAGAACTTCTGGATACACACCGGTGACCTGGGAAGAATGGATGAGGATGGATACTTCTACTTTGTCGATCGAAAGAAGCAGGCACTGCGCCGTCGCGGCGAGAATATATCCTCTTTTGAGGTAGAGGCGGTGATTAATTCACACCCGTCGGTTCTCGAATCCTGTGTTGTTGGCGTTCCCTCAGATGTCGGTGAGGAGGACGTGAAAGTAGCGGTTGTGCTCCTGGAGGGCCAGACGGTAACCGCGGAGGAACTGATAGCATGGTGTGAGCCACGACTGGCCTACTTTGCGATTCCCCGCTATATCGCTTTCAGACCCTCTTTGCCCAAGACACCGAGTGAGCGGGTAGAGAAATATAAGATCAAGAAAGAGGGAGTTACCGATGATTGCTGGGATCTTGAGCAGTCGGGGATTGTTCTCAAACGCTAGTGTTTAACCCATTCGCTGGTTCGATACGTTTTTAGTGGCCGTTCTTGGCGTCAATATCTGGAGATAAGATAAATGGGTGAAATGAAAATACTAGCGGGCCAGGTCATCGTTGTCACAGGCGCGGGCAGGGGGATAGGTCGTGGTATAGCCATGATGTTAGCGGCCTCTGGCGCAAAGGTTGTGGTGAATGATTTAGGTGGCGGGGCCAACGGCACTGGCATGGATAGCCACCCCGCCGATGAGGTCGTAGAAGAGATTCGAGCGCTGGGAGGCGAGGCCATTGCCAACCACAACAGCGTGTCCGCCTGGGACGGTGCGCACGATATTATTGGCGCTGCAATTGAAACCTACGGGCGCATAGACGGCGTGGTGAATAATGCGGGAATTTTACGCGACTCGATCTTCCACAAGATGACAGAAGAAGATTTCGACATCGTATTGAATGTTCATTTGAAGGGCTCTTTTAATATGAGCCGGGCCTGTGCACCGCATTTCAGGGAACAGAAAAGTGGTTGCCTGGTTCACATGACGTCTACCTCGGGTTTGATAGGCAATTTAGGACAATCAAATTACATGGCTGCTAAAATGGGCATTGTGGGTTTGTCCAAGAGTATTGCTCTGGACATGGCGCGTTACAATGTTCGCTCCAACTGCATTTCGCCCTTTGCCTGGAGTCGGTTGTTTGGAGACGTACCCTCCGAAACCCCGGAGCAAATAGCCCGCCTCGACAAAATCAAGGAAATGACGCCGGAGAAAATAGCGCCCCTGGCTACTGCGTTGTTTGGCGATGCCGCCAAAGAAGTGAGTGGACAGATTTTTGCAGTCAGGAATAACGAAATATTTCTGATGAGCCAGTCGCGACCGATACGTAACGCGCATACCTCGGATGGCTGGA
The DNA here is from genome assembly GCA_018657645.1 of Halieaceae bacterium. Classification (GTDB taxonomy): domain Bacteria; phylum Pseudomonadota; class Gammaproteobacteria; order Pseudomonadales; family Halieaceae; genus JBALVT01. The sequence goes on along the minus strand of JABHWT010000332.1, from coordinate 1,477 downwards.
CGCCGGAGTCGGTGAGCGAGCGAGTCTTTAGCGCCTTTAAACCCTCTATGTACAATCTCGATCGGACGTCTGACGTGTTTACCTGGGATCCCGTCTAAATTTTGGGTAGGTAGCAGACAGTGCCCCTGGACTACGAGAAAATCCTGAACTGGCGATTTGACGATGTAGTGCAGAGCTATGTGCCCAAAGACTGCATTCTCTATGCACTGGGTATTGGTCTGGGTCTTGACCCGCTCGATGCGGATGACCTTAAGTTTGTTTACGAAAAGAACCTGCAGACATTCCCCACTCTGGCTCTGATACTGGGCTACCCGGGCCCGTGGATGGCGGACCCGGAGACCGGGATTGATATGCTCAAAGTCCTCCACGCCGAACAGTCGTTGGACATTGTTAAACCATTGCCAAAAGAGGGTACGATCAGAGGCAAGGTCAAAGTAGTTGAAATTATTGATAAGGGCAAAGACAAAGGTGCCCTTATCGTGGTGGAACGGAAAATTGTCGACGATAAAACCCGCGATCTGTATTGCATTCAAAGATCTACAGCATTCGCCCGGGGTAATGGTGGTTTTGATGGACCGGTTAGCCACAGTAAAAAACCGCAGCCCATACCCGACAGTAGTCCCCATGTTTCAATCGAAATGCCCACCTCTACCCAGTCCGCGCTGCTGTATCGTCTCAGTGGCGACTACAACATTCTGCATGCGGACCCGGCAGTCGCGAAAAAGGCTGGATTTCGAGCGCCCATTCTCCATGGTCTGGCAAGCTTCGGGGTTGCGGCGCACTCGTTAATGAAGGCGCTGAACGTAGAGGATTCGACCCGCTTGAAACATTTTTCGCTGCGCTTCTCGGCACCGGTTTATCCGGGTGAAACCCTACGCACAGAGGCCTGGGCCGACGGTGAAACGCTGGCGTTTCGCACCACAGCAGTAGAGCGCGATGTCGTGGTGTTAAACAACGGGCGGGCGATTATTGAATCTGATGAGCGATCATGCTGAGAAAAGAGTTTGACCCGGCGCTGTACATAGCACGCTCACGCAGAATGTGCGTCTCTTGTTTGGAATTTTTCCATTTTGGCTCCCGCCACAACAATTTGTAGGGTCGTACGCCCTGGTAGTGTCGGTGTGGAATCGACGCCTTGAATAATATTCAAAGAGGTTCTACTATTATTGACCTAATCGGGCCCAGCAGGTGTGCCAGGCCCTGGAAGCGCAGAGCGCAGGTGGATTGTTATGAGTGTTGAAGGTTTAAATTTTGTCATCACCGGGGCAAGCAAAGGCATTGGCGCGGGAACGGCCAGGCTCGCTGCCCAGCGCGGTGCCAGGGTAGTGGTGTCCGATGTAGACGACGCGGCTGGCGAGCAACTGGTGGTGGAGATCTGCCAGGGGGGTGGCGAGGCAGTCTACCAGCACTGTGATGTTACCGATGATCAACAGGTTCAGGAATTGATGAATGTGGCGGCGGCTGCCCACGGCGGGAT
>JABHWT010000267.1 GCA_018657645.1 Halieaceae bacterium | reverse complement strand
AGCTCGTAAAGTTGGTCTCGGATGCTTTCGCCAGCCATTGGCAGTAAGTGGCAGCGAGTCATGGACTGGTGCTTAAGACGCTTACTCTCTTAGTACAAGTGTACGATGCTGCTCTGGCAAAGCCGCTGCTAGTATTGGCGCTATTCTTAATGTCCCAGGTCATTCTAGCGCCCAGCGTGACCCCATTATTGGGACGCATTCGATACGCATGGATCCTATGACGACATACGCAACCCTTGAAGATATAGAAAACTGCATGGAGAACGGCTGGACGGATGGTCTTCCTGTCATTCCCCCCTATGGCAGTCTTGTCGACGAAATGTTGGAGGCAATGGGGTGGCAGGGTCAGGATGTGATTGGCGAAATACCGAATCAAAATATTGTTGTGAGAGCCGAAAAGGCTGCGGCAACTGCGGTGATGGCCGGATGCAAGACTGAATATGGCTCTTTACTGAGAGCCCTGACCGAGGGGCTTTTGGATCCCAAACTCAATCTCAGTGGGGCTGAAGTTACGACCGGTGGCGCCGCCATTCTGGTTATTGTAAGCGGGCCCGTTGTTGAGCAGCTTGGCTTTGAACATGCAACCAATGCACTGGGTGCGAATTGCCGGGCCAACGCTACTGTTGGACGGTTTGCGCAAATGATGAGGTATTTTTGTGGCCGGGGTGGGGGCGTATTGCAATCGCACGGCACCATTGGCCACCCCGGGCGTATAAGCTTCTGCATTGCCGAGCACCCACAAACAGAGTGGGGGCCTTATCATACCCAGTATGGTTTGCCCCAGGGTGCGTCGGCGATAAGTCTTATGTCCACAGAAGGGCCCAATTCCGTTAACAATCACTACGGTGATACGGGAGAACAGATCCTCGATACCATAGGTGATTGCCTCTGCCACTACGGCCAAACGGCATGGTATTACAGGTCAGGCGGATTCGTCGTAGTCATTCCGCCAGATCATATGGAGCTTATATCGAAAGACTTTAGTCGTGAGCAGTCGGTGGACTATATTTATGAAAACGCAAGGCGGCAAACCGATTTGCTTGCTGGGGTGGGTCGTATCGCTGAAGTACCGATTGAATACACTGAGGTTAAGCGCGGCGCGATGCGGTCGCCTTTGAAAAACCGCGAACAGCTTTCTTTTATTGAATGCGGAGCTAAGGGTGGTCGGTTCTCTGCGGTGATACCGCGCTGGGTCGGCAGTACTCATACGGTTTGTCGGCAAATAGTTTAAACCGCTAGACAAGGAGATTGTAATGACGGGAACATCCGACAATATTCAGGGGAAAAATAGTCATCAGCCACCGGCCATCCAGTTGACCAGTTGCGGTGATGTTAGCTGTGAGTTACTGGTAGACCCCATCCCAAGGCCAACACCTGACCCCATAAAGGTTTCCCTAAAACCCAAAGTGGCCAGTGTTACTTTTGTGGATCACCAAAAGCCAAATTCAAAACGAATCATGGAATACGCGCAGGACATATTGCGCGACTGGGGCGTTGAGGTCCGGGAGGAAATAATTGTCAAAGCTGACGCCAGTGTTCCCATGCCAGAAGCGATGCTGCAATCGCTTTCCGGGGAGGGGGGGCTGGTTCTTTGTGGTATTTCAGACTGAGGTAGTTGTTCGTCGGGCAGTTCGCTTGACTCAATAGCTTTACAGCGAATCGGCGTAGCCGGCTTCGCGGTCTTAACCCAGCCTTTCGGGGGGCAGGTCGATCGGTGTATGACCTATCAGCCTTCTGATAGGCCGTTACCCAGTATTGTGATCGACCATCCTACGCAAATGGTGGATGACGATGTGTTGCGTAGTCGCGCTGCGCAGCTTGCCAATGCAATCCAGAGGTTACTGAATTATGATGAACCGGAGACTCCAGAGTTATGAATAATGCATTGTCGGTACTTGGTACCGGTGTTTATCTCCCGCCAGCGCGACCTGTTCGAGAGGTAGTGCTTGAAGCGGGTCAGGATCCCAGCGGTCATCAGGGATGGAATAATTGCTGTCACGCCCTTGAGGACGATCATCCAAGTAGCATGGGTACGACGGCTCTTCGCGCGGCGCTGAAGGATGCTGATATAGATCCTGGTGAGCTCAAGCTGGTTCTGTTCGCTGGGATGTCACGTGATTATCTGCCATCTTGGTCCGTCGCGACCGAAATTATGCAGGCCTGTGGGACCCAGGCACACTGTATGGGGCTGGATCTGACCATCGGCTGTCTTGGAGCGCTCTCAGCACTTGATATGGCGCAGGGCTGGCTGGCGACTCACGGGGGTGGCGTAGCGGCTATCGTTGCGGCCGAACGCTGGACCTATACTGTTGATTACACATCAATAGAGAATTTGGGGCTTTGGGGGCATAGTGATGGCGCTGCCGCCACAATTGTAAGTTACGATACAGCACATGCTTCAAAAGCTACATTTTGTGGTGCGGAGTTTTTTGCTCAAAATGATCTCAATGGCACAGTGCTCATAGAGTATGGTGGCACGCGTAACCCAATTGCACCGCAAGGGATAACGCCCTATGAACGCAAGTTGATGGGTCTAAACCGGCACGACTTAAGGCAGCGTTACTCTGATGGATACTCCAATAGTTTTAAGGCGCTTAAAGCAAGGTTCGACTGTAATCCTCAACGGGTGATCCTTAACCAAACGTCTAACCTGTTTTTGCACCTGATTGCTTCGGTAGTTGAGATACCTATCGAGAATTTCCTTGTTACCGGTCACGAAACCGGGCACGTGGGTTCTGCAGATATCCTTATTGGGCTGGACAGGCTGTTGCACAGCAGT
>JABHWT010000179.1 GCA_018657645.1 Halieaceae bacterium | reverse complement strand
ACCGGCGGCGGTATGATAGAACGCGTTACTGTTGAACAAACACGTTATCTCAAGGATTACAGGCGCTTCGAAGCGGGAACGCCGCCGGTGGCGCAGGCTATTGGTCTGGGGACAGCGCTGGATTGGCTGGGACAACTGCCCTGGCCGGCAATTCGCCACCACGAACAACAGTTGATGCAGCGACTACTGGTGGGGTTGAGGAACGTTGATGGATTAAACCTGCTCGGCGAGTCTTCACTGGCCCACCGGGCCCCCATTTTTTCGTTTGATATTGAAGGGTGCCACTCACACGATGTCTGCCAGGTACTGGATGACTACGGTGTGGCGCTACGGGGTGGTCATCATTGCGCGCAGCCGCTGATGGATGCGTTGGGTCTGGTGGCCACCAGTCGGTCCAGCCTGGCGGTGTTTAATAATGCACAGGACATAGAGGCCCTGATAACTGGGCTGAATAACGTGCTCGAGATATTGCGATGAGTAGCGGATTATACGATGGGGGGATTAAGGCTCTGGCAGCGCAGGCGCCGGTGCCGGAAACCCTGGACCATCCCGACCGCAGGGTGACAGTGGACAATCCATTCTGTGGTGACCGGATTGATCTCGATATTAATCTGGAGGAGGGGCGGGTGACCGCCCTGGCACAACAGGTCCGCGGTTGCATGTTATGCCAGGCAGCAGCCAATGTGGTGGCAGTGTCGGCAATCGGATTGTCTCGGCAGGAGGTCGAGGTTGCGCGGACCGAATTGGTAGCTATGCTGAAGGGCGAGGAACCAGCCGCCTGGTCGGGCACAGGTTGGGAACCACTGATCTTGTTCGAGCCGGTGAGTCGACACAAGAGCCGCCACGGCTGTGTGACACTGCCGTTTAATGCCTTGCTGGCGGCACTTTAAACGCGAATGTCCGCCGCTCAAATCGGCGGTACACTTTATTCACCAGGCAGAACGGATAATCGGCGATGAGTGTTGACTTAAGTGGAAAAACAGCCCCGATCACAGGCTCGGAGATGACGGTGGATTGCGGTGAAACTGCTAAGTAATGGGTCGACATCCCCTATTTTGCCCGGTGATACGCAGTAATCCCGATGGCGCTTTTTGTGGAAAGAACATATGATGACCGACATGAATAAAAATAGAAGAACATTTGATGACAAGCTGTCCACAACCTTCCTGATCTCCACGGTTTATCCGTTGGGGCCGGCTGCGATCATCCTTATGCCGATGTTGGTGGGAGGCGTAATCGATGACTTTGGCTTTAGCGAGCAGCAGGCGGGTTATATCGCCGCCCTGGAAAGTATGGGACTGGTGGTTGCTTCACTGGTGGCGGCCCTGTGGATTAGAAAAATATCCTGGACCACCATGTTATTTATCGGTTTTGCATCCACCGCCTTGCTCAATATTGTCAGTGCCAATCTTAGCGATTTTGTGCCGCTATTGATTACCCGTTTTGCAGCGGGAGTGACTGGGGGCACGGTGTTTGCGTTGACAGTGGCTGCACTTGGCGATAACAAACAGCCGGATCAGGCATTTGGAATTGCCCAGGTGGTCCAGGGGGCCATGATGTTTGGGGCTTTTGCCGCTGCCCCTGCTATTTTACAACACTGGACAGTCAGTGGGCTGTATTACATGCTGGCGGTGGTGTCTATTTTAATGATTGCCAGCTTGTGGCGGTACCCCTCCGCCGGTGCTTCCAGAGAAGTGGACACTGGCAATGGTGGCGAAGGGGAGTCCTACACCGGGTTGATCTGGATCGGACTTATCGCCAGCTTCCTTTTTTTCTCCAATATATTTGGTTTTTGGACCTACATCGAGCGTGTCGGTCAGGCGGCGGGGTTGAGCACAGAGACTATTGGCTGGGCACTGGGTTTGTCACAATTCGCAGCTATTATCGGGGCTGGCGCGGCCGCATTTGCCGCCGATCGTTTTGGTCGAACGCTGCCGTTGTTGTTGGCTCTGGTGGGGATAACGACGACCCTGTGGCTACTGGTGGGCCAGTTTGGATCGATTGTCTACTATATTGGGGCTGGCTTGTTCCAGGCGCTGTTTGTAATGGCCAACTCCTATCAACTGGGTGTCATCGCCAAGATCGATATCAAGGGGCACTTCCTGGTGCTGGTAACCGGATTTCAGGGGCTGGGCGCTGCGGTGGGTCCTGCGGTAGCGGCATCTTTGATCAATAATGGCGATTACAGCCGGATAAACCTGGTGGCGGCGCTGTCTTGTGTGATCAGCATCGCGATGTTTCTTTATATCATCTATCGTACCCGGCACATGGGTAATTCACTGGCGGCTGGTCAGGTGGAGACGAATTCATGAATAGTGCGGCACAGAAAACCTCGCAACCGGTGGCGCCCTATATGGCACTGGGCTTGTCCACAATTGCCTGCGGCATTGCGGACAGAAAGCACATTCAGCACAACCTCGAGACCGTTGAAGATGTGATTCACGCAGCGGTGTCCATGACCAATATCAATATGCCGGTCAAGGTTATTGCGCTGGCAGAGGGTGCGCTGACCGGTTTTACCGATGAGATATTTGACCTTCCCCACAAACTGGCCGCCGATGAGTTGTTTATCGATGTGCCGGGCGAAGAGACGGAATTCCTGGGGCGACTGGCGAAAATGTACAACACCTACATTATCGTACAGTGCAAGGCGCGCTGGCCCGAAATAATGGACGACCGTTTTTTCAATACACTTTTTATTATTGATCCCGATGGCCAGGTAGTGCACAAGGCGGCCAAGAATCACCTCTGGTGTCGGGAGCACTCTTGCACTCCCCACGATATATACGATCGCTGGGTGGAGCATTTTGGCAGTGGCATCGATGCGTTTTATCCGGTTTTGAAAACAGACGATATAGGCAATATAGGCACCATTTGTTGTTCTGATGGCGAGTACCCCGAGGCGGTTCGCGCGCTGGCATTTAATGGTGCCGAAGTGGTCTATAGACCCTCCGAGGCAATTCCCATGACCAATTGCAGCGGTAGCCCCGGCGGTAGTTGGATGGTGCAAAACCGGGGCCATGCTGAATTTAACAGTCTCTATATGCTGTGCCCCAATATTGGCCCCGTATACCTCTCGCCGGCCTCCCGGCACCCGGTGGATATTTCCGGCGGCAACAGCCATATCATTGGCTACCGGGGCGAGGTGCTGAGCCATTCGGCGCAGGGCGCTAATACTGTTGTGTCGGCCATCATCGATATTGAAGCGCTGCGTCAGTATCGCGCCATGAACCTGAACAGCAATTGGTTGAAAGACCTGCGCACCGAGCTGTTTCAGGATATGTATTCCAAATCAATTCATCCACCTAACCTGTGGCTGGATCAGGACCCTCTGAATCACAACGAGGTGGATAAAGTATACCGCCGGAATATCGAGTCGCTCTATGAACGCGGCACCTGGACTCGTCCCCACCTTGAACACGAGGGCGCGAAACTGATGCCCGAGGGCGATTCGGGCACCAACGCTGAGCAATGGGCTGAAATGAAAGAAATGTGGAGCGAGTGGGATTAATATGACTTCCTTTAAAACATGTACCACCCATCTAAGTCGTGTGCTGCTAACAGCGCATTTGGCCCTAGCTGCAGGCTGTGTTGTTACCGACAGCCCGACAGAGGCGGAGCAGGAGTTGAGTGCTCTGGAACTGGTGGAGAATCACTGTACGCGCTGTCACCTGGCGCCCGAACCTGGCGACCTGTCGAAGGAGTACTGGTCCTACGCGCTGCACTATATGGGTAACTATGTTGGAATGAAGGGCGATGAGTTTGACGATATGACAGTGTCGCCTGTGCCCCCCGAGTGGGAACCACAAAAGGATTACACCAAACGCTATTTTCTCAGTGATGAGCTGGGATATATGCGGGATTTGTATCCCTTCAAGCCGTATATACCGCCCGAACCTGAGATGACCAAGGCGGAGTTTGTCAGAATGCGGGAGTATTTTGTCGGTAACGCGCGATCCTGGCCGGATATGGAGATCAAGCGACCCAAGGCGCCAATAGTCCCGGGCTTTACCCCGGCTTTTCCAAATCTGGACCTGGAGCCCAATGCCCTGGTATTAGCCACCCAGGTAGATCCAAAGCGGCGTCGTATTTATGTGGGACGCTCGGTAATCGACGACTGGATTGGTGGTGGAGGACGAAAAGAAGGGTTTGACAAGTGGGACGATATCGTCGTGTTTAATCTGGATTCCGGAAAGCGGATTGCGCAGGCCAATGTCGAATCGGACCCGCTTCACATGAGCCTGACTGAGACCGGCGTACGGGTTCTTACCCACGGCCGCTTTCCCATGACAGAGGTCGGCATTGCCGCATTAACAGACTGGGAGTTTGAAGGCGGTAAGGCGCGTGCTCGCATGCTGGTAAACGGCAAGCAACGTTTTGTAAGGCATCATGAGCATGATATGAATGGCGATGGTCTCGATGATATCGTTGCCAACGCCTTTGGGGACGGTATTTTTGGCGATGCAAACAGCGAGCTAACCATTTTCTGGCAGACGCCACAGTACAGCAAACTGTGGAAAGATGCGCCGGCAGAGATTAAACCGGGGCTACTACCCGGTGCCCTGCGAGAGACCATTGTCAGTAACCAGAGTGGATTAATCAGCAGCTCGATCGCCGATTTTAATAAGGACGGTAGACCCGATATCGCGGCGCTGGTGGCCCAGGGTAGCCAGGAACTCCTGTTGTTTATCAACAATGGCGATGAAACATTCACCCGCCACCTGTTGGAGGAAAATAGACCGTCCTTTGGTGGCAACAATGTCAGGGCTGCCGATTTTGACGGCGATGGCAATATCGATCTGGCCGTGTTAAATGGCGACAATGTGGCTGGAAACCACGTGGGGCCCATCGTTCCGGCACCGCGCCCACAGCACTCTGTGCGGGTATTTAAAAACAACGGTAATCTCAACTTTACCAAGGAATACCACTATTCCATGCACGGAGCGACAAGATCTGTGGTGGAAGATTTTGACAGCGATGGCGATCTGGATATAGCCGTGATTTCCCTCTTCCCCCAGTGGAGTGCAGAGGAGCCGGAGAGTTTCGTTTATCTGGAGAACAAGGGTAATTTCGACTTCTCACCACAGTCATTTTCCAGTGACTTCTTCAGCGTGTGGTCGTCTATCGAGGCTGCGGACGTGAATGGCGATAACAAAACTGACATTATCCTGGGACTGGGTAACTTTCCGGAACTGGTTCCGCCGGATTGGTTGACTCGGCCTATCATGGAAGGTCGGGATGGCAACGCAGCCAGCGTAATCTACCTACTGAATAACCACTAAACCCCAGGGCAGGGGCCGGGCCGAAGCGCGAGTTTCGGTTTACATTAACTGCTGCCTGATTTATAATGATTTCAACATGAAACTATTACGCTGTGCAATTAAATATCGAGACCCGCAGACATGAAAACCATCATAGAACCCTTCCGCATCAAGACCGTTGAGCCCATCAGGATGACCACGCGAGAGCAACGGCTAGCGTTGATTAAGGCCGCTAATTACAACCTGTTTGCTCTGAAATCCGAAGATGTCATTATCGACCTGCTTACCGATTCCGGTACTTCGGCCATGAGTACCCAGCAGTGGTCGGCCTTGATGCGCGGTGATGAATCCTATGCGGGCTCGCCGTCGTTTTATAATTTCGAGCAGGCCGTTAAAGAACTTATGCCCTTTAAGCACGTGATTCCAACCCACCAGGGACGGGCAGCAGAGGCGATTGTGGTATCCATTTTCGGTGGTGAGAACAAAATAGTCCCCAACAACACGCACTTTGATACCACGCGGGCGAACTTTGAAAGTGCGGGCGTAATAGCCCTGGATCTCGTTATCGAGGAGGGCAAGGACCCCGCCTGCGATCATCCCTTTAAAGGCAATATGGATTTGGAAAAACTCGACCAGTTGCTTCGCGAGAAAGGGGACGAAATTCCTCTGGTGATGACCACGGTGACCAATAATGCCGGTGGCGGACAACCGGTATCCATGGCGAATATCCGCGCTACAAAAGAACTGTGCGAAAAATACGGCAAGCCGTTTTTCATCGACAGCTGCCGCTTCGCTGAGAATGCCTATTTTATTAAGATCAGGGAGGAGGGTTTTGGCGACAAGTCGGTTTCCGATATAGTCCGGGAAATGTTCTCCTATGCCGATGGAATGACGATGAGTGCAAAGAAGGATGCCTTTGCCAATATGGGCGGTTGGCTTGCGTTGAATAATGATGAATGGGCAGAGCAGGCCAGAACTCGCTTGATTATGACTGAGGGTTTCCCCACTTACGGCGGATTGTCGGGAAGAGATCTGGAGTGTGTGGCCGCTGGACTGAAAGAAATAGTCGATGAAGACTATCTGCACTACAGGATTCGATCTATACAGTATATTACTGAGAAACTGGATGCCATCGGTGTGCCTGTAATGAAGCCCGGGGGTGGCCATGCGGTTTTCGTCGATGCCAGGAAGATGCTGCCACATATCCCCGCGCTGCAATACCCCGCGCAGGCGCTGGCTGTAGAGCTGTATATTACCGGTGGTATTCGCGGTGTGGAAATCGGTTCATTTATGTTTGGTCGCCAACCCGACGGCAGTGAAGTACCCGCAGCTATGGAATTGGTAAGGCTGGCCATGCCCCGACGCGTTTACACTCAAAGCCAGGCCGATTATCTGATTGAGTGTTTTGAAGAAATTTACCGCAAAGCGGGCGAAATAAAGGGAATGGAGGTTACCTGGGAGCCTGGTTCACTACGCCACTTTACTTCGAGGCTAAAACCGCTAGACATCGCTGAATAGCCCATGGCGCCTCAGGCTTACAGGCGAATTCAGCCTCGAGGCGGTGTTTCGAAAGCATGCTAGTCTCAGCTTAGCGCCTGTTGTTCAAGGCGGTTTAGAAATGCGATGAACTGACTGCGCTCCCCGGCGCTAAAACCGGAAAAACACTGGTCTTCAATCGCCTGGGCTCTGGGCGCAATCTTCTGGTAGATTTCATTGCCCTTCCGGTTCAGTTGTAATACCACTTTACGCTTGTCGTTTTTATCCGTTCGCCGGCTTAATAACCCAAGACCCTGCAATCGGGTAAGCGCCCTGGTCATTTGCACCTGGTTTATATCCAGCGCCTCGGCGAGCGCCTTTGCCGAGATGGGCGCGTAATTTGCGAGAATGGCCAGGGTTCGCCAGTCGGAACCGTCCAGACCAAAGGTTCTGGAGTAATAGGCTTCAAGCCTGTCACCTGCTGCCCTGGACAATCGCCACAGGCGGTAGGGGAGCCATTCCTCAACGGAGTAGTCATGTACTGTGGGGGGCATGCCAAGATTATCCCTGATTTGGATTGCAAATTTGTTAAGCTCAATTATACGCGTTGCACGTTTGAACTTGCTATATCCCTTACCGAGATGGTATTTCCTTGATATAGACATCCTGTTTAAAGTAGGGAATTTCGATGCCAGCTTCGATAAACGATTTGTAGACAGCGCTGTTCAGCCGGTCCAGTATTCTTCCGCGCAGAACCGGTTTGTCAATCCAGCACAACAGTTCAAAATCCAGACCCGATGTACCAAAACGTCGAAAGCGTACTCTTGGTTCCGGGTCTCCACAGGTAGAGGGTTCTGAGTTACCTATGGTCGTTAAAATGTCTCTGACACGATCTATATCGCTGCCGTAGGCGACGCAAATCTGGACTCGAATGCGAAATTTTTCGTGGTGGCCCCCGGACTCGTTGATAATTTTTGTATTACCCATTACTGCATTGGGGACAGTTACTTCGACGTCATCGCGCGTGAGGAGGCGGGTGCTGCGAATGCCGATTTTTGTTATCTCGCCGCGCTCGCCAGCATCCAGGACCACAAAGTCGCCAATTTTGTAGGGTGCGTCGGCCATAATGAATACACCGGAAAATAAATTGGCCAAGGTATCTTTTGCCGCAAAACCCACGGCGATTCCCACGATTCCGGCTGAGGCCAGCCAGGCAGTCATGTCTATATTCCAGGAGACGAAAAGATAGTAAATGGCGATGCCGACTATCAGAATAGACGCCAGATTCTCAAACAGCGGCAGCGTTTTTGAATGCAATAGTTCCGCTCGGTCCGGATTGCTGGCAAAGCCTCGGAGTATTAGTCGAGTAATCCGCAAAAAAAACTGTGCCCAGATGACCAGGGCGATGGAGTACAACACCGAAAACACGGGTGATAGGGCTTGCTCTGGCAGTCTGAGCAACATGATAGCGCTGGAAAGCCCGAGTAATAGAACACTGTAGAACAAGGGGCGGTGCAGGTACCCGACGAGTTCGTCGTCAATATTGGCTGTCGTCCTGGTCGCTTGCCGCCTTACCCAGGCAACCACTACCCGGTCAAACGCCAGGGCAAACAATCCAGCGCCGATGACGACTATCAGCGCCTGGATAAAAATATTGCCACTGATAAATCCCAGATAGGATTCAATCGACTCCTGTAAATGTTCAAACATTCTTTCTAATCCCACTCCCGGTAATGTGCACTAGCCCTCAACGCAGTTGATACAACGGGTACTCGTTGGATCGGCAGTCAAACGAGCCTTGCTGATCTGCTCGCCGCAGATGAAGCAGTCGCCGTAGTCGCCGGACTCAATACGTCGCAGGGCGCCCTCGATTTTCTGCATCTGATGTTGACGTCTTCGGGCTGCCTCTAAAGCCATCTGCTGTGCCTGCATGGCGTCCATGCGAGAGAGTCGACCCACTTTTGCCTGATCGAGGGTTACCGGCTCAGTGGCATCTGCTACAGATTTCTCAAGCAATTGAAGTTCGGACTTATAATCAAGTAGTAGATTATTGAATTGCTCGAGTTCACCATATCCCCTAGACATCTATCGACACCAATTCGGATCCAGCACTGGTAAACGTAATAAACTAGGCTTGTGCATTCAGCGCCGCTCTTACCGCATTGCACAGCTCTGCGATTGTATAAGGTTTGGATAGTTGATGTTGCTGAAGGTGCTCATAGCCCTCTACCGGGTTGATGTTGGTGGAAAACCCGGATGCTAATAATACTCGCAGCTGTGGTTTCAGACTAATCATTTTCGCGGCCAGTTCATAACCATTTAATTTTGGCATGACAATGTCGGATACCAGCAAATCAATTGACGACATATTGTCGTTGAAGATCTCCAGTGCGGCTGTGACATCCTGGGCAATTAGGACCCGATAGCCCAGGTTGCTCAGTGAGCGTTGGGCGAGCTTGACTAATTCCGCCTCGTCATCGACGACCAAAATAGTCTCATCGCCGCCAATGAGCGCTTCAGTTGGCAGATCTACGTCCTGTGGTTTCGATTCCTGCTCTGTTGTCGGAAGGTAAACGAGAAAGCTGGTACCGACTTCCAGTTCGGAGTAAATCTGAATGTCACCTCTGCTTCGCATCACGAAGCCGTAGACCTGAGCGAGTCCCAGCCCTGTGCCACCATTTTCTTTCTTGGTTGAAAAAAACGGCTCAAAGACACGCTCGATAGTCTCTTGCGCCATACCACTGCCACTATCACTGATGCTCAGTTGCACATAACTGCCTGGGTCTAATCTGTCCCCCAGTTCTGGATCGCCTTCCTGCAGAATTCTGTGGCGTGTGGATATGGTTACTGCTCCGGTACCCGAGATGGCATCCTGTGCATTCAGGGCCAGATTTAATACGGCGTCCTCCAGATCACCGGGGTCTACCAGGACGCGGTGGGGATTGCTATCCAGGTCATACTCGACGCTAATTCTGGGGGTAAAGGAGCCTGCTAGCATATCTCTCATGCCATTGATCAGCTTGTCTACGGAAGTTACGATAACGTTGCCACTTTCCGTTTTCGAGAAGCGCAGCAATCGGGCGGTTAATGTTGCGGCTCGCTGGCCCGCGTGGAATATCAGGTCTACAGCCTCCTTCAATTGGGGTTGATCAGCCAGGTCGTCTCTTAACAGCTCAAGGTGGCCTAGCATGATAGCCAGGATATTATTGAAATCGTGTGCGACACCCCCGGTCATATTACCTATTGCATCCATTTTCTGACGACGCCTGAGCAAATCTTCTGCCTCGCGCCAATCCGAGACATCCTCCATGTGGCTTACGTAGTACTGAATTTCACCTGAATCACCCTTTACCGGGTCCAGAGATAGATCATTCCAAAACTGGCTGCCATTCTTTCTATAGCAGAGGATCATGCCGGAGAAGGAAGCCCCCTGCTCCAGGGCCTCGTGCATCTTGCTGACTAGCTCCGCGGCGCTATCTTTCCCCAATAGGAAAAACCAGTTTTTGCCAATGATCTCCTCTCGAGCGTAACCGGTAATCGACTCAAAACCCTGATTGACGTCGATTATAGGAAGGTCGGGGGAAGTGGCATCCGAAATCACCAGGCCGTTATTCATGGCGGCAATAGAGGCGTTTCGGATATGCAGTTGACTGGCCAGTTCAGACCGCTCTGCTAATACATCCTCGTAGCGCTGAAACTGGGCTGTGAGAGATGCCGTTAATTGGCCCAATTCGTCCTCTCGCCGGGCTATCTCCTGTGTCTCCTTAAAGGCATTGCCACTCCCCGGCGTTGCGGTTAGCACCGCATTGGATACCTGCAATAAAGGATTAGTGAATGTGTAATAAAAGATGACGGCGATTACAATAGCCAGTAGAAAACTTCCCACCAGAGCAGCGGATAGAATGGCAAGGAATTGCTCTATGTACAACGAAGCTACGTAGTTAACATCCAGTTGCACGTGCAATCGACCCAATTCCTGAGCATACTTGGAATGAGACAGCACTAATTCATGTTCAGAAATGGCATCGTACGCCCAGTGTGCAAGCCCCTGATACCAGGTTTCACGGCGCTCTTTTTTTGCGCTGGCAAGAATACTATTGTTTTCATCGTATAGAGAAACGGACGCTACCAGTGGGAATCTCAGTAAACCGTCGACCACATCTGCGGCCAACTCCGGGTCGAGGCGAAATACGGCTTCACTTGCAGCGGGGTGAACGGCCTGGGTTTGGAGTTTAATCTGGGAGGATACTACCTCTTGAGATGTGCCCAGGTAGCTCACCGCCCCTATCATCGACAGAGCTACGCTCAAACTCAATGCGACCAGTAAGGTCAGCAGCGCCTGCTTAACGGCTAGTCGTTGAAAATATTTGGAGATCATCGAGTGAGCGCCGCTGTCGGCCATCTATCTTAGGGGCCTTGCAAGCGGGGAGTCCTCCATAGAATCAGTCCACTGACAGTAGAGTATAGCGATCGTAGGTGCGGCCCTACAAGTAGTCTTTTGCCTCGACCCCGAGGCTGCATTGGGGCAGGTAACTAACTGAAGACTGCGCAGTGCCCCCACGAAACCCCTTTCGGTGTCCTTGACTACAATTAGGTTTCTCCCTATCATACCGCCCCTCTACGCGCCCGTAGCTCAGCTGGATAGAGTACCTGGCTACGAACCAGGCGGTCACACGTTCGAATCGTGTCGGGCGCGCCATATATCGAGACCCCGTACCACGGGGCCTCTGGGTCATCCGACCCACCCGTAGTGCTCCTCGTAGTGACTCTGGGTTTACCTGACGCTCTACTTTCGCTTTCACCACAAGGCGGTCGGTCGATAGGCATCGATTGTAGCTCTTTGAACTACCCTTGTGTGCCAGAAGCGGAGAGTCATCCCTGGCTTCCTACTGTCGAATTCTTGGCTTCTTGTTCACGAACAGCCTTCCATAGCGGTTGTAGCAGTAGGCGGGAGAACATAAAGGCTGCCACTGACAATGCGTAAATAATACCTGCAACAATAGGGCCGGGCTCTCTGTGGAAAACTAAGTTTAAGGAGTTGAGGATCATTCCAATAGCAATCAGCGCACCTATACCTTGTAGCAACATGAAGAGGAAGCGGACAGATTTTTTTACAATAGCGCCTCTCATCATTCTAACGATGCCGAAGGCCAAGCTCACATAGAGTGCGGCTCCGATTAAGCTAGTTATGGCCCATAAGGTTTTGCCCACTACCTCAAAAGCAATGAGACAAATACAAATGCTACAGAACATTGCAACCCCCAGCGAAAATTGAACGATCACTGTCAGTGCCCCAACTGGACCCCGCCTAGTCATCGTTCGATCATTAATTTGATATGTAGCGATGATGCCTGCAAATCCTGCAAGTGCAATCGACACTTCTACTCCTACCAGCAGCAAATCGAGTATGTCCATGGTCTATCTCCTTGTTATTAGACTTCCACAAGGATAGAACGAAATTGTAGCAATTGGATAGAGGGGCGAGCGGCCGTAGGGTGCCAACAGCGGCCGATTTCATGGCCTTGTTATGGTGCGACACCATCAATCCTCCCCGGAACGTGTGGCTGGCGAATTACCAATTTAGTGTACGGTCTATAGGAGTGGTTTTATGGTGACAGCACCGATCAGAGTTTCAACAAGAGGCATGAGTACAGTTTTCATGCCAGTAACGCTCGCGGTCCAATGCCTCTAAAGTCGATAAAATCAGCATGGACAGAGTTTTTGGTGGGGATAGCTCTCTCGAGCTGGCAAGAAAGTGCTATATAGAGAACTATTGACAGCATTGTTATCAGCTCTATAGGCTTCAGCTCATGACCAGTATCACAGCAAATGATCTCAAGACCAAAGGTGTGTCCGTTGTCGAATCTGCCCTAAAGCAAGACGGGGAGGCGGTGATTACTGTGCGTGGCGAACGCAAGTATGTTGTCCTCGACTTCAGCACCTACAACAAACTGCGTGAATACGAACTGGATATAGCCCTTCAGGAAGCCCGCAGCGATATAGCCAATGGCAACTACAACACCGAAAGCGTGGATGAGCACGTGAAGCGAGTACTTGGTTAATGCCATACACACTGATATATCCGGATAGCTATACCAGACGCGCTAAGAAATTCTTGCGAAAACATCCAGAGATACACAAGCAATACAAAAAAACACTCCAATTGCTGGAGCTGGACCCTTACCATTCTTCATTGAGACTACACCGCCTGGAGGGTCGCTTAAAGGGCGTATCTTCAGTTTCAATCAATATGAGCTATCGGATTGTGCTGGAGCTAGAGATTCAGGGCGAGGAGATTTTTTTGGTTAATGATGTTAAGGAAAATCGGCAGCGGTAGAGGGTGTGAGAAGGTGTAAGACGGACAAACGCCACCTTTTCAATCAATCCATTATACACAGCTGACAGCAGACTCCCACTTGCTGCTCAGTCGGCGTGTATAAATCGCATCGAATTTGATGCAGGGCCTGCCCTATGAGCAAGGCGAGTGCTTCGCCTAAAAGCGCCCACTTTTGGTAGGTACCAGAGCCGGATCGACTCGCGGCTGACGACAATGCCCCGTTCGGCTAGCAGATCTTCGATGTCCCGATGGCTCAGATTGAATCGATAGTAGAGCCAGGCGGCATAGGAAATGATGTCAGGTGGGAATCTGTGTCGCTTATAAGTATTCATTTGCTGATTTTAACAATTCCAGCGAGTTTACTTGGCAATACCACAGAAGAGGCAAGCCGTCGCCGCGGGCCACCTCACTGTGCACGCCGAAGTGACAATTTTATAGGCCTTGTTTGTATTGAGCGTTGGTCGATACAGTGACAATTTCGTGCAACTGAGCGCCTGATTCGGGCACGCCCCTCAACACATTTTCAAAGTGATGAATCAACTGGACTTTATCTATCTTCTCTTTCGATCCGCCACCGATGTCAGTTAGATCAATAAGGAATTCATCAAAAAGATGCGAAAAGTCGCTAACGGCATCAATATTCAAATACTGCTCATGATTATAAATACTTGGATAACCGCCCTTTTGCTTATCCACCGCAAATGAAATACCTTTGACATTTGTAATAGACGTGGCTTTTTCACATTTGAGCATGCAGCCATCTTCGATGCTGGTCTTTTTGCAGCCGACTGTTTGCTGAAAGAAACACTGACGGCTGGTCATCATCAAAATCGGGTGGTATATGCTGTAAAGCAATCTAAAATTTTCAGGGCGCCTGATAGTACGAATTTGGTTTTTACTAATTTCGTTAGAGATGAAGCCCCCTTTGCAGTCCAGGTGTTCTCTCAGGGCTAATAACGCATAAGAATTGGTGGTATTTGAGAATGGACCAGCTATCCAATCAATACTCATTTCAAAAGCTCTGTATGCGATACCGGTATTGTTGCTGACGATAGTCTTTGGCCGAACTTCTTCGAGTATTCTAATTGCCTCTAGATAATCTTTACCAATGAGTACGGCAGGAAACCAAGGAATCAGTCCGGGATTGTTCAAAAATATGTCAATGTGCTTTCGGCTGCCTACTACAAAACTTTCCGGCAACTTAAAATAAACATCGGCATCTGTTTCATTTGATAAGTAAATGTCTTTTTCTTCTGCAATCAAAATGGACATCTTCGGTTTTTCTTCGATCTTGGGATGCTGGACTAACTGGGGTATTTCAACTGCCGGAATAACGGCTACCGAACCATTTAGCATAAACGCTAGCTTGTTTTTTAGCGATGTTAATTCTCTAAAAGGAACAGTTACACCTGCATCTAGACCATCGAAATTAAAGCCCGTAATACTGTATCCGGAGTTATTGAACGATCTAAAACGTTTTTCGATGGAGGCACGATCAATGGAGGCACGATCAATGGAGGATTGCCCCGCATCAATTAGCACCATGTCGGTTTTAGCAGTAAATATGTGATCTTTAGCATCGTCATCATTTAGGCTTCTTTCTGTAACAATTGCCTTTACCGTTAGAGGTTTATCTAATCCTCCAGAGAAACTTAATTGAAGATTTTGTTTTTCTACACTCAGGTACTTAATTTTCTCCTCGACAAGAACCCCTATTTCATTTTTCTCTTGAGATAATATTTTCTGCGCTTTCTGGATTTGTACAGCCGAGATAGCATTACTTTTTTTGTTGGCATGTGCAAAACTATGGTCGCGCGGGTTATCTATAAACATCGACTTATTTATATCACCTTTCAAAAAAAGGTTGGTAAAATTTCGGTTAAACACCTTATATAAATCTGTATTGTCACCCAATAACTTCCCGGTCTCAAAAAAGGTATCAATCTGTCTTCGCCAGCTATCAACCACGGTATGCACATACTGCGCGCCCTTAATTCGTCCTTCGATTTTTAGGGCGTCCACGCCAGCGTCCACGAGTTCGGGTAAATCAAAATAGGCTGAATTGTCTTTCAAGTTAAGCGGGAATTTGTTGCCCGTAGCTGTGGGTTCATATTCATCACGGCAAGCCTGACTACAGCGACCACGATTGCCGGAGTTACCCACACTGACCGAGCTTGAGTAACATTGACCAGAAAATGCGACGCACAATGCACCATGAACAAATACTTCGGTTAATACCTCCGCGTCATGAGCCGCTGCTGTTAAAGCTCTAATTTCAGTCAGGTTTAGTTCCCGAGATAGATTAGCGCGCGAGGCACCTACTTTAGACAGAAACTTAACCTGCCCTTCATTATGCGTTGTTAGCTGAGTTGAGGCGTGTATATCCAAACTCGGATAATACTGGTTAATCAGGTAAAACAGTCCAAGGTCCTGCACAATAATGCCATCGATCCCACTGTTCACCAGTTTATTCAATAGCTTAATGATGCTCGCTACTTCGTGCTCCAAAATCACTATGTTTAGGGCCAAAAAGATCTTGCAATCATATCTATGAGCCAGCTTGACAATGCCGGCTAGATCATCAAAGGAGAGGTTGGTTGCTCGGTTACGTGCATTGAAGGTATCAAGGCCGCAATACACCGCATCGGCGCCTGCCACAATGGCCGCTTTAATAGCATTAACATCACCACCTGGTGCTAATAGCTCTATGTTTTTGGTCATGCAAACCCACTTCCGCCTTTTTCGGCAAGTTTCGAGCGGCGATTTTATCTTTATCGCCTCAGTATTACTATTAGAGTTAACGTCAAATTAACTGCCGAAATTGTTGGAATCGGCAGATGAATACATACAAGTGTCACCGATTCCCACCGGACATCATTTCCCACAGTCGTGAGACTGTACTATCACTTCAAGCTCAGCCACCGAGACGTCGAAGATTTATCACTACACACGTTGGGCAGAAGCCATTTATCTGGAAGTTCACTTTGTGAGGTAGAGAATGTTTAATGTGCATCCTTTGTCGCACGTAGTGCTGCCAATTGATCAGTGATCTCTTTATGCCTGTGCATAAAGTTTACAGTGAGTGGTCCTACCCTATACTGGGGAGCATTGCCCGCCCCATAGGATCCGGCGATAGAACTATTCACAGAGGAGCAAAGTGATAATGAAGCTATATTGTAAAGTTCTCGCTGTTTTCGTTATGGCCTGTTCGAGCCTTTTGGTCTCGGCGCAGGACAAACCCAATATTCTGGTTATCTGGGGAGACGATATCGGTTGGTATAACGTCGGCGCTTACAATCGCGGTTCGATGGGCTACGCAACCCCGAACATCGACAGCATCGCCAACGAGGGCATGATGTTCCTGCATGGTTATGGGCAGAACAGTTGCACTGCTGGCAGGTCCGCTTTTGTTACCGGCCAGAGCCCGTTGCGAACAGGCCTGTTGAAGGTAGGCTTGCCCGGCGCGAAAGAGGGACTGGATGGGAAAGACCCGACTATTGCGGAGCTTCTTAGACCACTGGGTTATGCCACAGGCCAGTTTGGCAAGAATCATCTGGGCGATCTCGACGAGCACCTGCCCACTAACCACGGTTTCGATGAGTTCTTTGGCAATTTGTATCACCTCAATGCCGAGGACGAACCGGAAAACGAAGATTATCCCTCGGATCCCGAGTTTGCCAAGCGATTCGGCCCCCGCGGCGTTATACACTCTCTGGCAGATGGCAAGATCGAGGATACTGGCCCGCTGAGCATGAAGCGAATGGAGACCATTGATGAAGAAGTCACGGCCCGTACCTTAAAGTTCATGGACAAGGCACACAGCGACGGTAAGCCATTTTTTGTCTGGTATAACACCACGCGCATGCACGTGTGGACACGGTTGAAAGCAGCCTCGAAAGGAGTGACCGGGCAGGGTATCTACGCAGATGGCATGGCCGAACACGACGGCATGGTTGGTGAGCTGCTGGCCAAACTGGATGAGCTCGGGATTGCCGACAACACAATCATCATGTATTCCACCGACAACGGAGCTGAAACCTTTAGCTGGCCCGATGGTGGAACGACACCATTTCGCGGAGAAAAAAACACCACCTGGGAAGGTGGTTTTCGGGTTCCGATGATGGTGAAGTGGCCAGGAAAAATTAAACCTGGCCAGGTTTCCAGCGAAATCGTTTCCATGGAAGACTGGATGCCTACACTGCTTGCTGCGGCTGGTGAACCCAATATGAAGAGTAAGTTACTCAAGGGCCATCGAGCGGGTAGAAAACGGTTCAATGTTCATCTCGACGGCTACAACATGCTGCCGTATCTTACCGGCGAGGTGGACGAGGGTCCCCGCAAGGAAATGTTTTACTTCACTGACGACGGGCAATTGTCAGCCTTGCGCTATGGCCAGTGGAAAGTGATGTTTACCGAGCAGCGAGGGCATGGAATGGAAGTGTGGCAAGAACCGTATGTGACCCTACGCTTTCCAAAATTATTCAATCTGCTCCGCGATCCGTTTGAACGCGCAGACTGGGAGTCCGGAGCCTATGAAACATGGCGCTTCGAGCGATTGTATCTGCTCACACCTGCAGCAGCCTATGTGGGCAAGTTCATCGGCACGTTTAAGGATTACCCGCCACGTCAAAGACCGGGCAGTTTCAATCTGGATCGGGTGCTTGAATCACTGCAGAAAGACTCTAGTGGGGCTAACTGAGGCCGGGCATAGGGGGAATAAGCGCCTTGTTGCGGCTTCTCTAGTCATTCGGAGTACGGAAACCGCCTGTATCAGTAGAGGGCATAATTGCACGCTGGAATTTTAGAACATTACAATGCTAGGGTGAAAGTGGTTATCATGAAAGCACCCATGATCCTTTGAGAGTCATTCCATGAAGGCGATAAGTCTATTTTCCAGCATTATTCTGTTGTCTTTGCTACTCGAAACCGGCGTAATGGCCCAGATTTATGAGACTGTCGATGATCAAGGCAATCCGGTGTTCAGCGATACTCCGTCGCTGGGTTCCGAGAAAGTGGATTTGCCCGCGGCGAATATAGCTGATGCACCGCCACCCTCACAAAGCCCCGCTGAGGTGGTTCCCATGTCCCAACCGGAACAACGAGCGCAAAAAGGCGAAACGGGGAAAAACCAGGTAGCCGAAGAACTTACACGGAGCGGCGCTTTGGAGCTTATGGAAGAGTGCCAGAAACAGCGAGAGGAAAATATTGCCCCGCTGCGAGAACAGGCGATTGAAAATTGCGTAACAAACAGGCGCAGAGACCGGGCGCATTGCGAGAGTTTTAACCGAACGTTTGGAAATGCAAGGCCACGTGCCGGAGGTGGAATGATCCGCGGGATGTTTTGGGAGCTTCCGGTTTGTAAAGAAGCTGTCTCCGCCGAGAAATATTTCAGAATGAACCCAAGTAGCGGAAGTCGAAACTGACCAGTTAGTCGCGCTTGTCCGTAACGCCTCTGCTCCTGGCCTGCTGCAGATCAACGGTCATTAAAACACCGGTAAGCTGAGTCATTGTGTGCGCTTGGGCGACAAACAGGTCCTTATCCCAGGCCTCGATGCCCGTGTGCGTATTCCAGTAATTACCAAGCCAGCCACCAAAACCGAACATTGGCACATCCCATCCTCCACCATCACGTCGATACAACTCACCTTGGCCGAAGCTGGCGACACCCCACCAACCTTCCTGTCGCTCGCCGTTGATGCCTGGTCGTTCCGGCACTGAAATCGTGACGCGACGGGGCTGATGAGTTTTAACCGCATTAATCGCAGCGCTAATAAGGACGGGGTTGTTACGCGTCCAGATGACCGCGTGTTCCGCCAGCCCGGTTGGTAGGTTCTTTTCGCCAACCTCTTTGTACTCGAGTTCGCCTAAATGCTCCATATGCATAATAGCAACCACCGGATTTCTCATTTGGGGGTGCCGCTCGAACCAGACAACGTCGGCGAATGCTTTTTCCATACCCGTGATGTAGTGACGACTGTCGAGATACAGCGCAAGTGTTCGTGGTCGATCCTGTTGTGGGATATTAGAGAAATATCGGATAGCAGCGAGAATTCCGAGCGCGCCGTTGTCCTGTGTGATTGATGGTCCGTCCGTATGTGTGACCATCAGAATCTGTTCGTCCTGATCGGTACCATAGTCGCGTCCAGGTAGATATCCGATTAGCTGATAGGCCTCGGCACTTTCGGTCCGAGCCTCGAGACGAAGGGTTGCCGTTTCTCCGGCCTTAGCCAGTGCTATGACTTTTTCTCCCTCTACTCTGCCCAGCGTTAATGTTGGCACCTCATAGCGCTCGGGCACCGGAAACGAGTACAACCCCGACGCCCTGTCAAAACCCATGTCGTAAACGATTAGCAGGCCTGCTGCGTTTCCGTCGATAGCGATCTGGTGTAGCCCTTGTCCCAGTTGATAGTAGATTTCAAAGGTATATGAATCTGTCGGATCCACCACTTCGAATAATTCCGGGTAGGTTTCGCCATTTGTTCGATATTCGTAGTCTACGTAGGTATAACTATTTCGATATCGAGGTGGTAATGGTTTCTGTGGGGTCGGCCTGGTCGGGATAACAACAATTTTTCCCTCAATGGAATCAGGCGGGTCGTTGTGGTCGTAATACACCAACTCCGCAGTGGTTCCCTCCGCCCCCGTCCCACCGGAATAGGCACCGTAGAAAGCAACATCTATAGCCTCTCCGGCGATGTCCAGCGACCAGTCCGTAGCATCGTCAGATGTTTCCCAGCGCTCAAATTCCCAGCTGTTGTGCACCAAGTCGATGACACCATAAGACTCAAATCGCCGCTCGAGATCACCCAGCCAGCCGTGCCATTGCGGGCTGCCCGCAAGGGCTGGCAGATTATTGTCCTTTTCCTTGGCCCAGATGTAAGCTTCTTCGGGTGTGACCAGAAATTCCGGGTTGAGACGGGGAAACGAACGAGTGTATGTACCAGATTGAGGTGATTCGCCACCGCTCGCGCCGATGGAAAAAACGACAGTAACGAGAATCAGCTGCCTGAAGCTTGCAAGCGTACTAATTTGTGGCATTGTGCCCTCCATTTTTCCAACCTATTCCCAGCTGCCTAAATATACACAACTGGCCGCAGGCAGCTACTTATCGTGGCCCGGTGGCATTTTAACCGAAACCGAACCTGGGCTGAACTTTGTAGGAGAAATGGCCACTGCGAGGCGACCAGTGCAACTCGCCCTTCTACTCCCGCCATGTTGGGTCCAATACCGTTCGTATGGCCGCTAGCACTACCTCCGGATCGGTCCGTTGTTGGTAGTTCTGGGAGATATCAACCCAGCGCACGATGCCCTCGGCGTCAACCAGCAGGGTCGCAGGCACTGGAAGCGCTTCAATCTCATCTTGCGGGTTCCCTGTGTGGAAGGCCGTATTGCGCAGGCCAAACGCATCCGTTACCGCCAGGGTCCGGTCAGACAGCATGTCTGCCTGGATGCCGTGAAGATGGCGTTCGTCACGAATTTCCTCCGGGGTATCGGTGCTGACCGTCACCACCTTCATCCCTCGGCGATCAAATTCACCGCGAAGATCCTGCTCGAGTCGGCGTAACTCGCCGACACAGTAGGGTCACCAGTGCGCCCGGAAAAACTTGATGAGTACCAGATGGCCGCTGAGGCTCTTGGAGTCGAAGATCTCGCCCTTGTCTGTCGGAGCCGAGAAATGAGGCAGGGGGTCACCAACCTTGATGGTGCCATCGCCCAAAGTCTGGGGGCTGACGTAAATGGTAAACGGCAAAAACAAACCAATGATAATGGACAGGGTTGCCGGAATACCTCCGAGAATACCCGGGCGTTTGAAGAACGCGGATACCCCAAGGGCAGCAGCGAACAACCAGGTAGCAACGAAAGCGGTGCGGTCTTCGGGAAGACTCACCTGGCGAGCCAGGGAAAACCAATAAACAGCCGTTGCACCTGCTAGTAGCAGCGCTGCAATCCCTAAAATAGTGCCTACCCTCATCAACACCTCTCCAGCTTCTTTGCCGTGGCTCTGCCACTATAGCCCGGGTAGTGACCACCGAATTTTGCTACAGTTTACATGAAAATGAAAAGGGGCCAACCAGGCCCCACCCAGAGCCCTTTGATCCCCTGTTCTGCCATCCAGGCGATGCAGCCATTACTACGCTATCCATCAGAAGTTACGCTGGTAGCAAGGGCACCCTCGACAAGACCATGGCACCAGACTCTGCCTAATAGGAGACAACTGCATCATCTGGATATAAAGCGGGTATCCGTTGGCTGCGATAAGTGCCGAGAGTGAGCTCTTGATTGGTGTTGTAAAGCCGGAGATCCAGGACTTTCTGAGAAGGGGTATCGGGCGTGACTTCAATGATTCTTGCGTGCCGTGCCCCAAAACCCGAATCTGCACTTGAAACCCCGTTTTCGTACACTGTCCCACCGAAAGCTATCAAGGTGTTCCCAGTACTTGGAAGCCGATCTGCATCTCCCCATATATCTGAGAAGATGTTTTCTGACTCCCCGTATGCCCAAACTTGCTCGACTTCCATTGTATCTTCATTGATAGCGTACTCTACGGCACGGCTAACACTTTCGCTTCGCGGTGCTGGTGTTGTGCCATCGAATGGGCTTGCTCGATGATTCCCGTTATCAAAAAGAAGCAGTGTGTTGGTGTCGGTAACCGTGACTGCGTGTTGATGATACTGCCATGAAAAGTTGCTCCCTTGAGGGGTAAGAAGATAAGGGGAGTATTCCGCTTTCCAGTTCGCATGCGTGCCAAGAATCCACCCAATCTGTCCCGACCGATAAAACTTGACGACTGCATCCTGGTGACGAAGAGAAACAATGATGCTGTCATCAGAGGGCGAGCTTATTACTGCATTGCTGTGAATCCAGTCGAGGCCTTGTGGTGATTCCCTGAGTGAGTCGAACGCTATTCGATTGGTGTCGAGCATCGTCGCGAAGGTCCAGGTGTTCAGCACGCTTCCGTCCTTAGCGATTTCAACAACAGGCTCATCACGAATTACAGCTGGCAACGGGGGGATGTCTGGGTCAGAATCACTCGCCGGGTAATCATTGACTTCGATAGATTCCCAAGACAGCGAGAGGTAGGTTTCAGAATCGGTGAGATGAAGATCATGGTGAAGTGTATTGTAAAGCTCGTCTGGCAAGATGGAGCGCTCGATAACCCGCCCAAGCAGGTCTACTTCTCTAATTTCATCATCGGACTGGAATACGATGTTGCCATTCGGAAGTCGATTGACAATGCCACTGAATAGCTCAGGGCTATACCAAACCACTTCGCCAGTGGCATCAAGAATGATCCCGTAGCGCTGAGCGACTCCTCCGTCCCATCCGTGACCGGTCTGGCCGATCATAGTATACCCAGGCTCCATGAAATCGGGCTTGTTCACCAGCACATCAATGTTGGGAAAGTCGGTAGGCAATGGCGCCGTTGTGATGGCGATGCCCTCAACACCCTCCGCTGCTTGACCACCCTCGCTCTCCAGAACTAATTCCAGGGTATAGGAGCTGTTCGATTTCAGGCCAAGAATGGGCACAGAATGGCTGGTTCTGTGTCCGCTGAATTTGATATTCCAACTGTCGGAATCTTCCTGTTGGCCACTGACTCGAAGCAACAGAGTTGTTGGTAGGTCGGTTTCTATGGTGAGCTCCCCAGCTAAGGGTGTAGCGTTTTCTGGGTTCATTGTCAGTGTTGGGCCCAGTGTTACTACCGGCACGGGTGGCGGTTTGGCGGAGCTGTGGCCTGAGCCGCCTCCGCAGGCTGTAATCAGGCCCGATAGAAATAGAGGGAGAAGGTATCGCATGGCGCCGACATCCTTGGGGAGTAGGGATCAAATATGCCATAGCGAGGACAGGAGATACAACCCGGGTGGGATTACCATTACTCGTGTGCTTGTTAAGAGGCTTCGAGATAGCGTCCTTCTAGGAACCCGCAGCACTACAGGCCGTGAAACGCTGTGCCGCATCATGCATGGGTAAGACAGGCCCGAATCCGCCCGGCATGCGCTTCCAGTACGGCGAAATCTTCCATGTCGCGGGCATGTAGCTTGAACTCCAAACCCTCGAATCGAGGCATAATATGAAAGTGCATATGAAATACTGTCTGCCCTGCCGCCGGCCCATTTAGTTGAGCGATCATGATTCCCGGGGCCTCGAAAGCCTGCTTGACGGCTTCAGCAACGGTCTGAACTGCACAGATAGTGCCGCCTAGAATAATGGGGTCCACGTCGAGCAGACCTTCGGCACTATCCTTGGGGATTACCAGCGTATGACCCGGCACTTGGGGCATGACATCCATGAAGGCCAGCGCCTGGTCTGTTTCATAAACCTTGAATGCGGGTGCCTCGTCGCGCAGGATTTTCGCAAAGATATTGTTGCTATCGTAACTCATCGGTAATTCCCCAGTTGTGTGCAGTGCGCCGCCGTGGCTATGTCCGCCTCGATATCACCATCACCCACCAGGAATGCAGGTCGCATCCCAAAGACATGGGCGATGGGTCGGCCAACACAGCTTCTTTACCCATTACAATCTGTCCCTTAGTAGAATGTCGAGTAGCTGAGGGTTCATGGATTTGGATGCGACGACATACAAACCCGTTTTGTTAACACTCATCACTTGAATTAGCTTGTCTGGGTCAATACCCAGGCTTTCAATATCGGGAGCAAAGGAATGGAGGTCGCCGATTACAAAATCGACGCGCCTCTTCAGCACCATTTGAATCTGCTGGCCCGATGCCATTCCATTGAAGCGAAAAATATTATTGTCTGGGAATCCCAGTTCTTCAAGGAATTTGCATTGCGCGGAATTTTTGTCACATATTGCTGTGAGGTTCCCCTGTGGAATGGTCTCTGGATCAAAATCTTTCATCGAAGGCGTATTCCGTGCAATGAGGAAGTTCTCTTCAAGCCGAATTTGATATATCCAGTGAAACATCTCCTCGCGTTCCTTGGTTCTAAGTATGCCAGTAGCCAACGCACGATCACTGCTCGTGACTTGCATGTATAACCGCGTCCAGGGTAATTGCTGCATCTTGTATTCAAGGCCCCTTTTGTCGAGAAAGCGTCGCACCCCATCTGCGATTACCCCGACAATTCTACCCGCTTCATTTTCGTATGTTTCGCCCAGGCTTTCGTAAACCAACACATCGAGGACTGGGAAATCATCACTGGACTGCGCCGGTATGACGGTAGATATCACGAGCATAATGAGCCCCGCGAGCAGTAACGCAACTCGATATGCAGGTTTTGTATTTAAACGAAATGTAAACATATAGTCCCCCGTCGCTACCAGTATAACCGAACTAGTGAGCTGTTGAACTACGAGCCTTGTCAGCACTCCTGAATTATCATTCGACGTACTACTCCCAACTGTAAGCGTTTCAGTCACCCATCTGGATCAAGCCCCAGGCAAACAGCTTCTTTTCATAATGGTTGCCACCCCCGGCAGCATGCTACCCTTTGAGCAACACATAAGGCGGGCATACACATGAGTCAAAATGCCATTGAAAATACCCAAAAGAGTTTGATTGGGGCTGGGTTTCTGTTTGCTTTGTGTTTTCTCGTCTCTCGACCAAACCTTCTTGCACTGTATGAGTGGCTGAATTTGCCACAGTCAAACTGGCGCTTTGCAGCGCAGATGGTTTTTATATGTGTTGCATTTGTTGTTCTGTATCCACTGCTTACAAAGCAGACGTTGGCCTCAATAGGTCTTAGGCCCTTTAATTCGTGGAACAAAAATGAGAGGCATTTTCTGGTAATTGGAGTGCTGGTCTCCAATGGCTGCTTCTTGCTGTTAACCTCAAAGTGGCGACGGTTATTGGCATTCGATGATCAGATATTGGTCATTGCGTTGGTGGTGGTGCCGATGCTTTGCTGGGGCTTTTTTCAAGAAATGGTATATCGGGGGCTGCTGCAAAAAACCTTGTCGGAAAAACTGGGTGATACCCAAGGCATACTGATCAGCAATCTGGTGTTTACCTTCGGTACCGTTCATTTTCATCATTACCAGTATATTGCGGAAAACCTCTGGCACCTAAAGTACTTTGCCTTTATCTTTGCCGCTGGTTTGTTTTTTGCCTGGATATACAAACGATATAACAATCTCTGGCTAGCGGGGTTATTTCATGGCATTGGCAACGTCTATCTCGACAGCTCTAATGTCGCCAAAGCCTTGTTTTGATTTTCAGGGGTTCTTGTAGGAGGCAAATATGTTTAACTTTATTATCACGTTAAACCAAAGGATTGACTTTCAAGGTCTCTGACCCCTTGACCTTTGAAATGCACCTGGCAGTACAGCCGCCGGGGTGTTGGCTACTCTTCCAGGATTAAGGTTTCACCAATCTGGTTGGCAACGATATCCTCCTCGCAGAATGGGAAGCGCACCCATTCCTTATTAGCATAGAGTTTGGTCTGGTCAGCGAAGTGGGGAGACTCCGGGTCGGTGGACTGTGAAGGTACCAGGATCGCGTCGGCGATAGGGCAGTCGGACTCGTCCCAGGTTACGGCCTGGATATAGGAGTT
>JABHWT010000330.1 GCA_018657645.1 Halieaceae bacterium | reverse complement strand
GTATACATAGGTTTTGGCTTGGCCCCTACCGTGTGCGAGAGTCACTCATTTTAGAGAACCGGCAGCAGATAGGGATCGACAAAGTGCTCCCCGGCGAGGGATTACTCATCACGCGGGTTCAGTCGCTGGCGAAGGATAATGATACCGATAGCTACAGAATCGCGGAGCTGGTTAGGGGGAGTGGCGCAGATGGCGTTGCACAAACGCAGGATACCTTCAATGTCACTAGAACAGACGGTACTCCAGGAGACGATTCAGTAGACCCCTGGGGCGATACAACTGCACAAATATACTTCTCCTCACAGAAGCAGTCTGGTGATATTGAGGTGGAAGTCGAGCTAAGTGAGTACGGGCCAAAACGCGGTCATATTCGATACGACGAGCGGGGTACAGAAACCAATGGTCACTCTCGTGATAATAGTCGGGGTTACAACGGCACTCCTGAAGCTTGGTCTGGCATGGTATTTAGAAACACCTCCGATTTCACACAAATAGATGGTCTAGAGGTGAAGCTGAGGGGTGACTCTGAAGTTTCTATACGTATTTACGAGAAGATGCTGGATGACACACCATTTAACTTGCTGTATACCCAAGCTGGTTTAAGGGGTGTCGAGGGCTGGAATCGATTCATGTTTGTCATACCACAAGATTTCATGTCAGGTGATTCAAGGCTTATTGTTGTTCAAGTTATTACCCCTGGCACAAAATGGCCTCTGCCATTTGTTTCGGATAGGACAAGCGACAGATCAATATGGGCAAGCTATAGCAGCGCAACCGGTCAGAGGTTTAACAAAGGAGAGTATGTTTGGCGCAACATACTCTTGCTGTCCAAATAACTAGCCACATCCGCTGGCGCTCTTCTGGCATGTAAGGCACGCATAGGTGCCATCCCTCACACACCGTCCGACATGTAAACTCGACTATTACAGTATTACAACATTCGATTAGTTGGGGGTGGGGGTTGGAGCAAGTGCTATTTAGATAGAATCTTAGATAGAATGGCTGTATTTCTATCTAATTCTGCTCTGCAGCCCAGTAAATACGGGGGCTTCAGATAGGAGTGGTGCCCAGAAGAGGACTTGAACCTCCACGCCCTTGCGAGCACTAGCACCTGAAGCTAGCGTGTCTACCAATTTCACCACCTGGGCTTAACAGGCGCAGCAGTCGCTCCACCCGAGGGCGCGAACTTTACTTATCTGCCCCGGAATTGTCAATAGTTACTACTTTTGGAGCGCACCCGGCCCGAGTCACATGCCGGGTGAAAGTGTGCCAGCGCTTGACAGGTTTGAATCAATCCGGATAGTAAGTAATGACTCCAACCCCGATGAGCTAACATGGCAGATCGACCCACAAGGGTACTGATGACCGCAACCAGCTACCCCGGTACTGAAACGGCATGGGAGGGGCTGTTTATTCGCAAAATAGCCGATGCAATGGGAGAAAATTCAGCTATCAACCTGTCGCTGTGGGCCCCCGACGGTCCACGGCATGCGCGGGTGCACTACGCCTGTACAGCCAGCGAAGCAAAGTGGCTTGCAGATTTGTTGGCAAGGGGCGGCATCGCACATCTGCTGCGGAAACACCCCCTGAAAACACTGGTCACTGCCTCGGGGCTACTGTGGCGACTTCGTAGACTGTACCTGCGGGAGCGGCAATCCGTTGATATCTTTCATATTAACTGGCTGCAAAATGCATTGCCCCTGTACGGGATGAATGTATCGGCCGTGATGACAGTATTGGGAACGGATTTCAAGTTACTCAAAATACCGGGAATGGTCCGGCTAGTGCGCGCGGTACTGAAAACCAATCGCTGTGTCCTGGCACCCAATGCGGCCTGGATGAATCAGCCTCTTCAGAACTGGTTTGGCGACATTGCCGATATCCGGCCGGTTAATTTTGGTATCGATAGCCGGTGGTACGGTGTCATCAATGAGCCGCCGGCAGATATTAACTACTGGCTGTGTGTGCTGCGCGTGACGCCGGAGAAAATAGGCCATCTGTTTGAATGGGGCAAAAGTGTGTTCAACACGCGGCAGCAACTGCATTTGTTTGGCCCCAATCACGACAATCTGAGTATTCCCGATTGGGTAAACTATCATGGCCCGGCCACCGCAGACGAGTTACTATCGACCTGGTATCCAAGGTGTGCGGGCTTTATTACACTCAGTGAGCACTCGGAGGGCAAGCCCCAGGTACTACTGGAAACTATGGGCGCTGGGATACCCATTATCGCCTCGGACATCCCGGCACACCGGGAAGTCGTCTCCCCCGGTGTGCACGGGTATCTGGTCGATTCCAGGGCACAGTTTATAGACGCGATGACCCAGCTCTCCGAGCCGGAACAGCGGCGCCGATTTTCTGCCAATTGTCGCCGTAGCGGGCTTGAGGAATATGGCACCTGGAGCGACTGCGTGGCGCGTTATAGAAATTTATACGGAATGCTCCTATGAAGACAATCGTTGTACTGGGAGGCAGTGGGTTTGTAGGCCGTCGCCTGTGTCCCGCGCTGGTTGGCGCTGGCCACGAGGTGTTCAGTATTTCCCGCTCGCCGGTAATCCGCCGCGCGCCGGGGGTAACCTATATCGATTGTAACTTCGACAATGTTCACCAGTTGGGGCAACTGTACCAGCGGGCTGACACTGTTTTTCACCTGGCCTGTGACACCACACCGGCCACATCGGCCAGCCAATCTTCACTGGAGATTACCGCCAACCTGCTGCCCTCTTTGCGATTATTGGAGTACCTGGAGCAGTCCTGCACAACGGCTATCACGTTTGTCAGCTCCGGCGGAACGATTTACGGTAACCCCGGAGTAGCGCACTGCGATGAGACCATCGCTGTTTCGCCGATTTCCTACTATGGAGCTGGCAAGGCGTCACTGGAGTTGTTTCTCGAAACCTACAGTCGACAAACGGGAAATCCTGTGCAGGTTCTGCGTCCGTCCAACCTTTACGGTCCTGGACAATTGGCAAAGCAGCAATTTGGGCTGGTGCCCACCCTGATGAATGCCATTCGAGACGACGGGACATTTTTTGTCATGGGTGATGGTAGCCAGCAGCGGGATTTTTTGTTCATTGACGATTTTGTCACTTTAGCTCTGGCAACCGTCGATCAATTAGCAACCGGTTGTGACACATACAATGTGGGAAGTGGCACGGGAGTTGCCCTGCTCGACCTGATTCGACTGACAGAAGAGGTGACCGGTAAGCAGGTTGCATTGGATTTCAGTGCCTCGCGTAAAGTCGATGTGCACTCCATTGTTCTCGAGTCCAGAAAAGCCGCTGCTCATTTTAACTGGGCCCCATCGACGTTGCTCAAAGATGGTCTGCGCCAGACCTGGGACTGGATTACTGCGGAGTAAAGGCGTCGACTATGGAACCGACAGTCAGTATCTGTGTCGCCAATTACAATGGTGCCGAGCTCATTGGCCGGTGCCTGGACTCCATCTATGCTCAAAACAGCGATGCCACCATTGAAATTCTGGTTCACGACGATGCCTCCGACGATGATTCGGTAGCCATTGTTAGTCGGCGTTTTCCAGATGTCAGGTTACTGTCGAGTGCCGACAACGTGGGTTTTTGTCGGGCCAATAACAAAATGGTGGCTGCCGCCAGTGGCACTTATGTCCTTTTATTGAACAATGATGCATGGCTGGCCGAGGATGCCGTCGAAACCCTGCTGAGGGCACAGCGCGTTTACGGGGAGTCTATCCTTACGCTGCCCCAGTTTAATGCAGACGACGAACGGTTCTCTGACTGCGGCATGTTTATGGACGTGTTGGCAACGCCGATGCTGATTTTGGAAAAATCCGAGCAGCCGGTGGCCACGGTCATGGGGTCCTGCCTGTGGTTGTCCAGAGCCCTGTGGGACCAATGCGGCGGATTTCCACCGTGGTTCGGTTCAATCGCGGAAGACATGTATTTGTGCAACTACGCCAGGATACTGGGTTACCCGGTGGTGGCCCTGTCCCACTCGGCCTACTACCACCATGTAGGGCACTCTTTCGGGGGCGGCAAGGTCGTCGCCGGGGAACTTACCACAACTATTGTCCGGCGCCGTCTGAGTGAGCGAAACAAGCTGTATGTGATGTTTCTGTTTTATCCCCTACCACTATTATTGCTCGTATTTCCGCTACAATTGAGCCTGCTGGCTGTCGAGGGCATGGTGCTGGCGATCATCAAGAGACGACCCTCGGTATTTACACGAATCTATGGTCATGCGCTGTGGGCATTTGTGTTGAACCTGCCCGACCTGGCCGGGCGCAGAAGGGAGGTCCAGGCCCGCCGGGTAATCGGTAACCGGGAGTATCTGTCAGTCTTTCGCTGGTTTCCCCATAAATTGCGCATGCTGATGCGCCATGGAATCCCAAAAATACAGTGATACTGTCCCGTTGAAGCTATTGTCGCGCGCGGCTTTGTCAATCCTGGCGTATAATCAGGCTATGTCAGGAAGACAAACAAGATTCACACGGAGAAAAATCCAGCTATGACCAGGAAAGGCAAGCGTGCCGACCCCCATGCCGAGCGCGAGGCCGCCCGCTACGACAACCCAATTCCCAGCCGCGAGGCCATCCTCGAGCGCCTCGCTGAGGC
>JABHWT010000079.1 GCA_018657645.1 Halieaceae bacterium | reverse complement strand
CTGGTGGCGGGCATGCAACAGGTAAGAATCCGCATCATGGTGGTCTTCCCCGCCCCGTTGGGCCCGAGGAACCCCAAAACGTCCCCTTTTTCCATCGAAAAAGAGATGTCGTCGATAGCTCGATGGCTACCATAGTCCTTTATCAGATTATCTACGGCTATCATGATGGTTTCAATCTATTGAATTTGTTCTTTGTAGGATCCCGGCGCCGACTTATCAGCCAGGGCCATTTCGATGGGTCGTTGTTCCAGCGGTGTGTTGAGCAGGTCGATAAGGGGTTGATCGTTAGCCAATAGCCGGGTCATATCCTCAACCCGCCAATCGGACTCCCAATTGCCAATTAGACCATTCCACACCTGCGCAATGGCAACAACCTGCGCATCGGTTAGCGGGCTGACGTGCTCGCCATTGATATTGGCCAGTTCTATATATTTTTTCATATAGTGAATTGTAACAATAAAGGGTGGGCCACAGCGGGAACAGTACAGCAGCACTTTGTCCGCCTCGTGGCAGGTCGTGCATTTTTCGTAGGCCAGTGCAATGGCCTCATCGGTAGTATAGGCCAGGTAACCCCGGGCCTTGGCAGCCTGGGTAATCTGGTCCGCAGCTGAAAACGTCAGCGCAGCATACACCGTAACAGACAGGAAGAACACAACACCAAACAGGATCGCAGCCTTCTTCTTCATTGTCTCAGGAACACCATGTAGTCAGGGAATTTCGGAGGATACCATAGGGGATTGCGGCGCAGTTTGCCACAATAAGATCATGAGGGCCGATAGGGTGCTATCGGCCCTCATCTATCATACAGCAAACAACCCTAGTATTTCTGCCCCACCTTGTCCGCAACGTCTTCGGGTTTCTTGCGCAGTCCGCCCTCGACATAGCCACCGCCGACCAGTGCTCCCTCGCCTCGGCCGCCGAGATCGATTTCCATCATCTCCTGGGCATCGATAAAGTCGTCACTGTCCTTATAGTTAAGAGCATTGATATCGCCCTTAACCACCTTATAAGAGGACTGGGGATTCAGATATTCCTCCACCGATTTGGGTGGATTCACATCTGACATAGCGCGAATCCAGGCGACGATATTCCAGATATCCTGGTCCAACAGGAAGTTACCCCAGGCCGGCATGGATGAGGAGAGATTAACGGCCTCGCCACCTCCCTTGATTGCCGTAAACAGTTCGAGGTTGGTCTTCTTGTTCATGTACTTATCGCCGGCGGTGAGTATGCGCGGCCGGGGGTCGATATCCACGGCACTGGGCCCATTGCCCTGCAGGGTCCAGCCGTGACAGGTAATGCAGTAGACATAATACCACTGCTTTCCTTCATTGGGGTCCGCACCTGGCACCAGAGTATGGTCAAAGCTCGGCGACCAGTTATTGGTCCACTGGTTGTAAACAGCCTCTCCCTCTTTTGGCTTGCCCACTCGGTCCCATAGCTCAGTTCGGCCGGTTGCGCCGGCATAGCCACTGTCGCCCGTATTAGCATCGGTGCTTTCGGTTCGTTTACCGACGCCGGTCAGATAATCAAAGGGCGCGATACCGTAGGTACTACCGGCCTTGCCACTTGCCATATCATTCGCCTCCTGGTCATAGGCATCTTGCGCCGCCTGCAATGCCTTGTCGCTCTGGACCGGGCACTCGACCTTTTTCCCCTCAGCCGCACAGCGTTTTTCCGCCGCGACCAGCCCGCTACTCGCCAACATCACAACGAGGCTTGCCAGCATAGCTTGCAGGTACCTTTTCTGTAGTTTTCTCATTTCAACACCCCCTTCATGGTTTGTGTTTCTCCCTCACTTAATTCACAGTAACCAGTAATGACATTACTAGACCATCCAATCTGCATAGTGCATTCCTTTTCATATCGGCAAACCAGATGTTGCCTTGGTCATCGGTTTCAATATCGTAGGGCTTACTCTCCCCGAGCACTGCTTTAACTATCTTGAACGCCTTGCTTTGCGGATCAAACAAGCCAATTTTTCCGTTGTTTTCCAGTGCAAAAAGTATGTTGCCCGCCCGGTCCACGGTAAGTCCGCCTATGACACCACCGCCCGGAATGTCGTGCACATCGAACTGTTCGCGACCTGGGTCATAAGCAATTAGTCTGGCACCGCGCCTGCCACCAAACCAGAGTGTGCCGCTCGGGTCGATAACCAGCTCAACCGGCACTTCAAAAGCACCGGGCAATGCAATTTCCACAAACGACTCATCAACCGGATTAAATCGACCCAGTTTGTTGCCCTGTGTCTCCAGGAACCACACGCGCCCTGCGGCATCAACCGCAACACCAGAGGGTCTGCTGGATGCAGTGGGTATTTCAAACTCGGTAAAGGTCTCGCTTGCCGGGGCAAAACGGGTCAATCGATTACCGTAGTGTTCGGTAAACCAGAGATTACCCGCCTGGTCCATAACAATCCTGGAGGGCAGGCTGTTTACGGTGGGAATGTCGTACTCCCTGAACGTCTCAGTAGTGGGATCAAAGTGGCCAATTTGATTGGCATCCTGCTGGGTGTACCAGACGGATCCATCGGGCCCGAGGGTTATATCGGAGGGCTGGCTACTGCGGGTGGGAATGTCGAATTCGCGAAACACGCTACTGGTTTTGTTAAACGCGCCTATTTTGTTGGTGTTATGTTCTACAAACCAAATGGTGTCATCGCCGGCCACCAGCCTGCTGGTTGCCGAATAAGCGGTGGGAATCTCGAATGTCTGGGTTGCCTGGACTGCAGCCAGAGGCCCGGCAAACAATCCACTCACCAGGGCACAAACCGCGAGCGACCAACTTCTGTTCAGGCGCAATAAGCAAGGCATCAGCTTACCTCCCCCGACTTATTGCTGAACCACAGTCCACCGCCGAGCAGTATTACGATAACAGCCAACCCGATATACAGGGCTGGCGTACCTGAGCCAGTCCCGCGCTCCAGCAGGGTGCCCTCGCCCATCGTCTCAATCAGACCCCTGCCGGTCGCTGTCGAGCCGGCATCCGCAGCCAAACCGGCCAGCGTAACAGGCAACGTCCCCAACTTGCTGGACTCGGCGTTGCTTTCGGTGAACCACAGTTGCTGTGTCACGGGTTCAAATACCAGCTCGCCTGGTTGGCTGTTGTAGCTTGGAATATCGAACTCTTGAAAGATGGCCTGGGTCGGGTCAAACACGCCAACCTTATTACCGCGATACTCTAAAAACCATAGCCTGTCGCTACCATCAACTTCTATCGCATGCGGCAGGGCATTGACTGTGGGTATGAGGGCCTCATCAAAGCGATTTAATTCGGGGTACAGCACACCCAGCCGATTCGATGTGCGCTCTACAAACCAGACCTTACCGTGACTGTCCAGCGCAATATCACCGGGGTTGGAGAACGCGGTGGGAATTTCAAACTCCTGGAAAAACCCGGTTTCCGCGCCATACCGGGCAATTTTATTGACGTTCGGCTCGCTGAACCATACATCTCCGTTTTGGCCGATGGTCAAGCCCTGGGGGTTACTGTCAGCAGTCGGAATTTCATAGCTGGTAACTCTGCCCTCGATGGGGTCTACGCGAAATAGCTGATTCCTGTCGGATGCCAGTAGCCACAGCCGGTTCTGGTCATCGGCCACTATTTCCTGGGGCGAGGCACCCAGAGAGATTTCATACCTGACGTAGCTGCCGGTCGATGGTGTGAACCGGCCGACAACATTGGTTTGGGTAACGTCTTCGGCCCAGCGACGAATGGTAAACCAGACATCCCCACTGCCGGCAATCGCCAGTTGGGCCGGACCCACTTTGCCCCAGGATTCAGGAAGTGCATACACCTCAAATCGCGCATCGGAGGGATCGAACACGGCCAGGTGTCGGCCTATTTTTTCGGTAAACCAGATACGCCCGCCCTGATCGGCCTCTATAGCATAGGGCGCACTGAGTGATGCCGGCAGATTGTATTCAGTAATCGGCGACGATGCGGCGCCCTGTTGGGCACTGATTGCGCTTGCACACAACACGGTACTGGCCAGGAGTGCGATGAGCT
This sequence comes from Halieaceae bacterium, assembly GCA_018657645.1. GTDB lineage: Bacteria > Pseudomonadota > Gammaproteobacteria > Pseudomonadales > Halieaceae > JBALVT01. Next base: position 12,352 of record JABHWT010000079.1, on the reverse strand, counting down.
TCAGGAGTCGGATCATCGCCATCACCAGGTCATCGTCGGTTCGTAGAAGTGGCGTAGTTGCCAGTTAGCGTCCTTGTAGGACCCTCCCATGGCAGAGGATGTATCCCCCGCCCGATAACCACCCAGGTCTATCTGCCGCTGTCTTTCAACCTTGTAATAATCACCCATGGTAGCGGGCGGCAAAGCCTGCCTGACACCCATCATCGGGTTATGGCATGAGGGACAACCCGTGGTTTTAGCCGGATAACCACTACCCACGACGGCCCATCCACTCAGCCCCCAGGTTACAAGAGCCAGCGAGGCAAAACCGACCTTTTTCAGGGTGCCCATTTTTACGCGTTGCGCGTTTCTGCCCAGCATGACCGGCACCAGAAACAGCAGGATAATAATGCCGAACGGGAGCCAGAAGGTGCCCAGCGACAACCACCTGCTGTTCTCGCCCGTCATATACCAAAAAGGCTGAAACATGAGAAAAAGATACCATTCCGGCGCAGGGATGTTGGCCCCTTCGGTAGGCAGCGGCGGCATATTTGGATCCATGGGAACCCGATAGAGCGAGGCCAGAACAAAAACGGCGGCAACCACAAGCACAACGATTGTCAGGGCTTTGAACACATGCCCCGGCCAGAAAGCATAGAAATCCTGCGGATAGGGAGGGTCATATTTCGGCTCCCGTCTAATTTTCCGCATGTCTTTTGCCATCATTGGATTCCCGGTCTCTCGACCCTACAGCGGTTGGGTGATGCCGTACTTTCTCACCATTCTGAAATGGAAAGCCAGTGAGCCACCCAGAATCAGGGGTAGAAAAAGTATGTGTGTGTAGAACACCCGGTTCAGAGTAAATGTATCCAGCGCCAGATCCTTCAGATAGCCGCCCACCACTGGCCAGGTGGCTATATAGTCCATCCACAGCGCATAGGCCCAGTAGGCGCGCCAGTCCCAGGGCAGCAGCACACCTGTGGTAACCATCAAAAACACGATAATCAGTTGGCCAACGCCCGATGTCCAGGTCAGTTGCCGCGGGCTCTGAAATGCCTTGAAATAGAACACAGCAATCATATGGGAGAATACAAAAGCGAGCAGGATTGTGGACCCCCAGCGGTGCCCATCTCTCAGTATCCAGCCGCCAAACACTTCATTGCTCATCGCCTCGATACTCAACAATGCCTTTTCGGGCTCCGGCACAAAGAAGAACAGCATGATAATACCGGTAATGACCTGCACCAGAATCAACAGCAGAGAAATACCACCAAAGCAGTGAAAAATATTGACGTGAGATGGCACCGGCTGTGCCATTTTGTTGGCTATTTTTCCCTTGATTGCCTCGATCGATAGCAGTGACATCGCTAGCCGCCCTGGGACGCCGCAGCGCCATTCAAATCACCTCGACCCAAACCATGGTGTTCGCCGGTAAAGTCTATTTTCCAGCTATTGGTTTGAGAATCCAGGTCCAGAGAAACCTCGCTGTTGACCGAGTAGTCGCCAAATGTAGAGGGCAATTTGTACACAATTGTCACCAATGCCTTGTCATCGTTAACTTCGGTACCGGTCAGCTCAACTTGAAAGCCCGGTGGGTAGCGTTTGATAATTTCTACAAACTGCGACTGATTTAAGTTAGAGCTCTCCGCGCTAATCAGTTTGAAGGCCTCGCGAACCGGTGCGGCGCCACCTCGCAGCTTGGCTTCCGATATATACTCATAGAAGCGCGACGCGACCACGTCAGGGCTCTCCTCTGGCGCGCTGGGTGTACCACTGCTGCACCCTGCCAGCAGGGTCACCACACCTAGCAGTAACCACTCACGATATTTCAAAGCCAGTGTCCCTCGTCACTCATAATGTAACGTTCAGCGAGTTGCCAATAGCTAGAAGCCGTCCACTCGCTCTGCAATGATCAGGTCGCCTTCCTCTACCAGGCCCGGCAGTGTCTGGGCGGTGGCATAGTCTCCGACCGACAGGTTCGAGTCGCCCAACTCAGGATCATCAACAAAGAAGGAACCTCTCATTTCAAGGTGCAATGGACCGCAGAAGTGCTGGCAGAAAATCGCGTATTCGCCGGCAATATCCGCCACAAACTCGGTGACTGCTGTCACACCCCGTGGAGCACTGAGATTGGTTCGAAGACCATAGGGACCATAAATGGTCAAGCCCATGGTCACATCGGGGTTCTTGGTAATACCCGATGCCCGATCGATATTGGTGACAAACAAACGGACCTTTTCTCCCTTGTTGACCCGGATATTTCTGGGAATATAGCCGTAGCTAAAGGCCTTCATGTGTATTTCCTTAACCCCATCCACCATGCGAATGCCCGGCTTCTCGTTGGACTTGGGTAAGAAGTAGCGCCTGGCGCCGGCGCGGTGCGCAGGATCAATAGCAGGTGTTTTGCCGGCGATCAAACCGCCCCGCTCTGCTTCACCCATATTCCATCGCTTAATCTGGTAGGCGTGAATGGACTTTGCGTTGTGTGGCTCGCCGTCCACCGGCGTAATCTTCATGGTCTTGCCGTAGGTGGGTGAAGATTCCCGTGCATCCCACATTTCAAAGTTTACCGGATAGACCACTCCCGTCGGGCTGAACAGTCCAGTTGAAAACTTGTTGAGTGCAAATACGTAGCTGTTGTCCGAGCTAATGGCAATGTGCCCAGTACGGTAATGGGTTGGAATTTCATCAACTACTTCCAGCTTTTTGAGGTCGATTTTCACGTTTGAGTCGGAGACGAAGCAACTCTCATAGGCGTACTTAGACGTCAGACCCTCGGCGCTATCCTTGCCAGGCTCGTAGGTCCCGCCATCCTTGTCGTATACATCCATTACCGAGTGAAGCGGGCCGGCGCAGGTAGGCAGCACTTTCTTAACAGCCAACTTCTCCACGTCGATGACCGTCATGGTCGCAGACAACTTGTCACTGACTATGACCAGTGTGCTCTCCGGAATGACGTCTGTGCCATGGGGGTTTTTACCCACCGGAATTTCCTTGATGAACTTAAAGGGGTTGGTTGAAAACACGCCGACAGTCGAGTGGTAGTAGTTACCGGAAAAGACGTAGCGGCCCTTTTTGTCGACATCCAGATAATCGGGTGCGCTGGGAGCGGGCCCCCAGTCGATGACCTGCGTTTTACCGGTGGATATCTCGGTCTTGGACATTTTGCCCGAATACTCGCCCGAGCCGTACAGGAACTTGCCGGTGTCATCCAATGCAATGTGGTGGAGGCCAAAGGGGAATGGCAGTGAAATCAAGCGTTCCAGCATACCGGTCTGCAGATTGATAACACCAATGGTATTGGCGCCTTTATCATTTACATACAGGTATTTACCGTCCGGCGAACCGTTTTTGTTACCCGCGTTAGTTCCACTGAAAACAGGCTCGTGAAGATCGACGCCCACATCGATATGCCGATAGGTGCGCATACTGGGGATACCTATGACGGCAACCTTACCATCGAGTCCCCCGGCGTTGTACAACAACATGGGATCTTTCAGCGGCGAATCCTTCGAATCCTTCTCGGCATTCTGCCATCCCGGAATTTCCGATGCCGCTATCACTAAATTTGATGTTGAAACCAGAAGTGCCACCACCGACACCATGAAGAACTTAATAGATCGAATACCAGACATCCTGTTATTACCCCCAAGCCGTAACATTGATTGGTCATAAATTTCGGTCGCTGCATCCACATACAATAATGAAGATACAACCTCCAGAAACTAATAGACAATATAGTTGCCCGTCATTCCGCGTCCTTGATCTACATCAACTATTCCCTATTAGGCAATGCGAACCGGGGAACCTTTTTCCAGTTTGTTTTTTTTGCCGGATTTTATCGAGGCTATTCCCATGTAGAATGTGGGGTCAAAGTACGGAAATTTAGAAATTTTCTAGTGCTCGCTCTGCACGTAAAACTGTTTAATTTGTGTGAAAGCATCGCTAATTTCCTGCGGTTCGTGCGGCATGCTGAAGCGGGCGTAAAGCCGGGCCTGCGGGTCTATAAGAAACAGCGAGGAATTGTGGCCTACCTGGTAGTTTTCATCTGCTGTCTCTTTGTCGACAAAATACAGGGCGCCTACCTGCCGCGTAAAGGCGTCGAGTTGTGCCTTAGTGCCGGTCGCGCCCATGAACCGTTGATCGAAGAACTGAACATATTGCTTAAGCACCTCGGGGGTATCGCGCGCAGGATCTACTGATATAAACAGGCCCTGCAGGCCCGACATGGATGTACCCTGCCCCTCCAGTTTCTTGAATACCGCGCCCAAATTGGACATTGTTACAGGACATACATCCGGACAGAAAGTATAGCCGAAAAACAGGAAGGTCCACTTGCCCTTGAGGTGGCCAAGGTCAAGTACCTGCTCGTCAAAATCCGAGAGTGTAAATTGGGTCAGTTGTTGAGGCTCCCACATCAGATATTCCACCAGCGCCTCGGGCAGTTGTCGAACTGCATTTTTGTTCGACAATCTTATGGCCATCGTCACACTCAAAGCCAGTGCGGTAACCACCAAAAAAACCACAACAATCCTGCGGGCAACGATCCCGGAATTGGCAGAACTTTTTTTCACATTACACTCCGACTTTATATAATTTCAGGGCGGATATTCAGTAATACTACGGATAGATTTGTATAATATACTGAGTTTTCCATAGATTTTCCGGTATACCTCGGTATACAGTCGATTGTACACCGCGACGTTATCGGCATCGGGTATAAAACGATCTCCCGGGTGGGTCATATGCGCCAGGGCCGTCTCATAATCCGGGTACAGGCCAACCCCTACCGCCGCGTTTATCGCCGCACCCAGGCCCGAGGTTTCAGATGTGTGCGGTCGCTCAACCGCGATACCAAAAATATCGGCAGTAATCTGCATTATCTCGTCGCTCTGGGAACCGCCGCCGGAGACCTTCAGGGTACGAATGCGGTGACCACTGCGTTTTTCAAGCCGCTCCTTTCCCTCGCGCAGGGCAAAGACCAGGCCCTCTATCATGGCGCGATACAGATGGGCCCGGGTGTGCACATCGCCAAACCCGATAATTGCACCCTTGGCCTCAGGCCCCGGGATACGGATGCCGGGCGACCAGTAGGGTTGTAACACCAATCCCATCGCGCCGGGGGGCACCTGGCGCAGCAGGTCGTCGAACAAGGTCTCCGGTTCAACACCTCGACTAGCGGCCATTTGCTGCTCAGCCAATCCAAACTCTCGCTTGAACCAACTCACCATCCAAAAACCCCGCTCCACAATGGTCTCGGTATTGTAGGCCCCCGGCATGGCGGCCGGGTAAGCCGGCACCCGCTTAATAGCCTCGATATAGCGACTATTGGTGCTGTTATAGGTTGCTGTGGTACCGTAACTCAGGCTGCCTGAGTCGGGGCTGAGACAGCCAGAGGCGAGCACCTCGCAGGCCTTGTCTGCACCTGCGGATATCAGGGGCAAGCCAGCAGGTATACCTGTTTCCCGGGCCGCCTGCTCGTTTATCCTGCCCAGGGGAGAGCCCGAAGCAACCAGATCGGGAAGTTGACCACGCGTAATGGGAAGTGCCCGCCATTTCCAATCCGACGGACTGCACCAGTCGTGCTTTTTAAAGTCGAAGGGTAAGTAACCCACCTGGCTGGCCACCGAGTCAACGTATTTACCGGTCAATTTATAGCAGTGATAACCCGACAGCAGCAGGTACTTGGCCGTTTTATCCCAGATATCCGGCTGGTTGTTTTTGATCCAGTGGGCTTCGGCCTGTGCACGAAAAGACTGTACGGTCGCCTTTTCACCCATCAGGGCAAACAGGGTGTCCCATACTCCCATACCGGGCAATTTCTGCTCGAGACGCTGGTCCAGCCAGACAATCGCCGGGCGCAGTGGCTTCCCCGCCTGATCGAGGTTTACCACGGTTGCGCGCTGGGTGGTCAGTGCCACCGCCTTAATAGCGCTCCTGGGAAATTCCAGCAGCGGCCACAGTTCGGTACATGCCCTGCACAGATTTTGCCAGAAATAGTCCACGTCCTGCTCGGCCCAGCCCGGCTCATTCGAAAAATAAGGCTCTATCTCTACCTTGCTCTTAGCCACTATCTGACCCTGAAGGTCAAACACCAGGGCTCGAATGCTCTGGGTACCATTGTCGATGGCCAGAATGTAATCCTGGTCGCTACCCATAGTGGTACCGGCGCTCACGCTCGGTCATCGGGCAGGTAGTAGTGGCTGTGCCAGATATCCCGGTAGCGAGCAACTTCGCCCTGCCACCGCGTTCCGTCCCATCCCAGTTCCTCCTCGCATATTTCCTCGAGGACCGGAAACAGGGCCTCGCCACCGCGTTCCAGCAACGAGCCCAGTCTGGTGCGACGCAGCAGTAAATCATCCAGGTGGATAACCGATTCATTACGCGCAGCCCAGCGGCACTCCGCCAGGCAAAATTCGGTGCTCCCGATTTTACGTCGCTCCGCATCACTGGCCTCATAGAGCAATGGCTTGGCGCAATCTCCATAGCGGCCAATTAGACGCTGAGCCCATTTTTTGTCCGCCGTATTGAGACCACCGGCCGAAATTCGAGGTTCCGGAAAAACAGTGTCGGTGGGCTCCCTGGACGCCAGATTGCCGAGATTTGGCGTAGCCGCCGCTATGGCGTCCAGTGCGATTAAACGAAAAGTAGTGAGCTTGCCTCCCGCCACTGTCACCAGTCCCTCGTCACTCCAGACAGCATGATCCCGTCGTTCTTTGGAGGGATCTCGGGATTTGTCGGAACAGATAACCGGACGCACCCCCGAATAGCTCGAAATAACGTCATCGCGACCAATCCCGTGCTCTGGAAACAGCGCCTCCACCACTGCCAGCAGATAGTTAAGTTCCTCCACGCTAATGCCCGGCTCTGCATCGATGTCTTCCTTATGATCCAGGTCAGTGGTACCGATGACAGTACTGCCCTCCCAGGGAAAGATGAAAACCGGTCGTTTATCCACCGGATGCAATAAAGTGAGCGCATCGGCAACCGGAAGCCGGTGCATGGGGATAACCAGGTGACTGCCGCGCAGCGGGCGCACGCGCACTTCCGGGTTAATCTCATTGCGCAGGCGGTCGGCCCATGCACCTGTCGCGTTAATAACCGACTTACTCCGTATCTCGAGTTGCCCTCCTCCTTCCACATCGCTAATTCGGACGCCACAGACACTACCACCTTCCCGAATCAGGGAGTCAGCCCGGACATAATTCATGGCCAGACCGCCAGCCTCGATCGCACTCTGCAAGACGCGCAACACAAGTCGCGCATCGTCTGTTACCGTGTCGGTATAATAAACAGCGCCTTTGAGGCCCTGACAATTAAGGCCGGGAAAATGTTTCTCCACGGCGGCCTTGTTGAAGTACCGATGATTTCTGATTCCGGCCAGAGCGTCATACAGGCTGAGCAGGACACTGAACAGGAAGCGGCCGGGAAACTGCCCCTTGCGCAGGGTGAAGTAATAACCCATGCGTTCGATCAGACCCGGCGCCTCTACTATGAGTCGCTCCCGCTCCGAGAGAGAGTGCCGCGTGAGTCTGATATCGCCCTGTGCGATATAGCGCAGCCCCCCGTGCACCATTTTGGAGGAGCGACTGGACGTTCCCCAGGCAAAATCCCGTTGTTCAACAAGCAGTGCCTTGAGACCACGGCGCGCCGCCTCACGCAAAATGCCGGCCCCAATAATGCCGCCCCCGACAATGACCATATCCCAGTTCTTATCACCGTCCTGGATAGCTTGCCAAAGTGTTTGACGCCGGTTAAAACTTGGATTCTCGGTATTCATTAGCCCTCGGGAGGAAGCAGTTTACCGGGGTTCATTTGGCGCTGCGGATCAAATAAGTCGACCATACCCCTAATAGCTGCAATACCCAATTCACCCTTCTCGGCGGGCAGGTATTTTGCATGATCCACCCCAACACCGTGCTGGTGACTGATAGTCCCCCCGAACCGAACAATGGCCTCGGCCCCTGCTGCCTTGAGCTTCGCCCAACGGGTGTGAGTTTCCGGGTAATTGGCGCCGCAGCGGAATATATAGGTTGTATAGATACTGGAGCCCTGGCCGTACATATGAGACAAATGGGTAAAGGCGTGCACCGATTCACCCTCATCTTCGAGGGCACGGGTAATATCACCCTGAATACCTTCCACCGCCTCGGGAACGCGCACCCAGTCTATGGCCGTCTCCATGGTGTCGACAGCATACCCTGCATCCCACAGGCCGTGACGCAGGTACGGCGAGCGAAAACGGCTATGCTCCCATTTCTTGCCCAGCGCAGTTCCAGTACCGACACCACCGTGACGCCTGGCCACACGCATGGTGAGTTTCAGGGCGGATCGACACTGATCCCGGCTACCCGTCACACCGAAGGTAAACATGACCTTGCCGTCACCGGCCCCGCGAAAAGCCAGATATTTCTGCAGTGCCGCAACCGCCGCTCCGCCCCCGGCGAGACGCAGTTGGGTGTCGGTTTCAATCGCATTGCTTAAGCGCATCATAGACAACTGCATCTTGCTTTGAATAATTTCCCGTACCGCGGCTAATCCAGCTTCCCAGCTGGGAAAAAATACGACGTGGAACGATTCCTGTTCGGGCAAGGGTGTTACCCGAGCCTTTACTTCGGTGATGATACCCATCCGGCCCTCGGTACCCATGAACATCTCGCGCAGATCAGGCCCTGCCGAGGAAGCGGGAATCGTGGGAATATCGAGCCGTCCCTTTAAGGTTTCAATGCGACCCCCGGCAAACATCTGCTCGATCCGACCATAGCGCAGGGATTGCTGCCCGCTGGAACGACTGGCGACCCAGCCGCCGATAGTGGAACACTCCCAGGACTGCGGGTAATGGCCCAGGGTATAACCCTGTGCCGCCAGCTGAGATTCAATCTCGGGGCCCACGGTGCCGGCGCCAAAAGTGGCTATCTGGCTGTCCCGGTCGAGATCCATGAGCTCGTTCATCCGGGTCATGTCTATGGTCAGCACCGGACGACCCTGGGCCTCGGGGTTAATGTGACCCACAACCGAGGTACCCCCTCCGTAGGGAATGACATCGATTTGATGCTCACCGGCATGGTGCAGCAAAGCTTGAACATCCTCACTATTTTGGGGGAAGGCAACGGCATCTGGAAAAACGCCGAGTTCGCCGCTGCGCAGGGCCAACCAGTCGGGAAGACTTTGGCCACGGGCATGGCGCAAACGATCCTCGGCATCAATGCTGTAGAGGTCGTGGGCCGCCAGCTGTGAAGCGGGCACAGTCTCCAGCACCTGCTCCAGACTTGCCTCTCTCAGGGCTTCAGAACTGCCAATTAACACCTCTAGATACGCCAGAGTAGCACCGCTCAACTCGTAGTCCAGATCATTTTTATCGTCGCCCCAGCCATTCCAGCGCTTCATTATTTGCCCCCTTGGGACAGATCTGTCCTGTCTCTGCCGGCGAGCAGCAGACCATGCGAATGTAGTTTCATTGCGGGTAATTACCCCAGTTCAGATTGCAATACATCCAGAGTGGCCTCCAGGCTACCCTCCCCGTAGGGCGTAATTGCCGCATTGAAGTCTGTCACGCCCACATCGCGCAGGCGCGCAAGTGAGTTTCGCACGCTGGATTCATCGCCCACTATAGACAGGTTTGCCGGGCCCTCAACGCCCTCCCGGTCCAACATCGCCCGATAGGATGGCAACATCCCGTAGACGGCAAGATCCTTGGCTATTTTCTCCCGGGCCCCATCTGCGTCGCCTGTTACCACGATGGGTAATCCACAGACAATCCTGGGGGACCCGCGCCCCGCCTCTGAAGCAGCCGCTGAAATATTGGGCACAATATAGTTTTCCAGGGTGTTCGGCCCCGTCATCCAGGTGGTGGTGCCATCGGCATAGGTACCCGCCAGCTTTAGCATAGCCGGCCCAAGCGCTGCCACCATCAGTGGTACGGCGCTGGCCCCGGGAACATCCAGTGCCAGTTTCACCTGGTACTGCGCCCCACTGAAATCAACCGCCTCACCTCGTAACAGGGGTCCCAGAACCTGTAGATACTCATTCATATGCGCGGCCGGTTTGTCGTAGGACATACCCAGCATATCCTCTATAACCAGCTTGTGGGACAGGCCAATACCGAGGGTAAAGCGCCCATCACAGCAAACGCTGGTGGTTACAGCCTGCTGTGCCAGCGCGGTCGGGTGACGGGGATAGCTTGGTGTCACAGCGGTGCCAAATTCTATGCGGGAGGTTTCCCACCCCCCTATGGCGCAGGCACCAATTGCATCCAGACCAAAAACATTGGCCATCCATACCGTGTCAAAACCTCTCTCTTCCGCCATTTTGGCGAAGTCGACCACTGCTTTAATGCCAGTGCCGGTGGCTGCCGTAGCCCCGGCCATCAATCCAATTCTCATGTTTTGTGCTCCTTAGTCGTAGAAAAACAACGCACACTATAAAGGACTTGATCAGTTGGCACCATCCGCCGACGGGAGATGGCTATCCGGGAATAATCTCTGTGGATTGTGATTTAGCATACAGCGCTGCGAAGTCCTTTGCGGGTAGGGGTCTGCTGAAATAGTATCCCTGCATTTGGTCACAGCCCATATCTCGCAGTAATTCGGCCTGCTCTGCCTCCTCCACTCCCTCAGATATAACCGCCATATTAAGGTTGTGGGCAAGAATGATGGTGGAGTCGACGATGGCTCGATCTGCCTTATCAGTACAGATGTCGATGATAAAGCAGCGATCGACTTTCAGGGTATCCACCGGGAAGCTCTTCATATAGCTGAGCGAGGAGTAGCCGGTGCCATAATCGTCTATGCTAATGTGCACGCCAAGATCGCGAATGTCGCGCAATTTGGTACTGGTTGCCTCCATGTCCTCCACCAGTACGCCTTCAACGATTTCCAGCTCCAGCCGTTCGGATTTCAACTGGTAGTCTTCCAGTAGCTTACGCACTTTGCCCGGCACATCCTCCTGGTGTATCTGAATGGCAGACATGTTGACCGACACCCGCGGCGGCACCATACCCGCTTCCTCCCACGCTTTAATTTGACGACAGGCCTCGTGCAAGGTCCAGTCGCCAATGGCGCAGATAAGCCCCATTCTCTCTGCAACTTCGATAAATTCTCCGGGAGACACCATGCCCCGCTCGGGATGCTGCCATCGTATCAACGCCTCCGCTCCCACTATCTCATTGCTCTTAAGGTCGACTTTGGGCTGGTAATGCAGCTCGAATTCATCCTCCTCCAGCCCGCGCTTGATGTCGGACGACAGGCTCATCAACGCCATTGATTGTTCATTGAGTTGATCGGAGAAAAACTGGAATGTCCCGCGGCCCTGGGACTTGGCGTGGTACATCGCACTGTCTGCACTTTTTAACAGGACATCGGAGCTGACCCCATCCCGCGGATAAAGGGCAATTCCGACACTGCAACTGGTGCGAATCTCAACCCCCTGCAGCGTCAGTGGCTGGGAAACCCTTTCAATCATCCGACTGGCGGCCTTGCTCATTATTGACACGGCAGCCTCGGCGGAGGGCAGGATACTGGAAATAATAACAAATTCATCACCACCCATTCGGGCAACTGTATCCCCGCCGCGCATGCTCTCGTGCAGGCGACCGGCGATAATGCCAATCATTTCGTCGCCGGCGATATGGCCCAGTGAATCGTTCACCAGCTTGAAGTCATCCAAATCTACGAACAGGTTGGTCGGACCTCTCGGCCTGCCTGAGGGTACGCTCGAGCCTGTCGAGCATGGACAGACGATTGGGGAGCCCGGTGAGGGTATCGTAGTGTGCCTGGTGGTAAAGTCGTTCCTCCCACTCGGCATTGGCCAGTGCTACTGCGATGCGGTCGGCATACGATCTGGCCGTAGCACTGTCTTCTGCGTCTAGAACCGGGGCAAGACGATAACCCAGCAGTATCAGCGCAATCAGCTCCTTCTCTCGCTGTACAGGCAATATCATTAGCTGGCTGATATCGCCGGAAAAAGCAGAGAACAAAGCATCGCCATCGGCATCCGTAGCGCCCAAGCTGAGGTAGTTCTCCTTAAGCGCCTGCACCTGCCGGGAGTTCAGACCAATGTCCAAAGTGCTGAAGTCGCTGTCACCCTCGTCCGTCAATCGATATAGCTGCCCCCTGGTTTTGCCCTCCTCCATAATGGCAAGGCCTACCTCCTGGCTGGGAATAACCTCGCCGGTTTTTTCCAGCACTACCCGGATAATATCTTCCTTCTTAATGCGAGTGAGTATGAGTTGATCGATATCGGCCATCGAGGCCATGGTGACAAGTTGCCGGGACACCTGCCCGGACATGGAGTTGAAGGCGTCGGCCAGTTCCTCAAGTTCATCACCGCTGGACACCGCCACCGGCTGGTCGTACCGCTTCTCACTCACTCGACG
>JABHWT010000304.1 GCA_018657645.1 Halieaceae bacterium | reverse complement strand
ATCGACCCTGGTGGCATTGAACGTTGACTGGGGTACAATTCCCGGCCGTTATTAGCATAGTACCCCGGGAAAAGGATGTTGTTATTTTATGTGGTTTAAGAATCTTAGGGCCTACCGCCTGACCAAACCTTTCGATCTCTCCCCAGAACAATTGGGAGAGCAACTCAGTCGAAGCGGCTTCGAGCCCTGTGCAAAATCCCAACCGCTGTCACTGGGTTGGGTATCCCCCCTTGGTGGCGAGTCGGAAAGTCTCGTCCACGCCGCCAACGGGCGCTACTTAATTGCGTTAAAGCGGGAGGAGAAGTTATTGCCATCCACCGTTGTGCGCGAGCAAGTAGAGGAAAAGGTGGTCGAAATAGAGGCTGATCAGGCACGTAAGGTCTATCGCAAAGAGCGACTTATGCTGAAAGATGAGATTATTCAGGATTGTCTTCCGCGGGCCTTTTCTCGCTCTTCCCAGACATATGCCTATATCGACACTCGTACTAACTGGGTTTTTGTCGATGCCGCCACAGCGGCCAGGGCCGAGGAGTTACTGAATATACTACGCGATAATATTGGTAGCTTTCCCGTACTGCTGCCTCAGGTGAACAATGCACCGTTGGCGACGATGACAGGCTGGCTGGCGCACCGGAATCTCCCCGATGATTTTGAACTAGGTCACGAGTGCGAGTTGCGAGAACCCTCGGAAGAGGGTGGGGTAGTACGTTGTCGAGGCATTGACCTGCTAAGTGAGGAGGTGGAGACACACCTAAATACCGGTAAGCAGGTAGCGCGTTTATCTCTGTGTTGGGATGACCGGGTGGACCTGGTTCTGGCTGAGGACTTGTGTTTGCGCAGGATTAGATTTTCCGAGGAATTAATGAAAGAGAACGACGAGATTCCGGAGGCCGACAATGCCGCGCGATTGGATGCTGATTTCGCGCTAATGTCTGAGGCAATAAGCGGCTTACAAGATCGAGTCATTGCTTTGTTTGGTGGAGAAGTTCAGTAGCATGGTGTCGCGGCCCGATACCAGCAATTATCGGGAGTTGTTTGTCAGTGATACACCGATGATGGATATGCGTGCACCCGTCGAATTTGAACAGGGAGCTTTTCCGTTTGCCCGCAGCCTGCCCCTGCTGTCGGACGAGGAGCGTGCCCAGGTAGGCGTCGAGTACAAGGAGCGTGGCCAGGATGCCGCTATCCGTCTGGGGAATCAACTGGTCTCCGGACCCCTCCGGGAGGAGCGTTTGGCGCAGTGGTGTCAATTCGCCAAAGAAAATTCCAATGGCTATCTGTATTGCTTTCGAGGCGGTCTGCGCTCTAGTACGGTGCGCCAGTGGCTGCACGAGGCCGGCATTGACTACCCGCTGGTGATTGGCGGTTACAAGGCAATGCGCCAGTTTTTACTTGAGGAACTGGAGCGCTCGGTGGAGCGTATAGACCTGGTGTTGATTGCTGGTAAAACGGGAACGGGAAAGACCCGGGTTATCGAGCAACTGCCTCGCAGTGTCGATCTGGAGGGGTTGGCTGTGCATCGCGGCTCCAGTTTTGGCCAGTTGCTGGAGCCCCAGCCCCGGCAAATTGATTTTGAAAACAGCCTCAGTATCGCACTAATGAAATTACTCACCGGAGGGAAACAACGCGTTTACTTAGAGGACGAAAGTCGCTTGATTGGGCGGCTGTATCTCCCGGAATCCCTGCAGGAAAAGATGAAAGCGGCGCCAATGCTGGTAGTGGAATATGGTTTGGCCGATCGAGTCGAAGTAGTGTTAGAGGATTACATAGTGGATTTGGGAGGGCGCTACGCTGGGCGATATGGCGGCGAAGGCCACCAATTACACAAAGAGAGGCTGCAGCAGGATTTATTCCGGATTCGAAAGCGCCTCGGAGGCGAGCGTTACCAGGACGTGAATACTCTCATGAGCGCAGCGTTCGATCAGCAAGCCTGCGATGGAAACACGTCTGCCCATAGGAAGTGGATCGCGATATTGCTCGGCCAGTACTACGACCCGATGTACGAATATCAGCTATCGAAGCGAGGAGGTGATGTGCTGTATCGCGGAGCCCGTGAGGGCATCATAGAGTGGGCTTCCCGGGCGGCCTGAGGCGCCGCGGTATTATTCAGGGGTGTCCTAATTAGCTGCCAAATGGTGCTGCAATATTTTTACTGCCTGACCCTCACGCAGACTCTCCGCTCCTCGGACCACAACCGCATCGCCAACACCAATTTGCCCTTCGATCGCAATCTGCTTACCCAATCCGGCACCGGTGATTACCGGCACTTTTACCGCAGTATTGTCGCTGGAGACGGTATAAACGAAAACTTCGTTGTTGCGTAATACCAGGGCATCGCGGGGTATACTCAAAGAGTGTTTTTTCTCGCCATCCGCCAGTTCGACCGTGACGGCCTCGCCAATATACCAATGGCCGGGTTGGAGTTGAATACGCACTTCCATCATCCGTGAACGAGAGTCCCCAACGGGAATTACACCGCGAATGGGGGTTAGCAGGTGGTCCTGTCCGGCATCTACCTGCACCAGATTGCCAGTTTGGTTAAAACGGGCCACCCTTAGAGGCGCGTTGACGCTGATTTCCAGAGACTCTGTATCGACCAGGCGAACTAGCGCAGTGCCTGGCGTGGTGTACTCTCCGGTGGACATAGTGCGATTGACAATGATGCCAGAAAAAGGGGCGGCTACCTGGGTTCGCTGCAGATCGTAGAGGGTGTGATCTCTGCTAATCTCTGCTATTTGCAGATCCTGATTGAGCATCTCGAGCCTTGATTTGATTTGATCCAACTCAGACTTGGCAGTATTGTTTTGCTGGGCCAGACGCTCCAGGCGTGCAATCTGACGACCGGTGTAGTTGATGTCCGCGTCAATACGCCTAATTTCAGCCAGGTTGTTTCGCAATTGTAATTGCAGCAGGTGGTCATCTATGACGGCTACCGGATCGCCCTGATCAACTTCGTCTCCCACCGAGGCAACCCAGCTTAATCGACCACTAAGCTCAGCAGCAATTTCAGCATCTTGCCTGCTGATAACAGTACCAGGCAGGTGTAGAACCGCACTGCTATTGCTTTCACTTACCGCTGCCATTTCAACTACCGCATCGGGCGATTGAGAGAAAGCGAGGTTGGCAGTAGAACTCAGAAGCACAATTACTGCAGTAAGGCCGAAATGTATATGTCGTTTATTCATGTGCGTATCTATAAGCCTCTGGCTGGAAGTTACCTAAGCAACGGATTGGAGAGAGGGTAGTTTTGGGTTGTTCCCACCCCCGGCTACTGTACTGGGGCCGACTGCTCCCATGCGCAGGAAGCAAGGGAGCAGGAACAGGGTAAACACCGTACTGATACACATGCCCCCCACGATCACTGCGGCTAAGCCCCGGTAGATAACGCTACCGGCGCCCGGCATCAGTAACAGGGGCAGCATGCCAAAAATGCTGGTTAAGGTGCTCATAAAAATGGGCCTAAGACGAATTCGCAAAGACTGTTCCACAGCGTGGTGGCGGCTGATTCCCTCGCGCTCTGCGCTGCGAGTCTGGTGAACTAAAAGGATGGCATTGTTGACCACCAGCCCCAAAAGAATGACAAAGCCAATCATGGTCAGCAGGTCCAGGGGCTGAAAACTCACCAGGTTCAGTAACCGCAGGGCGATGATTCCACCGACCATTGCTAATGGCATTGCCAGTACAACCAGTAAGCTGTCCCGCATCGATCGAAAAAGGGCGGCCATTAACAGAAATAACACAACCAGTGCCAGGCCAAAATTTGTAGCCATGGATTTGATGGCGCGATTCAATGCATTGGCACTGCCACCATAGAGAATGCTGCCATCGTCGGGCATGGCTGCGAGCAGCTTTGGCTCTACTTGCTCCTTGATGGTGGTGAGTACATGCTCCAGTGATACATCTTCAGGTGGGCGTAAGTCCAGAGTAACGGTGCGCCGATGATCGATACGACGCAACTGGCTCGGTCCCACTGTTCGCTTGATTTCGACCAACTCCGACAGTGGCACCAGAGTGCCAGCAGGTGTGGCCAGCGGAATTGAGGCGAGCTGCTCCGGAGAGTTCCAGGACTTGGCCCTGAGAATGATGTTCATCCGCTTTTCGCCATCGAAATGTTCTCCCACATAGAGGCCGTCGCCCATAGCTCTGACCAGAGTACCAAGATCGCTTCGAGCCCATCCTGCCTCGGCTATTTTCCTGTCATTGGGAATTAGCTGGAGCTCGGGTTCCGCTTGCTCCAGGTTGGGATTTACCTGGGTATTGGTTAGAGGGAGTGCTTCGCGTAACAGGGTTTGGCCAAGGCGAGCCGCCTGGCCCAATGCTTCGCGATCTTTTGATTGAAGGTGGATGGAGATGCTGCGGTCGCCCCCAAAGCCGCCGAATAAATTACCCTGGGAAGCATAAACACTCAAATCGGGTAAATCGGCAAAGATCTCTTGCTTGATAATGTTCTCCAACTCCTTGATCCGGGACTGGTCTTTGACCCGAGCTCCCATTCCACCTCCACCATCCCAGCTCAATATGTAGTAGTTTTTCAGGGCCGGCTCACGGTCACCGCGCATAAACGGAGCCATCCGCTGGTCGAGAACCTTTACATATTCCTCGGCAATGGTTTGTTTGCTCATTCCGGCGGGGAACTGAAAGTATGCGTCGACGGCATCTCGCTTGACCGGCGGCAGGTAATCCAGCTCTGGAAGCAGTGCATAGCTTGCACCAAGGGGTAGGCTAATCGATACGGCGACCAGCAACCAACGTTTGCGAGGGGTACTGGTTACGGCCATCACGAAATTGCTAATCCGGTTCCACAGCTTCTGATGGTGATCCGTGGGCGTATCGCTATTGAGCCAGGTTTTGGCGGCCAGCGGTAGAACGGTTACAGCGACCAATAATGAGACTACCACTGCGATTGCAATGGTAATGGCCAGGTCGCCAAATAACTGACCCTCAACCTCGCGCATAAAAATGACGGGAAGAAAAATAGCTACGGTAGTGGCCGTGGACGCCAGCAACGCACCCCATACCTGTTGCGCGCCCTGCAACGATGCATCGAAGGTGCTGAGGCCTTTCTCTCGAAGTCGTACCACGTTCTCCAGCACGACGATAGCTGCGTCCAGCACCATGCCTACCGCGAAGGCAAGGCCTGCCAGGGAAATTACATTGAGAGTTCGGCCCGTCAGGTTGAGTACAATGAAGGTTGCAAGGAGCGAGATTGGAATGGCGATCGCGACGATCAAGGTCGCGCGAAAGCGACGTAAAAACCACCACAGGATGCCAACAGCCAGCAAAACGCCCAATACGATATTGCTGGTGACGAGGGTAATCGCCCGATAAATAAACACTGAGGCGTCGAAGGATTGTACTAACACCAGGCCACTTTGAGCGACTGTCGTGTCGTTTAATTGAGACACCACCGCCTTCACCTCGATCAGGGTCTGTAGGGCGTTGGCGCTGCTTTCTTTGTCTACGCGTACCGAAATTGCCGGATTGCCATTTTGAGTGTTGGATAATATTTCATCGCCCCGGGTGACGGAGATTTTGGCGATATCACCCAATTTTATGGGGCGTCCATCGCGCCACTCCAGCACTAACTCGGACAGCTCAGTTGGGGCGTATCGACCGACGAAGCGGAGAGTGTACTGGCGCCTGCCAACATCGATAAAGCCACCGCTCACGTCGTCGGAACGCCCCAATCGATTTGCCGTCTCGGTCAGGCTTACTCCCAGCTCAGCGGCTCGTTGAGGGTCGAACAGAATTTCCAGTTCTTGCTCGGAAACAGGTCCGTTATTTGAAGCGCTGACATTTGCAACCCCCGGTACGGCTTCAATGGCGGGACGAATAACATCCTCGACAAACTGCTTGTATTCGTTGATTGTGCCAGGCGTGCCCGGCAGTAATTGCAGGAAGAAATACGTGAGAGCTGGCGTATTGCCGTTACCTCCTCCCAGCATTATGGTGGGTTGGGTCGCGTCTCTAGGCAGAGGATCCAGCCGATTCATGCGAGAAATTACCTCCATCATGGCGCGTTGCATATCGGCGTTCAGACCAAATTCCAGATTAATCCAGGCACCTCCGGCATTGGCGTAGGAGCCCATTTCCTTTAACCCTGGCAACCCGCGCAGTACGGCCTCACTCGGCT
>JABHWT010000085.1 GCA_018657645.1 Halieaceae bacterium | reverse complement strand
TGCCCAGTTCATAAGCTCGCGCAGCGGACATTCGCTCTTTACCACCAACCAGCATCATCCGCAGCACCGCCTCCATCGGCATCTTGCGTGCCAGCGACACCGGCTCCAACCCGGCTACCAATCCCAACTTTACGTGCGTATCAAAAAAAGTTGCCGTTTGGGATGCAATAACGATATCACTGTCTGCCACGAAGTGTAGACCGCCGCCAATCGCCATCCCATTGACCGCGCAGATAACCGGCTTCCATACTTCGTTCTGCAGGGAGGTCCAGGCTATTGACTCAAGCGAACCCTCACGGCCCTCACCGTCAGTATGTGGGAGGTCGGTCAGATCAGCACCGGTGCAGAAGAATTTTCCGCCGGCACCGGTCACTATTGCCACGACTGCCGCGTCATCACTTTCGAACTGCTGCCATACTGCAGGCAGTTCCCGACTCATTGTGGAATTTACTGCGTTTTTCATATCTGGACGATCAAGGGTAATGTGAGCCACCCTGTCCTCCACGACATAGCTTATTGTGTCATAGGTCATCAACTACTCCACTAGCAGGGGATACGCGATCATCTCGGGAATTGTACTTGCTGCGTGTTCTGGAGGTAAAGGTCACATCGCAGTGCCACCCAACATCGATAAAACTCTCATATTTTAGTCTTAAATCAATACCGTGGCGTCTATCAATAATAATGTCCATCAGGACTCGCCGTAAACCCATCCCTGGGGGCTCGGCTGCAGCATCCATGCTGCAGACGGTCCTTATGGACATTATTATTGATAGACTTTTGCCGATTTCATTCACACTGAAGAGTTTCTGGACGGCCACTAGTAAATATCCAGACCAAAGCTACGCGGGGCCTGCTCATGTCACCGGCCCATAATCGAATTCGCTCATTGTCGAATTTCAATAGCCGTGTTCAAGGTCGACCACTCCCCTGAGGGATTCACCTGACCGATACAGCACAAGATTCTCTATGAAGGTTTCAAGCAGCAGGTCAAACGCCCCGGGAATGCTCCAGGAAATATGCGGACTCAATTTGACCGCCGGATGCGAGTACAACCAGTGCCCGGTTGGAAGCGGCTCAGGCTCTACAGTATCCAGAGATGCGCGAGCAAGACGACCATCATCCAATGCCTCCCGCAGCGCTTCATAATCTACCAGTCCGCCCCGTGAGGGGTTGATAAGATGCACCCCGGCCGCCGCCGGTATATGGGCGAGAGCGGCTCGATCAATGATTTGGCGTGTATTTCTGGTCAGGGGCAGTGCCAGTACAATGTGGTCCGAGCGGGAAAGCACTTCACCCAGGTCGGACACCTTCTCTACCCCATCAACCGGGCTGGGGTCAGCCGAACGCCGATAGGCCAGCACCTGCATATCGAAATGTAGAGCATGCCGCGCCGCCGCGCTGCCAATCCCGCCAAGGCCAACCAGACCCAGAGTTTTTCCGCTGAGACTACCCAATTGACCACTACTCCACTGCTCGGGTGCGTCACTAATCCAACTCTGCGGCAGTTGCTTCTCAAAGGCCAACATCACCGCCATGATCCACTCGGCGATAGGCATCGCACTCGCCCCCCGGGCACAGGTCAGCAGCCGATCACCCAGCAAATCAAAGGGCATGCGGTCCACACCGGTTCCTATGGCATGTACCCACTGCACGCCCCGACTCAACATGTCGGCAAGGTTTCCTGAATCCCACGGAGGAATAAGCAAAACATCGCCCTCAACACCGGGGTCTAACGGGATCTTCTCGGGAATTTGGATCAACTCCACCTCGGGCACTTCAGTGACAACCCGTTGCAGTGTAGAAGGCGGGAATGTCGTCAGTACTCTTATTTTTTTCCCCGTCATATGGGCCCTCTCTAACCGCAGTACCGTTTGCCTACCAAAGCCACTTGGAAGCCTGTTCTTTACAACCAAGAATGCTATTCTTATACTTCTACAAAAGCAATAGATGATGGCGTGCTGCTATGATACTGCTCCTGTCATGCCATTAACTACGATATCACACAGGAAATGAAATGCCCGAGCCCTGTAAACTTCTAATCGGCGATTTGTTTCAAAGAAACGCACAAATCGTACCCAATCGTGTTGCGGCATGGATGGGGGGAGAACAATTCACCTACCGTGAACTTAACGATGCCGGTGATTCTCTGGCGGAGCAGCTGTATGGGCTTGGCATCCGCCGCGGTGACCGAATAGTATCCTGGGCGGATACTTCACTGGAGGTGCTCCCCCTGTTTGTTGCTCTGGCTAAACTGGGCGCTGTTTTCGCTCCCCTCAACGCAACGATCGGTGACGAGGAGGCCAAGCCCATTGTTCGAATGGCACGCCCAAAAATGCTTGTTGCCGACTCTTCTCATATTGGGGCAGCAACGGCTGTAATAAAACAACTGGATATACCGCTGCTCGGACATATAGGCAAGGGGGCCTGTGAGCCGTCCATTGTTCACCTCGATCTCGAGCGGCCTCCAACGGGGGAAGAAACATTTTGCGACCCCAATCTTGAAGAGACCGACCCCCATGTCATCTTTTTTACCAGCGGCAGTACCGGCTTGCCAAAGGGCGTTATTCTTTCGCACCGGGCCAATTATCTGCGGACATTTCAAGGTGTGTTTATAGTCGAGCCGGAACGCTCGGTATGTATGTTTCCACTATTTCATATGGCGGCCTTCACCCTGGCCCTGGCTGCATGGCAAACCCAGGGAGAAATCGCCTTCGCTTCCCCCACTGCAGATTCCATACTCGCAGCAGTTCAGGACAGACGCGCCAACCGTCTTTACTGCATTCCTGCAGTGTGGAACCGCATCCTGGCTAGCGCCACCGAGGCATGGGATCTGTCCAGCCTACGCCTTCTCGACACTGGAACATCAGCCACCCCGGTTGAGTTATTACAAGCACTCAAAGATCGCTTTCCGCAGACCTCACTACGCATCTACTATGGCTCCTCGGAGGTGGGTGCGGGGACCGTTCTACTGGACAATGATGTTCTACGCAAGCCCGGCAGCGTCGGGCTGCCCTCTCCCGGCGTGGAGTTAAAACTCACCGATGCAGGCGAGATATGTCTGCGCAGCTCCTTTCTTACCGACGGCTATTTTGACGCCCCTGATATTACCAATGCTGCACTTCGCGACGGCTGGTTTCACACCGGAGACTTAGGTTCCCTCGACGACGAGGGCTATCTATCAATTGTCGGGCGCGCCAAGGAGATCATTCGTACCGGGGGTGAGAGTGTTGCCCCCACCGAAGTAGAAGCCGCTTTGCGCAATTGTCCGGGAGTGGAGGAAATCGCAATCGTTGGCATGCCCGACTCACAATGGGGTGAGATTATCTGCGCCGCCGTGATTTGTCAGCCTGACTCAACGATAAGCCTGTCCCAACTTCAACAACACTGCGATGGAACCCTGGCCAAATTCAAAAAGCCCAGGCGACTTGAATTGTTCGAGTCCTTTCCCAAGACGCCATCCACGGGGCAAGTGCAGCGCACCTTGCTGGTGGAGAATATCCTGGCAAGAGAGTCCTAGCAGTCTGTCGGACTTAACACTTTACAGCGGCGGTTTTTTATCCCGTCGCTCTGCTCGCAATTCAGATCGTCGCACTTTTCCCGCCTCGTTTCGCAGCGGAAAATCGACGAATTCATAACTTCGAGGCAACTTGTTTTTGGCCAGCCTTTGGGTGAGTGCTTGGCCTAAACACTCCGCGTCTATCGGCGCATCGCATTCCACTATGGCGTGCAGTCGTTCTCCCAGGTCAGAATCGGGAAGACCAATCACAGCACTGGAGACCACCCCGGGATAAAGTTCTAACGCGGCCTCAATTTCTGCCGGGTAGATATTGGCGCCCCCGGATACGATCATGTCCGTTTTTCTGTCCGTAAGGTACAGGTATCCATCACCGTCAAGACGCCCCATGTCACCAAGCGATACCCAGCCACCGTCCCGGGTTTCAATTTCGGCACCCATATAAAAGAAGGCCGGCGCCGCCTGGGTTGCCGGCGGTTTCATCAGGACATTGCCCACCTCTCCAGCGGGTAGTTCCCGGCCCTGCTCATCGACAATCTTGATCTCCCGTCCCAGGGTCGGCTTGCCTACGGACCCAGGGTGCGCCAGCCACTCAGTGCCGGAAATCAACGTGCCCCCCACCCGTTCGGTCGCGCCGTAGGCTTCATAGAGTCGTTCTGGACCCAGCCACTTTATCCATGCCCCCATTAGCCAATCGGGACACGGCGCACCACTGCTTACCACGCGTCTAATGGAGGACAGGTCCCACTGCTCGCGCTCGGGAGTGGGAAGACGCCAAATTCGATGCATCATTGTGGGCACCAGCGCAATATACTCCAATGCATGTTCGTCAATCAGGGCCAGGGTTCGCTGTGCATCAAAGCGACTCATTAAAACCACAAAACCGCCCGTTAGCAGCGTCCAGAAACAGTTCAGGAACGGGCCGCTGTGATACATGGGTCCCGGTATCAAGGTACGACTGCCTTGCGCCACCGTATAGATCTGGCCATCCGGATCACAACTTGCCGGCGTTTTATCTACGATCACCTTTGCTCTTCCTGTACTACCCCCTGAGCAGATAGCGCGACAGAAGGGTGACACAACATCGGGTAGCGGCGTACCCGCCAATTCCTGAGGCGGCACAAAGCTCTGTCGCAGACAGGGAGTATCCCCGACCTGCGGGCCACCCTCGCCAATAATTAGTCGCGGTTGTACTAAATCCAGAATAGCTTGACACTCTACTGCCGTGGCATGGGACGAAATGGGGTTGGGTGTCGCCCCTAATTTCCAGGTTGCGATAACCGCTATAAGAAACTCGGCGCTATTGGGCAGGATAATGCTCACGTAGTCGCCTGTAACGACACCCAATTCCTGATATGCACGCGCCATCGCAGATGAGCGCTGATCCAGCGCCGCCCAACTCAAACATTCATCTTCAAAAACCAGAGCCACATCATCAGGTTTGTTCTGAGCGTGATAGCTTATGGCACTACCATAGGACATCTGGGGCATAGCGTATTACTCGCAACTATGAAAACTGATCTCGCAATTTGTTTTTCAGCACCTTACCACTCGCATTGCGTGGCAAGGTATTAACAATCTCAAGCCTTTCAGGTGCCTCCTGGGTTACCAGTCCGCTGTCCCGGCAGTAAACAAATAATTCCTCAAGGGAGAGCCGCCGGTCCTCACTGGTCAACTCTACGACAGCACAGGCCAATTCCCCGCGCTCCTGGTCGGGCAGACCGATTACCGCCACATCCATGATTTTCGGGTGCTGATACAACAGGTTTTCAATCTTTGCTGCGGAAATATTCTCACCCTTTCGAACGATGATATCTTTCAAGCGCCCGGTAACAGTTAACCAGCCTCCCTCATCGACACAACCTAGATCGCCAGTTTTCAGATAACCATCAGCATCGAAGGCACGTTCATTGAGAGATGAATCCAAATACCTCTCACACAAGTGGGGGCCTTTCACACAGATTTCACCCGCCTCACCGGTCACGGCTATTGATCCATCGCCTTTCAGTATCTTCAACTGCATACCCGGTAGAACCCGACCTTCACTGCCTGCCATCTTGTCATCCGGATCTCTCACGGTGTTCATGGTGACAATGGGGCACTCCGTTAGCCCGTAACCACTGACAACACCCACACCGCCGATTTCCCGCTTTACCTCGTAGTGAAGTTCCGCAGGTTTACTGGCACCGCCCCCGGTAAAACAGCGAACTTGCGGCATTAAGGGCGTAGCACCATGCTGGCGCTGCGCTTTAAGATAGGCCAGATGAAAGGTCGTACCCGCCCCCGCAACTGTCGTACCGTTAGCCGACAAAAAGGGAATTACCTGTTCGGAAAACGACTCCACCAGCAAACATCGACACCCCGACAGCATAAAGGCTGAGAGCCAGATTACACCACCCACATGGGTAAACGGGAATACCAGGGGTACAACATCCTCGCTCCACAATTCTAAGGCCGCAACCATACCAAAAGCAGTGGAAATCAGCATTGCATCGGTGTGCAGACAAACCTTTGGATCCGCCGTGGTACCGGACGAACTGAACATCCAGCGCAGCGGGAGCTTGTCTGTACTACCCTCAGTGCTATCTGCCTCTACCGGTAATTCTTGTCCCTGGGGCAAGGAATTTTTCTGGGCCAGATAAATTTCCATATCCGGCACATCAACCTTAATCCTGTGGGCCACCGAAGCAAAGTCGAAACCATTCAACTCGGGCGACCCAATTAGCATCTGTGGTTTTACCTGGCGACAAATGTGGCCAATTTCTCGCTCGCGAAGGCTTGGCAGCAACGGCACCTGAGCCGCACCGAGTCTGCTAAGGGCGGCAGTGAGTAGCAGGGACTCCTGGCAAGTTGGCAGTTGCCATGCCACCTTGCTGCCCGCTCGTATGCCCATCCGGTAGAGGCCAGCCGCTGTCCGTTGTGCCTGTGCCTTGTATTGACCGTAGCTCAACGTGCGGCCTTGCTCGTCGAGCGTGAAGGGCTGCTCGGGCGATAGCGCGGCTCTTTGTGCGATTAATCCCCAAAAAGATATGTTACTGGTCATCTTCGACTGTTCTACACCGCGCCGTACATTAGTTCATACCCAAAACTGCGATACCACAGGTCTGCGGTGCGCCACCGATATTATGGCTCAGCGCAGTCGTGGCCCCTTTAATCTGCCGCTCCCCTGCATTGCCGCGCAGCTGTAAGGTATTCTCATAGAGCATTCTCACCCCGGTAGCCCCAGTGGGATGGCCAAAGGTTTTCAAACCGCCATCGGTATTAATCGGCAGCTCGCCCCCGAGCGCGAAGGTTCCACTTTCAATATGTTCCTTTGCCGCACCACGCTCACAAAAGCCGAGATCTTCATAGGTCAGGAGTTCTGTCAATGTAAAGCAGTCGTGCACCTGGGCTACATCTATGGCCTTCATCGGGTCGACAATGCCCGCCTGCCGGTATACATCTTTTGCCGCGTATTGGCTTGGCTTCCAACCCAGAAAATCAAAATCTGGATCAGACTGCGGATCGGGTGCGAGCGAAATTGCCACGGCCTTCACCAGCACCGGGTCACCTTTGAAGTTAGCTGCCAACGAGCTGCGCGACAGTATTAATGCGGATGCACCATCAGACTGCGCCGCACAATCATAAAGACCAAACGGCCAGGAGATCATCCGGGCATTCAGTGCATCTTCAACGGTGATCTCTCGCTTGAGCATGCTTTTTGGTGCCAGTGTGCCATTGTGGTGATTTTTCACTGCTATCTTTGCCAGCTCTTCACGCCCCACATTATAGGTTTCAAAATATTTTGCAGCGCACAGTGAAAACCAGGCGGCCGGGGTCATGGGTAAACCCCGTGCAGTGCCCATCATCACGCTGGGGCCCGAAACCCCCCGGTCCTTGGGTTTGTCAAAACCAACAATAAGCACGGTGTCATACATTCCGGCAGCAATTGACATCACCCCACAACGAAACGCATCGGTACCTGTCGCGCAATAATTTTGTACCAGTGTTACCGGGCGGTCGAACAATTTCAGGGATTCTGCTACTTCCGCCGTTCCCCGAGAGGGATAGACAGCGCCACAGAACACAGCGTCAATCTGCTCCTGGGGGTTATCGATACCCGCATCCTGATACGCTTCATAGGCTGCATCGACAATCATGTCTTGCGGTGACATATCCCAGTTCTCACCAAACTGGCTGCAACCGGCACCGACAATCGCAACTTTATCTCGAATACCTTCAGCCATTTGTGCTCTCCTCAGGGGTTTGGTCCAACAGTCTGCTCTTCCAAAAATAGGCTGGCTTTCCTCCCGCTTGGTGAATCTTTCTGAAGACAAATTCCACAGGCAGATCGCAACGCAACTCACAGTCCTGAGAGTCTGCCATTTGTAAATAGACCCGGGCGCCACCATCGACTTCGCACATTCCGGCAATCACCGGTGGGTCAGAACTGGGGAAGAAAAAGTCCTTGGTATAACTGAGAACCCTTCCCGTCAATGCGGACAGAGGAACATCGGTAAATTGATCCTTGGCAAAACAGCCATAACAGACGCGGGTAGCGGGGAACTGCTGTGTGTCGCACTGATTGCAGCGCGCCCCAATAAAACCGATATCGGCATCGCGTTCACGAAAATGTACGGTGGCCGAAATACCGCCACTGGCTTGTCGATCATCGGCATTCGCATCGAGGTTCCGCGACACCAAATAACTCTGGTATGAGCGCACTGCCTGGCGATTGTTCAATTGCCAGTCCAGGGGGCGCCTGCCCGGCAAAAGCTGGTCTGTTACCGTCAACGACAGCGCCTGGGCACCATCGCCGTAAAACACGGCCAATATCCGCTCCCCGGCTTTTGCCTGCTCCAGAGCTTGTACCAGCAACAAGGGGGCAAATGCAGTCCCGCAATTACCCACACGGCCAAACAGTGGGTCAGCGACTTGTCCGGCATTGAGTCCCAGCATTGAAGTCATGGCACGATGGCTGCGCTTATCGGGACCGTAACAGGCAAGATGTGCATAGTCGCTGATAGTGCCATCGAGCTTGTCGAGTAAACCGCAAACCGCATCGCGCACCGCTTCATTGTAACCGTGCTTTACCACGAAACGTTCTTCCCAGCTCTGCACATGGCGATCCCGGCTGCCTTGCCATATGTCATACATTTCCCGGTTAACAGAAAAGCAGTCATCGAAGCTAACCAGGCCCTCGCTGGACACCAAAAAGGCGGCAGCGGCATCACCAAAATTCTGCTCCAGTGGCGACCCGGGAGCCGCCAGGCGGCTATCGCTGGCGACCACCAGCACTGTTTTGTCCGGAGATGCGGATACCGCATTGAAGGCCGCGCTTAATGCGGCACCTGCCGCGCGTAAGCTGCCAGAGAAATCTACCGTGTGTGCATCGTCACGCAGGTTTAATGCCTTGGCAATAACCGCAGCACTTTGCTTTTCTGTATAAGGCGAGGTCGTCGAGGCAAAATAGAGCTCATCGACCACGCTACGCTCAGTACCTGCAAGGCAATCACTGCCCGCAGCAACAGCCATGGTAATGGTGTCCTCATCAAATCCAGCAACGGCCTTCTCGGGCGCCCCCGGTGTCGCGGGCCTTCCTCCAATCAATGGCAAAGGCAACCGGCGTTTTGGAATATAGGCTCCGTAGGCGGAAATACTGCTCATGTGATTCCTCCGACATTGTGTTATTGAAAACATCTTAGGGTCTGTTTTCTAACAAGTAAATCCACCAAACTCCAGCACAGGTGTCAGCTTAAGCTGACGACACACAGTTGGCCATATATGATGCGGTGGTATTCCCAACAAATACCCTGTCTACTTTAACCTGTTGAAAATGGTCGAACTGTATCATCACATTGGAGCTACTGAGCATGTATGAAACAATTTCCCTGGAGCGCGATGACACAGTAGCAACCCTCACCCTCAATCGGCCCGAAAAACTCAATGCCTATACCGTGCAAATGGGAGAGGACATTGTTCAGGCTTTTGCGACAATCAAAAATGACGATGACGTTCGAGCTGTTATTATCACCGGGGCAGGCCGCAGCTTCTGTGCCGGCGTTGATCTTGATCACCTCAAGGAACAGCAAGCGGGCGAAGTTTCTCCGGGCATGCCAAAGCTGGGAGAAGAACACTTCGTACAAGGGTTTGCCGAAGAGCTGTTTCATTTCCCCAAACCGGTTATCGCTGCAATTAATGGTGCGGCAGTGGGTGTGGGAGTCACCATGTGCTTACCCTGCGATATGCGCATAGCCTCCAGCTCGGCAAAACTGGGGCTGCCTTTTGCAAAGCTGGGGATTCTGCCCGGCCTGGGCAGCACCTACTTATTGCCCCGACTTGTCGGACTGGCCAAGGCCAAGGAGCTGGTATACAGGGCTCAACTCATCCCCGCTGAAAAGGCGGCAGAGATTGGACTGGTGGACAAGGTGGTAGCAGACGATGAGCTGCTAAATGAAGCGCAGCTCCTGGCCTCCACAATTTCAGGCTATGCTCCCGAAACTATGAGTGCAGCCAAACACGCGCTAAATTTTGGCGCCATGGCAACATCATTAAACGAGGCGGTTATGAACGAACACAGGGAAAGTGCCGCTTTGCGCGACGGTAGACAGACCAAGTGACCAGGCTCTGTCGCGAGCTTTGACGCGTAGCGATCATCATCAAAGGTACTGCCGGTATCCCGCTCGTGGCGTTTTCTTGTAAGAGACGGGGATTTTGCCCCAGCTGTGGTGCCTGGTGCCTGGTGCCTGGTGCCTGGTGCCTGGTGCCTGGTGCCTGGTGCCTGGTGCCTGGTGCCTGGCCATTTT
>JABHWT010000091.1 GCA_018657645.1 Halieaceae bacterium | reverse complement strand
GGTGGGGCTGGTACACGGCGATTACAGACTCGATAACATGATGTTCCACCCAACCGAACCCCGTGTTATAGCCCTGCTGGATTGGGAATTATCAACACTTGGGCACCCAATGGCGGACCTCGCCAATCAATGCATGGCCTGGATGCTACCCCGAATGGGTGGCATAAGGGGTTTAGCGGGCGTCGACCGCAAGGCTATAGGTATCCCGTCAGATGAAGAGTACATAGAGCGCTATTGCCAGAGAACCGGCCGAGACGGCATCGACAACTGGCCCTTTTACCTGGCTTTTTCCCTGTTCCGCCTCGCCGCTATTGTCCAGGGCATCAAGAAACGCGCCCAGATTGGCACTGCGTCCAGTAGCGAGGCCGACTCCCGTGGAGACATGGTGAAACCAATGGCCGAGGCCGCATTAAACCTTATTTACTAACAATACCTAGCAAGGAGTCTTATCGTGTCTGAAGAAGAAGTAGTATTGGTCGAGGTCGAGGACGGCATCATGACCGTCACCCTGAATCGTCCCAAGGCGAAAAATGCCGCCAACCGCGCTCTGGCCGTGGCTGTCGCCGCGGCAATGGATGAGCTGGATAGTAACGACGACATCCGGGTTGCCATTCTGACCGGTGCCGGTGGCACTTTCTGCTCCGGCATGGACTTAAAAGCCTTTGTCACCGGCGAATTCCCGATGGTAGAGGGTCGGGGTTTTGCCGGCATTACAGAAAAACCACCGCGCAAACCCCTGATAGCTGCGGTCGAGGGCTATGCCCTGGCGGGCGGGTTT
Organism: Halieaceae bacterium; assembly: GCA_018657645.1. Lineage (GTDB taxonomy): Bacteria > Pseudomonadota > Gammaproteobacteria > Pseudomonadales > Halieaceae > JBALVT01. Next base: position 8,575 of record JABHWT010000091.1, on the reverse strand, counting down.
GAGCTCGCCATTACCTGCGATTTAATCATCGCTGCGGACAATGCCAAATTTGGCATCCCGGAAGTGAAGCGCGGTCTGGCCGCCGCCGCAGGGGGGCTGATGAGACTCCCGCGGCAGGTGCCACCACGCCTGGCCATGCACATGGCCCTGACCGGTGATTTTATCGACTCTCAGCGCGCCTATGAAATGGGCCTGATCAATGCAGTGGTTGAGGCCGGTACCGCGCTGGATAAGGCCAAGGAGCTGGCCACGAAGATAAGCGCCAATGGCCCCCTGGCCGTCGCTGTCAGCAAACAGGTTGTAGTCGAATCAGCTGAATGGTCCACTGACGAAATGTGGAAAAAACAGGAGGAGCTGACGCTACCGGTCATGGTTAGCGAGGACGCGATCGAAGGAGCCACGGCTTTTGCCGAGAAACGACCACCCAACTGGAAAGGAAAGTAAGGAGATTATGATGTCGGAAGCGTGGATTATAGATGCATGTCGCACCCCCCGGGGCATTGGTAAGAAAGGCAAAGGCGCACTCGCTGACCAGCACCCTCACCATCTGGGTGCAACCGTACTCAGGGCGATAGCCGAGCGTAATAACTTAAACACTGCCGATGTCGGTGATGTCATTTTCGGCACCCATTCCCAACGCGGCCGCCAAAGCAATGACCTGGCCCGGATGGCAGCTCTGGAAGCTGGCTATGATATTCGCGCCAGCGGTATGACGCTGGACCGTTTTTGCGGGTCTGGTATTACATCCGTAAACCTGGCCGCCATGAATATCATGTCCGGTTCAGAGGACCTGGTAATCGGCGGTGGCGCCGAGATGATGTCCGGGTACGGCGAGGAAGGCGCGGCTATAGCCCCCTTCATGGACAACGGCAATCTGACGCTGCGAGAAATGCATCCCCAGCCCCATCAGGGCCTGTGCGCTGACGCTGTAGCCACCATCGAGGGGATAGAGCGGGAAGCTCTGGATGCCCTGGCCTATGCTTCCCAGCAACGGGCAGCCAATGCCATCGCCAACGGCTACTTCGACAAAAGCCTGATCACAGTTTACAACAGCGATGGCTCGATTGCGCTGGATCACGAGGAGTTCCCTAGACCCCAGACGACCCTGGAAGGTCTGGCAGAACTCAAAGCGTCCTTTGGTGCACTGGCTGATTTCCCCCTGGATGAGGCCGGGACAACCTTCCGCAGCCTGGTCCTTCAGAAGTTTCCAGACCTTGAAATTAACCACGTACACCACGCGGGCAACTCCTCCGGCGTAGTCGATGGTGCCGCGGCCGTACTACTGGCTTCACCAGACTATGCCAAAGCCAACGGCCTGAAACCCCGAGCCAGGGTACGGGCGATGTGCAACATGGGAGACTGCCCGACACTGATGCTCAATGCACCGGTTCCCGCAGCCAGAAAAGTGCTGGCCAAGGCCGGCCTGCAAACCACCGATATAGACCTGTGGGAAATTAACGAAGCCTTCTCGGTGGTCGCTGAAAAGTTCCAGCGCGACCTTGACCTGGATCGAGACACAGTCAACGTCAACGGCGGCGCAATGGCTCTGGGACACCCCATTGGGGCCACTGGCTCTGTGCTCATTGGCACAGTGCTGGACGAACTGGAGCGACAGGACAAGCAACTCGGTTTGGTCACAATGTGTGCTGCGGGCGGTATGGCCCCGGCTATTATCATTGAGAGAATCTAGGGCATTATTCAGAGGTGCCCCAGAGCTTTGTCTTTACTGCGATAAATGGGGTGACGGAAGCCATTTCACTCACCCCATGCTCTATTTCACATTTTGCGAGAGTGGCTGTCATTTAGCTGGCCCGACAGGCGTCTGAGGAGGTCGCTGTGAAGCGCTGTTATTGTAGAAAAAGAGCGTTAAAAATTCCGCCTAGATGAGAAAACAACCACAAAACGACCAACGCCCTTCCATACAGTTTATGGTATCGATTAAAGTGACTTTCGGATGCTGCATCCCTCCCCCTGCCTCTAAGTCTGCTTATCACAAGACCGCTTGCACCTATCAGGACTAGCAGCCCAATTGTTCCATGAAATGCTATCCAGATAATGAACGCTACTGGCAGTGTCTGCTCCCGCATGTCATATGATTGATTAAAAAAATAGCCAGAAATAAACACCCAGGCACCGAGGGTCAGAAAAATCATCAACCCTTTGTGCGCCCGAATTTTTCCCTCCACGGCCATTCTCCAGGCCACCAACAGCACGATGAAGGACACCACAGCCCAACATATTGAAATAATATAAAAAAGAGACATCGGCTAGACCGACCAACCCTTGGTGATCGATAGCGCCTGAAGCTGATCCACGTGGCTATCTTTTTCCTCCCACAAAGCGGTGACCCACGCCTGGAATTCAGCCTGAAATGATGGGTCCTCAAAGTAATTCCTACCCAGAAAATGCGAGGGGATCTCCTTTTGCTCAACCCTGACAATTACGTGATCAACCTGGCCACTAATAAACTCCCAAAAACTGGGCCGTGTCCGATTGGGGTACGCTATTGTGATATCCAGAAGCGAGTTAAGACAGTCGCCCATTGCACCTACCACGAACCCAATTCCACCGGCTTTGGGCTTGAGTAAATTTCGATACGGTGATTGCTGCCGCTGATGCTTGGCTGGTGTGAAGCGGGTTCCCTCGAGAAAGTTAAATACAGTGACGGGGGTGTGCCTGAACTTTTCACAGGCGCGGTGGGTGCTCTCAAAATCCTTGCCTCGTTTTTCCGGATGTTTTTCCAGATACTCCCGGGTATAGCGTTTCATAAAGGGAAAATCCAGCGCCCACCAGCAAAGACCGATCACCGGAACCCAGATTAACTGTTGCTTCAAAAAAAACTTGAGCATCGGTATTTTTCGATTCAGCAGGTGTTGAAGTATGACAATGTCGGCCCAGGATTGATGATTAGAGGTCACCAGATACCAGTGATTTTTATCCAGTGCCTGAATACCCTCGACATCCCATTGCATTTTCTGGGTCAGCCTCATCCAGAACGAATTCCCGCTGATCCACAGCTCTGCTATTTTTATAGCCAACACGGTACACAGCTTCTGCAGGTAGTGGATCGGGAGAACAAATCGTAATAGTGAGACAAATACCAGCACCGGGGCCAGTACAATCGTATTTGCGAACAACAGCACTGCAGCGATAGTCCCGCGCAACAGCGGCGGCAGAGATGACAACATTAAAAACTTCCCGGAAATAACATAGAAACGAGTTAATCAAATAGTAGTACGAATGACTGCCAACTATCCAGTCGAACAACCGCAATGCATCGCGCCGAAGTACTTTCCATAGGTCGAACCATTGGCGCGGGTCTTATTGGCGCTTTTTCCTATGGAAAGGGAAAACAAGCTGCCTAAGCAAATGACCTGGATAGCTATCATCAACCACGCCCACTGTTTGTACGGTGGCACCCTCGGCCCTGCCGAATCCCCGCTCCGGCCAGAAGTAACTACCAAACACAAGGTCCCAAAGTATCAGATTGCTGCCGTAGTTGTGGTTGGCGAGCGCCACCTGCTGATTGTGGTGCCAGCGATGCAGTTCGGCATTGGAAAACACAAAATTCAACAGCCCCAGCGATTGCTGTGTATTACCGTGCTGCCAATAACCGTGAAATATCGAAAACAGGGTGATAAACAGTATGGTGTCCGGACCAGCTCCAAGCAGTAGTAGAGGTACTACTGCACACACTTGAAGCAGGGTGACGTCGACGTAGTGGAAGCGTGTGGCATTTAACCAGTACAGCCTCTCGGGGCTGTGATGCAGGGCATGAAACTTCCACAGCCACGGTATCTCGTGACCAGCCCGGTGCCACCAATAGCTACCAAATTCTGCAATTATAAGCCCCGCCGGAACCTGTACCCACAGGGGCCAGTGATGCGGCCATAATTCAAATCCCCCCCCGGCCAGGCTGATAGCTGCCCCAGCAATAAGCAATTGCACTGCAGGACTTTGCAGTACCACATTGTTGAGCAGGAACAGTGTTGAATCGGGCGCATAGTTGTCGCTCCAGTTCGGATACCAGTCTCGATTGAAAGGACTGAAATACTCGCCTATCCATACCACGACCAGCGTAATAGCGCTGACTATTGCGTAGATCATCAACGGATGGATGCCCGCGTCAACCGCTGCCATCGCACCCCACATGGCCAGCACCATACAAGCCGGATAGGCACCAGATGCCCACAGGCTGGCCCATTGGATGGGCCCCGACTGCTGTGATGGAATACCGTTCAAATTCGTGTCCAAGTCTTCAACGCGCTACCCCCTAGGCAACCTTAGGAACTCTTACCCCTGCCTTGCGAGGGACTTTGCCTGGCTTTTTTTTGCTTTTGAGTTTTGCTTTATCCGCGCCCGTCGCTGGCGGCCGTCGGCGTGAAGCCCTGGGACGATGCACCGCCAGCTTGGGCTGCAGATCACCGTATTCGAAGCGGTGAAGTATCTCGTCCATTGTTCGGCTAATCCGGGTGCAGATACGGATCGCTTCCAGGTTGGGATAGGTTGAGCGCTCCCCACCCTGCATCAGATTCATCAACTCATTTTCACTAAGATGCGACAGTACCTTGGTCGGGTTATACCATCGAAAATTCGGTACAATATTGATGTCTCCGCTATACTCCTGGTCGATTAAACTGTGGACGCCATTGAGAAACAAATTGAAGCGAGGCCAGGTATCGCTTCGCTTCTGGGCTATTCCGCGATAAAAATTTAGTATTTCGCGCCCCACACCAAGACCCAAGCCACCCAGCGCGGCGACCACTTGATTAGTCTCTTTTCCATTTTGCAAAAAGGGTATGACCACCGGATTAACCATACTCACTATGAAATGATTACTACCATACAAGCGCGACAACCGTTTTGCGGGAAGATCGTCGGCAATGGAACCATCGACCCACTTGCGGGTAGGTAAATAGGGCTGCGCCTCGCCATGCACATTTTTTGCCATCAACAGAACCGGAGGAAATACGCCCGGAACAGCGCAGGATGCCATCACCGCAGACCTTAGATAGACATTCGGCGACGTAATGGCATTGAGCAGGCGCGAGGTCTGATGGTGTTCCGCTGGCGCAACCGAGATGCTTACTTGTCTACCGGTTTTTTCGTAGGCTTCCTGAAAAGTAAGATCCGGTACCAATCGGTTGATAATCCGCTCCAGATCACCGACATCAATCTGTGCATTAGCCCCCAGGAACATACGAGAAAAAACTGTAGCTTCGGCATCGGCCTCGAAATGGACATTCGCGGGATCGTAAAAACGTTTAATTTCCTTGTCATCGTGTGTCGCGAGCACACCGGCCACCAGTGACCCGGCGCTGGACCCGGAAATCACCCTGGGAAGCAAACCTTCATCGAGCAGTGTTTTCACTACCCCCAGATGATAAAAACCCAGCACACCGCCGCCACTGAGCATCAGGGCAGAGCGACCGAAACAGACATTGGCGCGATAGAAAAATTCCAGTTTCTCCTGCGGGCTAACCTTGTCTGCAGGCAACTCGGCCAAATACACCAGAGAGTCATTGATCTCATCGACATACTGCTCAATCAGGTGCTTGGTGCCAAATTTTGCTCTGGTATAGAGGCTGGAACGGCCCATCCCTCCCATATTGCCGTGAATACCCTCATTGAGCGTAAACAGTAACCCCTGATGGTCATGACGGGACCTCAAACTACGCAATCGATCCAGGCGCTGGCGAATCTCGCTGTAGTCATATTGATGGGTTTGATCAATCTCCCGCCACCGCTGCTGCCCCGTTAACTTATCGTGTGCCTTGGCCGCTTCCCGCCACTCATCATAGCTGCAGGCATTGTCCATCTCTGCCTGCAACTTCTTGATTTTACTTGACTTTGTCATCTTACGCACCTCCACAACCATAACCCTATACTACTAGCATAAAGCATGTTGAGCATTCCTCCCAGCACTTTGTAACGGGTGTAAACATTCACTGGCATCCATTGGCCTAAACGCCGCACCGCGATTTAGCCAGACAGGAAACACGAAAACCCGTAGAATGTACGCCGCTGATGATTTGTCACCCATTTCGGCCTTTCCGGAGACCTCTATTGCGCGCTTATTTGTTCGTTTTCGCACTCTTGCTGGCCATTTTCGGCTCGATTGCAGGCTACATGTATCGCCAGTTTTCGGCACTGCAAGCGATGGATTTTTCACCTCCGCCCATCACCGTGGGAGAGGCTATTGCCCGCTCGGAATCATGGTCCTCTCCCCTTGAGGCTGTCGGCACCATCGCCGCTGTCCGCGGGGTCGAGCTCAGCACCGAGGAAAGCGGAGAGATACTTGCCATCGACTTCGTCTCCGGTAGTTACGTGGAAGCTGGCGCCCTGTTAATCACTTTGAATGATACCGTAGAGCAGGCCAGCCGCAGACGCCAGATGGCGACCCTGGAACTTGCCCAATTATTGTATGACCGCGACAAAGAGCTTATCGCAAAGAAGTCAATTCCAAAATCTCAATACGATCGCTCCACAGCTGACCTGGAAACCGCGATAGCCAGCCTGGCTGAAACCGAGGCCCGCCTGGAGAATAAGAGAATCCGCGCACCGTTTTCCGGAACAGTTGGATTACTAAATGTAAAAGTTGGTGATTATGTCGAACCCGGTGATCCTATTTCGACTCTGCAGGATCTGGACGAATTGGAAGTTAATTTCACTCTGCCCGTACGCCATTACCCACGTTTGCACCCGGGCCTTGCGATTAGCGTACGAGTTGCCGCCTTCCCCGGCCACATTTTTCGGGCTACGCTGGCAGCCCTGAACTCTCGCGCCGACCCCAGCACCCGCAATCTACAATTACGCGCCACACTGCAAAAGGGAGATGGCCTGTTGCCAGGCATGTTTGCCCAGCTCACTGTTGATCTTGCACGTCCCACTGATCTCATTACCGTTCCTGAAACAAGCATTAGCTACTCGCTACACGGCAATCTGGTCTATGTTATCGAGGGAAGCGACTCGGCACTCCATGTCACACCTCGCATTGTCAAAACCGGCGAGTCCAGAGACGGTCGCGCCGCTATTCTGGATGGCCTGGAGGCAGGGGAGCGCGTAGTCTCAGCTGGCCAGAACAAGTTGTCCAGCGGCGCCCGCATAGTAGTAGATGAGTCGGTGCAGTTTTAGTCATGACATTCACCGACCTCTTTATCAAGCGCCCGGTTCTGGCCATTGTTATCAGTAGTCTGTTACTCCTACTTGGGCTGGAGTCGGCTACGCGGCTGTCGATAAGGGAGTTCCCAGAGCTCGAGCGCAGTGTTATCTACGTACACACCGTCTATCCAGGTGCCAGTGCTCGAACCATTCAGGGCTTTGTAACCACACCCCTGCAAATCAGGATTGCAGGAGCGCGCGGCATTGAGTACATGACATCGACCAGCAATCCAGGCAGTTCAGAGATCGAGGTCCACGTGCGCCTGGGCGAAAACAGCTCCGAGGTACTATCTGAGGTCATTGCCAAGATCAACGAGGCGCGGGCAGATTTACCTCGCGACATCGAGGAGCCTGTAGTTAGCAACTCTAGCGGTGACGACGCACTGATATACCTGGCATTTTACAGCGAGCAAATGACTATCTCTCAGGTGAGTGATTACCTGGTGCGCAGCGTACAACCTGAACTGGCCACTGTGGAGGGTGTGGGTAAAGCCGAAATACTGGGAGGAACATTCCTGGCCATGCGCATCTGGCTCGACCCCGTGCGAATGGCAGCATTGAGCATCACCGCAGAGGATATTCACGCGGCGGTCTCAAGAGATAATTATATTGCTACCACCGGATCCACAGACGGCAATATGGTTCGGGCGACAGTCGATGCCCGCACTGACATGCAGACTCCCGAGGCCTTCGCCCAACTGACAGTCTACCAAAATGGCGAGGAACGGGTGTTACTGGGCGATGTAGCGGAAGTGGAACTAAGCACCGAGCAATCACAGTTCACGTCTTTTTCCAGTGGCCGCGATGCGGTGTTTGTATCCATTACCCCCACCCCGGATGCCAATCCACTGGAGGTGTCAGAGCGGGTCAAGGCGGTGCTGCCCAATATTGAGTCGACCCTGCCGGCCGATCTGGAAATGCTGTTGGACTGGGATGGCACTATTTCAATCTGGGAATCCCTAAGCAGCGTCGCCGTTACCTTGCTGGAGGCCGCCGCCATTGTCGTTCTCGTTATCTACCTGTTCCTGGGCTCACTGCGCGTGGTCATTATCCCACTGATTGCAATACCGCTGTCTCTAATTGGCGTACTTTACCTGATTCTGGCAATGGGCTTTTCCATCAACGCGCTAACCCTGCTGGCCATGGTAATCGCCATCGGACTGGTAGTGGACGACGCCATCGTGGTGGTGGAAAACGTGCATCGGCATATCGAGGCGGGCCTGGCTCCAACCCATGCAGCGCTCAAAGGGGCACGCCAGGTGGCCCTGCCGGTAATTGCAATGACCCTCACCCTGGCTGCAGTATACGCACCCATCGGGTTTATGGGTGGACTCACCGGCGCCCTGTTCAGCGAATTTGCCCTGACCCTGGCGGGCGCGGTGATAGTCTCCGGCTTGGTGGCCCTGACCCTAAG
>JABHWT010000255.1 GCA_018657645.1 Halieaceae bacterium | reverse complement strand
ACCGGCTACATCAATCAGCAACCGGTCAGTCTGCTGATGGCCGGCAGTGGCGATTATGCGAATGCGCAGGGGCAAATTTACAGCTCGGCGGAGCTGCAAGGTGCAGCCCAGGTGGCGGGGCAGGAACTAACCTTTACCTGTGCACCGCCTGCGCGAGGGGGGCAACAAGAGTATGCCGGACACTAGACCGAACCTGCAGGAATGTACTTGCTGGGTGCCCTTGAGGTAAACATGACATCCGAACGGGTACCAGGTAGGTATCTTGAAATAATACCCGATGAAATGTTGAACAAGAGAGATTAATAATGCAGCTTCGAGACGCTACAAACAGTTTTTATCGCACGATTGCATTGATCGCTGGCAGCATCATCATAGTGTCATCTGGCAGTCTGGCCTGGCCTCAATCAATACCCTTTGAAAGGACCGAGGAAAGGGTGCCCTGCGACCAGTACACAGCAACCAAACGACCGCTGTTTGGGGACCTGCATGTGCACACCAGTTATTCCTTCGACAGTTATATTTCCAGTCAGCGCAATGACCCCTGGGCCGCGTATCGCTACGCCAAGGGCGAACTCATTGTCCTGTCAGACCCGGATGCTGAACAGACCGTCAAAGCGCAGATTCAGCGACCACTCGACTTTACTGCGGTAACTGATCACTCGGAGTTTCTCGGGCCGATTGAATTGTGTACGCAGGATGCTTCCAAACTGGCCTACTGGTTTCCCGGTTGTATTGCCACCCGCAGTGAATTATTTCCGGTGCAGTTGTTGGCCGCCGACTACTGGGTCAACCTGGGCGTGTTAGGCACAGAAAGCCAGAAACAGGAATCGTTCGTTTGTTCCATGGGCGATTGCCCCAAGGCGCATAAAGCGGCCTGGCAGCGTATTCAAGCCGCAGCCGAGGATCATTATGACCGCAGCGCCAATTGCGCGTTTACTACTTTTGTCGCCTACGAGTACACGGATGCCCCCGACTATGCCAACCTGCATCGCAATGTCATTTACCGCAACGAGCGTGTTACACGCAGCGCCATTTCAACCTACGACACAGGGTCACAGAACTTTCCCGAGCTGTGGCGACGCCTGCGCGAGGAGTGTATCGATGGCACCAGTGGCTGCGACGTTATTTCCATTCCTCACAACTCCAATCTGAGTCGGGGTTTGATGTTTCCCGACCCCGAGAATGAGACCCAGGCAAGAAACCGTTTGCTGCTGGAGCCACTGGTGGAACTGGTACAACACAAGGCCGCCAGCGAGTGTCGTTTTGACCGTCTACTGGGTCGCGGTGTGGCGACCGAGGATGAGCTGTGTGATTTCGAGCAGGCACCCTCCGATAACCTCGCAATGCTGGGTATGGTGTTCGGTGAAATGCAAACTGAAGCTGGCGAAGCGGTGTCGGTGGATGACTTTGGTCGCCGCAATTTTGTTCGCAATGCCCTGAAGGATGGTCTGGCCCTGGAGCATAAAACCGGTATAAACCCCTTTAAAATGGGCTTTATCGGTAGTACAGATACCCATAGCGCAACCCCCGGCGGTGCCGAGGAAGACAATTATGTGGGGCACCTGGGCCGCCGCGACAGCGGATACCGCAATGTGCAGGATCATTTTTTCGATAATCCCGGCGGCCTGGCAGTGGTGTATGCGGAGGAAAACTCCCGGGACGCAATCTTTGAAGGTATGCGTACGCGAGAGACCTATGCCACCAGTGGAACCAGGCCAATTGTACGTTTTTTTGCCGGCTCGGGTCTGTCACAAGATCTTTGTTCAGACCCGGCAATGTTAGAAAAGGCCTATGCGGGTGGGACACCCATGGGTGGAGAACTCTCTGCCCCGGAGGCATCGCCGGGATTTCTGGTGAGTGCCAGTAAGGACCCTGGCTCACCGGGACACCCGGGTACAGATTTACAACGGCTACAGATTATCAAAGGTTGGCTGGACCCGGCCGGTGTTACCCACGAGAGGGTATTTGATGTGGCCGGCAATGGTGACAACGGGGCGAGCGTCAATCCACAAACCTGTGAAACGACAGGCCGTGGTTACGGGGATTTATGTGCACTATGGCGGGACCCGGATTACGATGCCAGGCAATCGGCTTTTTACTATGTTCGCGTTCTGGAGAACCCCAGTTGTCGCTGGACTACCCGTCAGTGTCAGAGTGCCGGGGTAAACCCTTTCGCAAAAGACTGCGTAGATCAAGCGCAGCGGATGGGGGAGGAGCTCAAGGCAAAGGATGCTTTTTACAACATTGGTGCGGTGGGCGATGTCTACGGTCGGTGTTGCCTGGATGTTGCCAAGGAGCCCTTTTACTCGCCGATTATTCAGGAGCGAGCCTGGACCTCCCCCATCTGGATCAACCCCTGACTACACTAGGAGAACTGGGTAATCACATCATCGGCATAGCGCTTAATTGCGTCAAGCTTCACCTCCAGTGAAGGCTGCTGCTGCATACTGGCGCCAACGCCCATTTCGGCCAGGATACGCTCGGTCCAGGGCGTGATCTGGAGATCGGTAACCCCCAGCTCTTCCAGGCGTCGGATATCGTCCACGCTCTCCGCGTCGGGGCAGTGCATCATGATGTCGAAGGGCTCTTTCTCGCGCCCGTACTCGCGGCGTAGTTCATTCAACTGAGCAATAAGACCCTCGACCTCGTCTTTGTTGTGTATCACGCTAAGCCAGCCATCCCCATAACGTGCCGCACGCCGCAGGGCTGGTTTGGTGGTACCGCCCACGTAGATGGGAATACGTTTTTTAGGCACCGGTGCCATGATCAGGCGGTCAAAGTCGATATGCTCGCCGTGGAACTCCACCATGTCGCCGCTCATCAGGAGACGCATGACCTGAATCGCCTCATTCTGCCGGGCACCGCGGTATTTTTTTTCCAGACCCAGCCACTTGAATTCCTCGGGCATCCAGGCCAGGCCCACGCCCAGTGCTACGCGGTCGTCGGAGATTGCGGCTACCGAGCATAAACTCTTGGCCTCCAGCAGGGGCTGCCGGACGGCCAGCCTGAGGACGGAGGGAATAAAGCGAATGCGCCGGGTTACTGTGGCCATGGCGGTAATAGCCACCCAGGGGTCCAGAACCGGCATATCCAGGGGCCAGAAGCGCGTGCCGTCCGGTGTGTAGGGGTAGGGGACCGAAATCTCCTCCGGGAAAAAAGGTGCATCGGCCACCTGAATGCTGTCCCAGCCTGCGTCATCGGCAGCGCGGGCGATGTCCAAATGCTCCGCTGGGTCGACCATAAACAAATGAAAACCAAATCGCATGGCCACTCTCCTTTTTTATTAAATGACGAGACCGATACTGGCGCCGTGGCTTGTTGCTTCTGCCATACGGCGAGGTACCCAGGCCGAACCGGCTACATAAACCTGTGCGATGCTGCCCTCGGCCTTGAGTTGGTCGTACAATCCGTGCTGCGGCACCGACCCGCATACCAGGACCAGACTATCAAAGCCCTCCCTGCGATAGGTCTTGTCTCCCCAGGACGAGACGAGTTCAAAACTATCGGCCCGCACCTCCTTTAGCATAAGGTTTGGATGGACATTGACACCGCATTCCTCCATTCGCTTCAATACCATACCGATCGAATATCGGGCGATGTCAGAGCCCAGGTGGACGGACTTGTGGAAAACCTCTACCTGCTTGCCGCGATCGGTCAGATACTCTGCCACACAAGGTGTCTCGTAGTAGTCTTCCATCGAGATTATTGCTACCCGATCGCCGGTGGTTGCCTTGCCCTGCATCACATCCCAGCCCTGCACTACATGGGGTAGGTCGATTCCGGGGATATCATTGGGTACGCGCGGTGTCGAACCTGTAGCGATAACCACTGCATCCGGGTTTAATGCTCTAATTGCTTCCAGGTCGACAGGGGTTTGCAGTCTCACATCAACCCCCAGTCGCGTCATCTCGTTCTCCTCGAAATACACCTGATCCTCGAAAGAATCGCGTCCCGGGGCCCTGGCGGCAATGAGCAACTGGCCACCCAGGCGTTTGCCCTGTTCCAGCAGAATTACCTGGTGTCCACGCATGGCCGCAACCCGCGCCGCTTCACATCCGGCCAGTCCTCCGCCCACCACCACAACGTTCTTCGGGGTCGATGCCATCTGGTACTGTTGCTCCCACAGTAGTTCTTTACCAATAACCGGGTTGATGGAGCAGGTTGGTGTGTAGGGAAAGGTTGCAGGTTCTGAGGCCTCGTCGATGCAACGGGTACAGGCAATACAGCGGCGTATTTCGGCCAATCGTCCCTCGCGGGCCTTGTTGGCAAATTCTGGATCGGCTATGCCGGCGCGCACCATACCCACCAGGTCGCAAATCCCGTCTCTGACTAGCTCCTCGGCTAATACAGGGTCATTGACACGGCCCGTGAACAATACCGCGGGCTTTGGATCCATCTCGGCCAGGTCGGCCTTGGCCGCTTTGCCGAATTCTCGAAAGGCGGCGTGCGCATAGTAGGAATTGGGTACATAGGAGGGTGCACCCCAGCAGTGACCGGCATCGATATCCACGAAATCCAGCAGGCCAGCTTCACCAATGCAGTAGAGCATCTCGCGCATTTCCATATTGTCGTAGCCGCCCTGGCGAAACTCCGTGCCAGCAATGCGTATGCCCAATGCCAGTGAATCGCCTACTCGAGCGCGAATGCGTTTCAATGCCTCGAGCACAAATCGAACCCGTTCCTGCGGGCCACCGCCCCACTGGTCGCTACGTCGATTGGTTGCCGGAGACAAAAAACTGTAGGCCAGTGTCTCGTGGGCACAGTGAATCTCTACCCCATCCGCACCCGCATTCTTAGCTATTTCAGCACCATCGGCATAGGTATTGAGGCAGAACTCGATCTCCTCCTCTCCCATCACATGGGGTGTATAGTCCTGGGCCCCGATGACCGGCACCGGCGAGGGAGACCAGACCGAATTGAGGTGGGTTAACTGCACTATTGCCACGGCGTCACTGCTGTGTACCTCGTCGCAAAACTTCGACATATCCTCGGCAAAGGCGGGGTCCTGGTAGGCGGCCTGATGGGAGGCAAAGCCCACTGAAAGGCCAATTTCATCTGGCATTTCCGGGGGGAACGGCGAGTTGAGAAGCCAGGTCTCGCTACCAATCCAACCCGTTCCACCCCGCGCCTTGGCGCCGTGATGGGCGACAAAATGTTCGTCGAGGCGACCGGGCATCATCGATGAATTAATGGTGTTGGTGGTCTCGCAAATGCGGTTTGGGACTCGCATGGGGCCCACCTGCAAAGGCGAGAAAAGATGTTCGAAATTCGCGCTACTCATTGTGCTCTACTCCTGTGTAGGGCGTTCTTCCTACAGTTGTTCCGGTAATGGAGTTGAAAACCGGGGGAACGGGGACAGTGCACCATATCTGATTTCTAAAAAAGCGGTCTGTCCCCTGCTGGAACTCTCCAATGAATCTGCCTATGCCGGGTCAGCCGGGGACAGAACAACGATTGAAAAGGGGCGATCCGTTTGATTCTGGAAAAAGCCCCAGGGTGGAAACATCGCCGTCAACTTGGGCCATAAATCCCGCCGTTCGTCCTCTGTAGCGTCTCTGGCAGTAGTGGCTATTTTTTTGTGATCCAGCTGAACCCTGCACTGGGGGTTGGCGGAGACATTGAGATACCAGGCCGGATGCGAGTCATACCCCGCCAACGAGCCGACCACGATCATATCGTCACCATGTTGCAAAAATACCAGCGGCGTGATGCGCTCCTCACCCGACTTGCGTCCAATGCAGGTTAGCAACAAGGTCGGCAGTCCCGACGGCCCACCTCCGGTTGCCCTTCCCTCGGGGTCGGCCAGGTAGGCCTCTACATCTGCCTTGGCATCGCCTCTGATACGCGCAAGCGATGAGGTTTGATCTTTTAGCGTTGCCCAGTCTTCATCAGATAAAAAGTCTGGTTGTTCCATGTTCTCTCGGTTTGACATAGCGCCCTTCACCTTTGATTGTCTTTGGCCTGAGTACGACTTTGAGTCTAAGTTTTATTCCTGCCTAGCACAACTGATCCACAGTGTGTTATGGCAGACCGACACTGCTAACAGGCACAAAAGTGCACAATATCTGTCGGCGGTTTAAACAATTGCATCAATCAATCCCCACTCCAAAGCGGTGCCAGTGTTGATTCTCTTGGCTGACAACGCCAGGTAGGTGGTGCGCTGGCGTCCAATTCGCCGCACAATGCTGACCGTGCCACCCGCTCCCGGTATTAAACCCATAGTGATCTCCGGCAGGTGGAAGAAAGTCCCAGGTTTTGCAACAACATGGCCTGCAAATGCGGGCAACTCAATGCCCGAGCCTATGCAGGCCTTGTGCAGGTGGCATTCGATTTTACTCGACAGCTTTGCGATTAAGCTGCCGACGTGGCGTGAGCAGCGGATGGCGTGAGCAGTTGCAACGTCACCGGCCAGACCAAACTCCTCCAGGGCTCCACCGGTACAAAAGCAGGCACCTGCGCCACGAATAATGGTTCGGCTAATCGAAGAGTCGGCGGCCTGCAATGCCAGGCCTTCGAACAGGGCATCGCGCATTGACGTGGAATAGGCATTGCGTTGCTGTGGTCGGTTGAGGGTGAGATGTAAGATATCGTCCTGGCGCTCGAGCAGCACAGCTGGCTCCGGGTTGCTATCAGGGATGGGCAGTGGAGGGCGCGAGGCCAGAAAATTGCGGAAATCTGCACTGGCTTGCAATGTTGCATAGGCCAGAGATTCGGCCAGCAGACCATCGTCCAGGCTTGAATGTTCGTTGTGGCGCAACAATTGCACCAGGGTCATTGCAGCCAGAGGGTGGTCGAGAATATTTCTGATTAAGGGTTGGGCAGCCTTGTGAGATGAAACGACCACATCTACACTGTTTGTTAGAGTGGTTGGGCTCCCGCTGGGCGCGATGGCTATGACAGGGCAAGGCAGGCTCGGTAGAATTTCAAGCATCTGATGGGTTCGGGAGAGAACTTCGGTGTCGAGCAGGTCCAGTAGAATAAGGGGTTGATCGGTTACCGGCGAGTGATTGACTAAATTGAATGGATCCCGGCACAGGCTGTCCAGTTGCTGCGCGGATAGTGCTTTGAATGTTGTTTCCATACAGTTTCCCCGGGGAGTACTGAGGGGTTTACCTTACCTGCTACCAGAGCCAAAGAGTAGCTGGAGCGTGTAAAATACCCGGCCTTTCAAGTGGGGTAAATAGCTTGCTTTTTGCTGTCCAAAAAAGAGATGTTGTAGGCCGGAATTGATTCGAAGCGAGATGGTGAGAGTTACCATTAGCCATTAGACTCGGTAAGTGGATAGCATGCGGGTAGGTGCCGGACTGTTACCGGAATTAAACCAGAGGATGAAACATGAGTGCAGCCCTAGATGACGTCATCGTGCTGGATTTGACGAATACGTTTTCCTCTTCGCTGTCGGCTGCTTTTCTGGCTGACTTTGGCGGCAGTGTCATTCGAATTGAGTTCTCTGATCAGCAGTCAGAACCCAGGCCCACCGAGGGCAACTGGGATTATGAGGCCGACCTGATTCACCGCAATAAGCAAAGTGTCGTACTCGATGCCGGTATGGAGCAAGGGCGCAAATTGCTCGCCGAACTGGCAAACAAAGCAGATGTCATCGTGACGGACTGGGAGATTCCGAAGCTGCGAGTGTTGGGTCTGGATTACGGTACGCTTTCAAAATCTAATCCTGGCATAATTTTTGGGCGTACATCGGGTTTTGGCCCCAGCGGGCCGGACAAGGATTTGCCGGTAATCGATGAACTCGCTGCCTGCCGCGCAGGCGCCATGCCAACCCTGCAACAGCCCGGAGAACCCCCTGTGTACACCGGTGCGGGAGCCATGCATGCCACGGTGATGCTGGCCTTTGGGGTGATTACAGCACTGGTTCATCGCCAGGCAACGGGAGAGGGGCAGGAAGTTGACACCTCTTTTTTTGCCGCAAATATGTATGGCGCCAGTCTCGATCTCCAGGCCTTTTTGGCGATCGACGAGGATCAACGTGAACGTATTATGCACCCCATATCCCGCCTGGATGTGTCAAACCCGATATCCGGATCGCTCTATCCCAGCTCGGATGGCCGCTGGGTGACTCTGACCATGCCCGACACCGACCGCTGGTGGCCGCTACTGGCGCCGGCGGTTGGCATCGATGTGGACGACGATCGTTTCAATACACATGAAAAGCGCTGCGAGGTAAACCGCCTGGAATTGATCCAGGAACTGGAGGCCGGTTTTGGTCGGCACCCGGGTGCCCACTGGCGGCAGTTGTTTGCCGAGAAACAGATGTCGGCTGATGTAATAGAGCAGTTCGACTATCCGGCACAAGATCCTCAAGTTGCCGCCAATAAGTATATTGTGGAACTTGACCACCCAAGTTTTGGCAAGGTCAAGAGCTTGGGCTTTCCCATCTTCATGAGTGACACACCGGCGCGGCTGAAAAGTTTAGCCCCCTGCCTCGGTCAGCATACTGCCAGTGTGCTGCACGAATTGCTGGGTTACACGGAAGATGAGATCTATCAATTCACTAACGAAGGGGTGGTCGTCTAGCGTGGCAAAAGCACTGGAAGGTATTAGAGTCATCGATTTTACGGTCTGGTTTCAGGGACCGGTGTCCGCCCAGTACCTGGCTGATTTTGGCGCCGAGGTTATTAAGGTAGAAAATCCCAAAGGGGGTGATCAGGGACGAGGCGTACGCAGCATGAAAGCCCTGGCTATCGGCGACTGGAACCAGTACTTTCTGGTGATTAACCGCAATAAGAAGAGCATCGCCATCGATCTTAAAAAGCCTGAGGGGCAAGAGATTCTGTACAAAATGGTCGAGAAGTCGGATGTGTTTCTGTCCAATATGTCTCCGGCTCTGCTGGCCAAGATGAATCTCTCTTACGAGAAACTATCGGCGATTAACTCCAAGCTTATCTATGCAACCAATACCGGCTACGGCCGTTTTGGCGATGTCTCCAAGCCCAGCTTCGATATGACGGTACAGGCACTTACCGGTGCCATGGCGCGTCTGGGGGAACCGGGACAACCGCCGATTTACATGGGTATGGGTTCCGGCGATGCCTTTGGCGGTATCATGTCGGCAATGGGTATTGCCATGGCGATCTACCAGCGCAATAAGACCGGGAAAGGTCAGTGCCTGGATGCGTCATTATACGGCGCCCAACTCTATCTGGCGGCGCCATTCCTGCAGTCTTTTTTGGCGGGGAATAAACATACTGCCCTGCAGCAGTCCCGCAAAGAGGTGGTAAACGGTCTGTGGAATCTATATCCGACAACCGGGAAATGGGTTTACATTTGCGAGGAGAATAATGACCAGCGTTTTGCTGCTCTGTGTAGTGCGCTGGGTGACGATACACTGCGGGTTGATACACGCTTTGACACGGCGCAGAAACGATTGCATAACAACGTGGCTTTGATAGCGGCAATAGATGCCATTACATCCCTCAAAACAGATTCAGATCTGCTTGCCGGGCTAGCGGCCTTTGAAATAGTGCATAGCCCGGTTAGCAATTACGCCGATGTAGTCAAGGATGAGCAGGCCTGGCAGAACAACTACTTTATGAAAGCCTACTGCGAAGAGGTAAAGCGTGAAGTGAAAGTGCGAGGGTTGCCGGTAACCTTGTCGAAAACGCCGGGAGAGGTGAATACCCTGGGCCCCCAACTGGGGCAGGATACCGAGCTGCTGATGATGGATTTACTGGGTTACGAGTGGGACGAGATCGAGGCATTTAAAGCGGCAGGGGCGATTCCCTAATTTGGATTTAGAGGAATACTTCAGGCTTTATCTTCAAAGCAAATCAAGGTCGAACGAATGAACTGGACTGATTGGAAGGCAGTAGAGGGTGACGGGCTCGATAATTTTGACGAGATCCTTTACCAGAAAAAAACGCATACCGAACTAGGCGGTGGCATCGCCCGTATTACGCTCAACAAACCGGAAAAAATGAATACCCTGACACTGGACACGGTGGATGAGATGTTCCGTGCCTTTTACGATGCCAATCACGACCCGCTTATTGGGGTGATTGTCGTCGCCGCAGCGGGCAAGCACTTTGGCGCCGGTGGCGACGTGGATTGGGAGCGATGGGGGTTGCGGGAGGCCTTCTATAACCGGTACCCGCACAATCGCTTAATGCGCATGTCGCGCAAGCCCATCATCGCCCAGGTCCAGGGTTACTGCATTGCCGGTCACAACCACATGGCCTACTGCTGTGATTTTACCATCGCCGCGGACAATGCGATTTTTGGCCAGGCCGGGCCCAAGGTTAGCTCCCCTGCCGATGGCTTTTTTGTGCCCTATCTGACCAAAGTAGTCGGCGCCAAGAAAGCGCGGGAAATGTGGATGCTGTGCCGCAAATATCCCGCACAAGAGGCCAGGGAGATGGGCCTGGTAAACACCGTGGTACCCCTGGATCAATTAGAGGCCGAAGTCGATCAGTGGTGCGAGGAAATGCTGGAAAAGAGCCCCGGCTGCCTGGAAGTGCTCAAGGCATCTTTCGACCAGGAGATGGATGGGTACAAGGAGTCGTGCATCAACTCCGGGAGTATGTACCCGGATTGGTTTGATATGCCAGAGGGGAAAGAGGGCGGCGAGGCCTTCGTCAACAAGCGCAGGCCGAAGTTCTGGGATATTCGCAAGCGAGAGGCTCAAATGCGAGAGGAGCTAATGGCAGAGTACGAGGCGGAGATAGCCGGGACCGATTGATTTGACTACATCATTGCTCGCAGGCGCGAGACGTAGATCAACCAGGAGAGGGAATGTTTAAAGACAGGGCGTGTATTGTTGGAATTGGCGAGACCGGGTATTGCCGCAAGCCCGGGTCCGGAATGAGTGAGGAGGTCCTGCAGCTCAAAGCTTCGGTTGCCGCGTTGGATGATGCGGGGCTGCATGGAAGAGAAATAGACGGCATTCTGGCGTTTCCGAACCTGGGAAAGTCGGAGGCCTTTGCCGCCAGCCTCGGCAGTGAGAACCTTCGCTTTGCCGCGACTATACACATGGGTGGCGCCTCTCCGGTGGCCTCGCTGAGAATGGCTGCAATGGCGGTGCACAGCGGCGTGGCGAACCATGTATTGATCCCCGGTGGTTGGAACGGGTATTCCGGCGCCCGTGTTCGCGAGACCGTGACTACCGACAAAAACTCTATCCCCGGTGGCGCAATAGCCTGGGATTATTATATGCCCCAGGGCCTGACTGTTCCCCCACAGTGGTATGGATTAATGTGTCGTCGGCACATGTACGAGTATGGCACTACCCATCAACAAATGGGTGCAGTTGCAGTGGCCATGCGCAAGCATGCACAGCTTAATCCCGGCGCACTGATGTGTGGTAAGCCACTTACCCTGGAGCAGTATATGGCGTCGCCGATGCTGGCCGACCCCTATCGAATCAACGACTGCTGTCTGGAAACGGATGGAGGTACCGCATTTATTGTTACAACAGTGGAGCGTGCGCGCGACCTGGGCAAGACGCCTGTTTATATAATGGGTGCCGCTTCGGGTCAACCTTATCCAGCCGATGAATTTACTACCCGCAAGGATTTTCACCAGACCGGATTAACCATTGCAGCGCCTGAGGCGTTTCAGATGGCGGGGATCACTGCCGATGATGTTGATTTTGCCCAGATTTACGACTGCTTCACCTTTGAAGTTATTCAACAACTTGAAGAGGCTGGGTTCTGCAAGCGCGGAGAGGGAGGGGGGTTCGTGGAAAATGGTGGTATTGAAATAGGAGGACGGCTACCGGTGAATACTTCAGGCGGCCTGTTGTCCGAGGCGCACTCGCTTGGCCTGGGTCATATTGTCGAGGCGGTTAAACAACTGCGCGGAGATGCGGGCGAGCGACAGATAGACAATGCCGAGATAGGGGTGGTCACCGGTTGGGGTGACTTTGGCGATGGCAGCATAGCGATATTACGCAAGTAAACGGGAGGAATGAAAGATGAGTGAATACAGCAAGCCTCTTCCCGGCCTGGAAGGCCTGACAAAAGATTTCTATGGGTTTTGCAAGCAGGAGTCGCTGCATTTTCAACAGTGCAGCCAGTGCGGGGTTTTTCGCCACGTGCCGCGAGAGACCTGCGCCGAGTGTAACTCCTTCGAATGGGAATGGACGAAATCAAGTGGCAGGGGAACAATATTCAGCTGGGTTGTTATTAATCGGGCCCTACATCCCGCATTCTATGATCCTTCCCCCGACGCCGTGCCTATGGCGCCGATTGTGGTTGAGATGGAGGAGGGCGTGCGATTGGTCAGTAATATGGTGGACTGCCCGCCGGATCAACTGGAAATGGGTATGCCGGTGTCGGTGGTTTTTGAGGCGGTGACAGACGAGGTCACCCTGCCGCGTTTTCGCCGGGTGTAATGCCTACCCATCGAGATGGATATTCACTGCAAGCAGAACATTATTCCAGATTAGAAAACAGCTCTTTAATATCAACTGATTGTGAGAACAACGCTATGACATTACAAATGCCAGAAACATTTAAATATGAAAAACAAGGCAAAATTGCCATCATGACGGTCAATCGCCCCGATGCAATGAATGCCTTCACGGTGGAAATGCTGGCGGCTATGGACGCAGCTTTCGCCGATTTCCAGCAAGACGATGACCTGTGGGTGGCAATATTTACCGGCGCCGGCGACAAGTCGTTCTGCTCGGGGATGGATTTGGGAGAAGCCATTCCGAAGCTGACTGCCGGTGATCAAATGGGCTACGAAGATCACACCAAGCGTCCATTTTCAGATATCTTCAAGCCCATCATTACCGCTGTAAACGGCTTCTGCATCGCTGGTGGTATGGAGTTTATGCAGGGCACTGATATTCGTATTGCCGCAGAGCATGCGAGGTTCGGTCTGGGTGAGGTGCGCTTTGGTCTGGTTCCCGCCGGTGGTAGCCATGTGCGTCTTCCCAGACAAATTCCCTGGGCAGTGGCAATGGAACTATTGTTGACGGGAGAGAACCTCGATGCGCAGCGTGCCTACGACATTGGCCTGATCAACAAGGTTGTCCCCAAGGAAGATCTAATGGCCGAGGCGATGAAGCTGGCCGAGAAAATTTGCAAAAACAGCCCCCTGGCCGTTCGTACCGCAAAGGAGATCGCTGTGCGCCAGGCGAATCTGGAACCGGGTTTCGTTGTGGAAAAAGCGCTCGCAGCTCGCGTGTTTGGTTCTCACGATGCGCAGGAGGGCCCCAAGGCTTTTATGGAGCGTCGCGAGCCCAACTTTACCGGTAAGTAGTACCCTAAAGAGGAAGTGGCAAGATGAGTGAGCAGGAAAAATCCCCCGGACCTTTGCAGGGTCTCAGGGTTCTCGATGTATCTACCATGCTGGCCGGACCCTATGGTGCTACTATTTTGGGAGATATGGGGGCCGATGTTATAAAAATTGAATCCCATTACGGTGATGAGAGTCGTCACCTGGGTCCGCGTCGAGGGACCGAGCGCTCTCCGTTTCTAAGCCTGAATCGCAACAAACGCGATCTGGTGCTGGATTTGCAGCAGGAGGCGGCCCAGGCGGTTTTTGCCAGGATAGTGAAGACTGCAGATATTATAATCAGCAATGTGCGGGAGCCGGCGCTGAGTAAACTGGGTTTGAATTATGAGCAGGTTAAGGCGCATAAACCGGATATCGTGTGGATTGGAGTGACCGCTTTTGGGCCCGATGGCCCCTATGCCGGTCGCCCGGGAATCGATTTTCTGGCCCAGGGTTATACGGGCGTCCTTGCCCTGAACGGCGACCCCAAAGGTGCTCCCGTTCGCACCGGCTTTCCGGCTGTCGATGTAATGACCTCTTTACTGGTCAGTAATGCGGCACTGGCTGCAATGCGGGTGCGCGATGAGAGTGGTGAGGGCCAGCGTATTGAGATTTCACTGCTGGACGCCCTGATGCATGCCCAGGCCAGCTCAATTGGCCCCTATTTAACAGCCGAGTTTGTACCCCAGCGGACTGGCAACCGCAGCCTGTATTTTGCACCCAGCGGATGTTATCCAACCAGTGATGGTAAGCACGTTGTGATTACCACACCTGCAGAGAAGTTCTTCGGCAAACTCTGTCGTGCTCTGGAGGTAGAGTGGGACCAGGATGCGCGATTTGAAACCATCGATAAACGGTTGGCCAACGAGGATGCCCTCGATGCAATTGTATCCGACCGCACCAGCCAGTTCACGCGTGAGGAGTTGGTAGAGAAGTTGATCGCCGCGGACGTGTTAACCGCACCCATTAACGCGGTGGAGGACGTGGTCAAAGATCCGCAGATTCTGCACAACGAAATGATCGTTAGTACCGATCATCCAAGTTTGGGACAGGTCGACGTCACCGGAATGCCGATCAAGTTTTACAAAACCCCGGGAAGTATCCGTCTGCATCCACCACTGTTGGGCGAACATACCAATGAACTGCTGCTGGAATTGGGTTATAGCGAGGAGGAAATAGCCGAGTTACAGGGCAGGGGGCTGGTGGCCGACAACGTCGAAATACTGCGCATCAAGGCCGAGCGTCGTGCCCAGAAAATTGCCGCTGCAGGGGCGTGAAATATCCATAGGTAGTGGGACCCTTTGTTCTGAATACTCGGCCAGCTTACTGCGTTCACTAGGTGCCGGGGTTTTCTCCACGGCGGAGGTTTCAGCTTTGGACGCGGCGCGGGACTGGGCTTACTCCGGGCTTGTCCCCCTGACCGGCTATGCAGATTCTCCCATGCAGGGTCCGGGGGCCATCCCCTCCGCCGCCAGCGGCGCTCTGGACGCTCTGAAGCTACTTGCCGGAAAGGGCTACCTGGCCGATCTCAATGGGGCAAGGCTTTTAAGCGAGCGCGCGGCGTTTCTGCAACTGGACAGGCAGGGCCAGACTTCTGCCAACGGGAGTTGCCACTTAATACCGGCTGCCGATGGCTGGATCGCACTGAATCTGGCCCGAAAAGACGATTGGGATTTAATGCCGGCGTGGCTTCAGTGCTCGATGGAGATTTGTACCTGGACAACGGTGACCGAGCAGGTGGGCCGGCAACCAGTTTCTAGGCTACTGGAGCGCGGACGTTTACTGGGCCTGCCAATTGCCTCTGCGGACGAGCCGCCGGCAAGCCCCGATGCCTGGTTTTCAGTATCCAGGGGAGTTCCCGCTTCTATCGGTAGTCGGCCCAGACCTCTGGTGATCGATCTCTCTTCACTGTGGGCCGGGCCCCTGTGCACACATCTACTACAACGGGCCGGGGCGAGAGTTATAAAAGTAGAGAGTGAGAAGCGGCCCGATGCTGCGCGATTGGGCAATAGTGACTTCTTTAATCTGCTCAATGGCGGCAAGGAGAGTGTGGCGCTGGATTTTTCTCGGGGTGAAGGTAGAAGGCAATTCCTCGCCTTGCTGTCAAAAGCGGACATTGTCGTCGAGAGCTCCCGGCCGCGGGCGCTGGAACAATTGGGCATCGTTGCCGATGAAGTTATTAAATCCACCCCCGGACTTACCTGGGTCAGCCTTACCGGTCATGGAAGAGATCAACCGGGGGGTAACTGGGTTGCCTTTGGAGATGATGCCGCGGTCGCCGCTGGTGTGGCGGCGGCAACTGCCAGGCCCCCGGTTTTTTGCGGAGATGCGCTGGCCGATCCGCTCACCGGTATTCATGCCGCACTTGCGGCATTTGCCTACTGGCAGAATGGGGGAGGTGTTTTGCTGGACCTGTCTCTCACACAAGTGACAGCCTACTGTTTGAGTAGCTTTTCAGGATTTGAGCGCGGATCGATTGTGAGCAGCAAGGGGGCCTGGCGCTTGCAGTGGCGTGAGCATAGCTTTGAAGTTAGCGCACCTGCTATCCGTCCACCGCTGGCAGCAGCGCATGCTCCGGGCAGTGATACCGGAGCCGTTTTGGACGAGTTTCAAATCCAGTGCTGATTAAAAATGCCGAACTGGAGGGGCGGCGCCCGATCGATTTGCGCTGCCAGTCGGGTGTTATCTGTGAGATGGGTGACACTATTAAACCACTACCGGGTGAGACGGTGATTAACGCTGGAGGTGGTGCGTTGCTCCCGGGTTTGCACGATCACCATATTCACCTCCACGCGTTTGCCGCATCGCATTCCTCGGTAGTATGCGGGCCTCCCCGGGTCGCCAACCTCAAACAATTGGCTGAGGTACTGTCAGATGTGGGGGGGAGCGGCTGGATAAGAGGCATTGCCTATCACGGTTCGGTCGCCGGAGATATCGATCGCTGGCAACTGGATGATCTGGTTTCTGACCGGCCGCTGAGAATACAGCATCGCAGCGGCAAGCTTTGGATCGTCAATACTGCTGCTGCAGATATTCTGGAACTTGAAAAGCACAGGGAACTGGAGGGGGTTGAATGCGACGACAGCGGCCGACCCAACGGCCGCTTATTTCGTCTGGATGAGTGGCTCCGAAAGCATATAGGAAGCCCGGGACCTCCCGATGTGGAGCGCGTCTCCAAACAGCTGGCAAGCTATGGTGTAACGGGTATTACCGATGCGACGCCGGGTAACTCTGGTGAGGAATTGGCGATATTTAAAACTGCCATCGAAGGAAACAGGCTGCTGCAACGGGTATTGCTGATGGGAGATATGGACCTGCCACTCGCCTCCCATTCCCTGATTGAGAGAGGCGCATACAAAGTACTGCTCGATGAGCACAAACTTCCCCGGGTCGAGCAGTTAACGCAGCAAATCACACAGGCCCACCAGCAGCAGCGACCGATTGCAATTCACTGTGTAACTCGAACCGAGTTGGTGTTTGCCCTGTCCACACTTCTTGAGGCGGGTCACTATCCGGGAGACCGCATTGAGCATGCGTCCGTGACCCCGGATGAAGTATTGCCCCTACTGCGGGAGGCACGGGTAGCTGTTGTCACCCAGCATGGTTTTATTGCTGAACGGGGCGACCAATACCTTCGGGAGGTTGAGCCGCAGTATCAAGAGGTGCTTTATCGCGGCAGGGCCTTTGTGGAGGCCGGTGTTCCACTGGCCGGTAGCAGCGATGCACCTTATGGCTCGGCTGACCCCTGGTTTGCAATGCGCGTGGCAGTCAATAGGAAAAGCGGAAGCGGTGACTATCTTGGCAGGGGGGAAAGTTTGACCCCGGAGCAAGCGTTGGCATTGTATACATCGCCCGCCGGATCACCGGGTGCCCCGGCCAGAACAATCGAAATAGGACAGACAGCGGACCTTTGCCTGTTGGACCGGAGCTGGCGCGAGGCGCGGTCTCGCCTGGTTCACCGCGATGTATTGGCAACGGTTAAACATGGCGAACCAATCTATCAAAGATGAAACAGAACCGGTGATCGCGCTTTGATACAATTTCGCGAGATCGGGAGAGGGAAGTAAATATGCAGGACGAGGCTACAAAATGGGATTATTCAGCCGAGGTGGTGATAGTCGGTTCCGGCAATGGCGCACTGACGGCCGCCTTGTGCTGCTACGAGATGGGTATCCAGAATGTGCTGCTAATAGAGAAGGCAGATCAATATGGCGGTACCAGTTCCATCGGGGGTGGTGGGTTGTGGATTCCCTGTAGCCATTATGCCAGGGAGGCGGGAGCCGCCGATGACTCGCTGGAGGAGGCCCTGACCTACCTGCAAAACACCGTACCTGCGGAGGCCAGCAGTGAGAACATGCTGCGAACCTTTCTGGAAAATGGCCCCAAAATGCTACGGTTTATGCACGATCGCACGCACATGCGGTATGTATCTCTGGGCGAGTACCCGGACTATTACACCTCGGTTGAAGGCGCTCGCGAGGGGCACCGGTCCATGGAGCCCGCGTCTTTTAACATCACCCGGCTTGAAAACAGGGGCGATGGTTTACGTCCAACTCATCCGATGATGTATATGATGGACCAAATACCCATTAGTCAGAAGGATGCCCATATACTGGTGGGCCAGCTCAGTGGCTGGATGCTTCTGGGAGCAAAATTGGTACTCCAGTATTTTCTCGATATTCCCCAGCGCTTGCGCACCCGACGTTCGCGCAAATCAACCTGTGGCAGTGCCGGCGTTGGGCGCCTGGCGCTTTCGGTACAGGACAGAAATATACCTCTGTGGCTGGATACCGAGATGCGCGATTTGATCGTCGAGAATAATCGCGTTGTCGGTATTCGCGCTATTCGAGAGGGAGCAGAAATAAGCATTCAGGGGGCTAAGGCGGTTATTCTGGCTGCAGGTGGTTTTGAGCACAATCAGCAAATGCGCGAGAAATACCTACCTCAGCCCACCAACACAAACTGGAGTTCCGGAAACAGAGGCAACACCGGTCTTCCCATAGAAAAAGCCATGGAAAAGGGGGCTGCCATTAAGGGCATGGATGGGGCCTGGTGGTGTACGACCTTCAGTGTGCCAGGAAAGGCGTACCCCTTTCTCTCCATCATGGAGAAATCACTTCCCGGCAGTTGCGTCGTCAATAAGCACGGCAAGCGAGTGGCCAATGAATCGATGAACTATCAGGCTTACGTGCAGGCATGTTTCAAGGCCAGGGAAGAGGGGGTTGATGTCGATGACCTGTGGATGGTGTTTGATGCCCGGTTTCGTGCCAATTACATCGTGGGCCCCATGATGACCAGCAAGCTGCTTCCCGATGCCAAATTGCCGAGGGAATTATTCTGCGATGAATTTCTGACCATGGCGAATTCTATCGATGAATTAGCCGAAAAAGTAGGCATTAATAAGGCCCGGCTCAATGAGACCATCACCAACATGACCGATTACGCCAGAAGCGGTGAGGACCTGGAGTTCAAGCGCGGCAGCTTCGCCTATGACCGCTACTACGGTGACCCCGATGTGAAGCCAAACAATTGCCTGGCGCCCATGGTTGAGTCGCCGTACTATGCGGTTCGTCTGTCGCTGGGCGATTTTGGTACCAATGGTGGTTTGGTGATCAATGAGCATGCACAGGTTTTGAAGGAGGACGACTCTGTGATGGCAGGTCTGTATGCCACCGGCAACTGCAGTGCACCCCTGCTGCCCTCCTATCCGGGACCTGGTTCAACTCTGGGGCCGGCCATGACCTTTGCCTACCAGGCGGCGAAGTCTATTGCCCATTATAGTGATTAGAAGGCCCAGGCCAATCAGGTCCTTTAACAGGGGCTTTCCTCTGTAGAAATAGCGTTGAATTATTCGTAAGTACCCTGGCAAGGCTTGGCATTAGAGAGTCATTCGCCTATATTTGATCTGTTGTGGCGCTCTCAATGAATCGTGGTTAATAAAAAAACTAAGAACGAAATGAAAACTAAGAATAAAATGAAAGCTCTCTGGCAAAAGTTGATTTACGCTGGCGTCGATACATCTACGCCAAGCTTTCATGTTATATCGCTCATCTCCACCAACATAGCGTTGTTTCTTCTGTTCTTTATCAGTTCTTTGTGGTTTTTTCTGTCGCAACTGGTTCCAGGCCTTGGAAGTTTGACGATTGTCCATCTGATAGTTGCCGCTCTGACTCTGGCCCATATTATAGCCATGCACCATTGGAATTCGCGATTTATTCGCTTCTCGACGGCTCTCCTTATGGTGGGGTATTTTTCCTTAATAAACCTTAGTCTGGGTTTTTACACTGCAGTCGAATTCTATGCTGCACCCATCCTGTTTCTGGTTTTGATTATGCTGCCTGCCGAAGGGGATAAGCTGGCAGCTCCTTATCGGTTGTTCCTTTTCTCTGTCCTGATCACCACCTTTATTGCCATGTCTGTTATTGAGCCAGTGGTGGCAGTTACGCCGGATATGCAGTTCATTGGCTACCGATTAACCATCCTTATTGTGCTGGTTTGCTGTTGGTTTTTATCGGCTGTGTATGGATTACAAGTGAGACAACTCATTGGATCCCTAAACAGAGAAAAAAGTACAACCTATAAGGCTCTCCTGGAAAGTGAGGGCCGATATAGGCGTGCGGCAAGGCTGACAAACATGGGGCATTGGATCTGGGATGAGATAGAAGACAAGTGTATATACTGCTCTGAAGAGTTGGCTGAGATATTTGGAGTTAGTGTCGATGAGTACTTGAAAAGAGGCTCAACTTGGGAGGGTGATCTTGAATGGATACACCCGGATGACCTTGTTCACTATGAATCGGTTGTGTTTGGCGCGTGCGACGACAACAAAGGCTACGAGATTCAATGCAGGATTATTCGTGGCGATGGGCAGGTAAGGCATTTACACGAGGTTGCAGACGCGGTTCTTGACAGTGAGGGCAAGATTTTGCAAACAGTGGGTGTGTTGCGAGATGTTACCGAGTCTTCTTTGGCGGAAGAGGCCTTGCGCCGCGCGCAGAAAATGGATGCTGTTGGCCAGTTAACGGGAGGTATCGCCCATGACTTTAACAATATTATCGGCATTATCCTCGGCAACGTGGAGTTGCTGGAGCTGCAGATGAAATCGGAAATGGAGGGCTCTGAGCGCCTCGGAACTATTCGTAAGTCTGCTGAGCGAGCCGCTGTTCTGACCCGGAGATTGCTGAGTTTTTCCCAGATTCAGCCTGTCGAAACGAGTGTTACCAATATTAATCGATTGCTAAGGGGCATCGAAGGCCTTATCGAACGCTCACTGACACCGGAAGTTTCTGTTGAGTATTATCTTGAGCGCGGGCTTCGGAGTACCGAAGTTAACCACGGCGATTTCGAAGACTCTCTCATTAACCTGGTGCTTAATTCACGCGATGCCATGCCAGGCGGCGGCAAGCTGCGACTGGAAACCCATAATTGCAGCTTTGATGAAGAGTATTGTAATGAGCATCCAGAGTTTTTCCCGGGCGACTATGTAGAGCTCATCGTAAGCGACAGCGGCACGGGCATTCCCGAGAAGGATATGGAGCACCTGCTCGAACCTTTTTTTACCACCAAAGAGGCGGGAAAGGGAACGGGCCTGGGATTGGCCATGGTCTATGGGTTTGTCAATCGCTCAGCCGGACACTTGGATGTCGAGTCGGAGGAGGGGAGCGGAACCACGGTAAGGCTCTATTTTCCAGCCCTTGAGGGACAAAACCAGATAGCTGGTGCTGAAAGTGAAACAGAGCACCTGCTACCCAGAGGCACAGAGACACTGCTGATTGTTGATGACGAGCCAGAAATTCTTGAACTGGCCAAAACAAAACTGCAAAAGCTGGGATACGACGTTCATTCCGCCAACAGTGGGGCCGAGGGGCTGTTGTATTTGGAGCAACACGCAAATATAGACTTGTTGTTCAGTGATGTAATTATGCCTGGTGGATTGGATGGATATGCGTTGGCAGAAAAAGCGTTAAGTAAATTTCCCAGGCTTAAGGTACTTCTTACATCCGGCTATTCAGGGAGGGCCTATGGCGGAAAATATCAATCCCGCTTTGCTGCAAACCTGATGGACAAACCCTATTCAGAGACTGAACTTGCCAACCGAGTGAGGTCGGCCCTGGATGCTTAAGGATTGTCTTCGAAGTTCAAGGGGTCAGACTCCTTGATCCGTTCCAGATCACAAATTAGTTCAAGGGGTCAGACTCCTTGATCCGTTCCAGATCACAAATCATCACCCCGCCCGAGAATTCCACAAAGCGATTTCCCAATTTTGTAACGCGCTGTTCAAACAGCGCTCAATGAGTCTGACCCCTTGAAAAATTTGATTCCTGGTGATCAGTTTGCGCTGTCAAAATCGGTCCCAGGCAGGCTCCACGGCACCAGGCAAGCTTGCTAATAAATATCCCCGGTAGCAAATACAAGAACCTGTTTGATAGGCTCAGACGGCGGGCGTATATTCGGGCCGTCGTCAGGGCGGCGATCATTGGCGAGGCTGCAATAACCAGCCACCGTTTTTTTAACCACCAGGGAGCCTGCAGAGTGGATGCATTATTTAGCCGAACCTGACGCATATAGTATCCTGAGTTAGCACAGTCTTGCCATAAGGCATCCAGGGACTTGCGTGT
>JABHWT010000385.1 GCA_018657645.1 Halieaceae bacterium | reverse complement strand
CTCGTCTATGGGCAGGCCGATAATTCCGCGGCCCCCGTATCCTCCTTCGTGGCCCGACTGATCACCTCCTGTACAAAAGGCCTTGCTGCCAGCGCCGGTGAGAACAACCACACCCACTTCCTTGTTCCAGGCGGCTCGGGTAAACGCCGCAATGAGCTCCTCACATGTCTGGGCTCTGAAGGCATTGTATTTTTCCGGTCGGTTAATAGTAATCGTGGCGACGCCATTTTGTTCGGTGTAGATAATGTCTTCAAAATCCATGCCTGGTATTACCTAAGTAGTGAAAATCCATGATAGAACAATCCGTATAAGCCCATTCAAGAACGCTTAACCACGCAGCTTGAATCGCTGTATCTTCCCAGTCGCTGTTTTGGGCAATTCATTGACAAAATAAATCCAGCGCGGATATTTATAGGGTGCCAAGCCCGTCTTGCAGTGTTCGCGCAGCTGTTGTTCAACATCGGAACCAGGCGCTGCGTCATCTGTTAGCACAATATAGGCAGCCGGTTTGACCAGCTCCGCATCATCCTTCTGGGCAACCACAGCCGCTTCCAGTACTACGGGGTGCTCTATTAATCGCGCCTCAATCTCAAACGGTGAACACCAGATGCCTCCCACTTTGAGCATGTCATCGTCTCGGCCACAGTAGTGGTAGTAGCCATCGTCATCCCTAAAATAGGTATCCCCGGTTTTAAGCCAGCCATCCATCATAGTCTCGGCCGTTTTTTGCGGGCGATTCCAGTAACAATAGGCTGTGGAGTCCCCGCGAATCAGCAACTGCCCGCTCTCATTGTCTGCGACTTCGGCGCCACCTTCATCCACTATTTTCGCCTCGTAGCCCGGGACTGGACGACCGCTGGTGCCCGCTTTTACATCCCCGGGACGATTGGAGATAAAAAGATGCAAGGCCTCGGTGGAACCGATGCCATCCACGACCGTAAGCTTCGTCTGTTGCCTCCAGCGTTCCAGAATATTGGCGGGCAATGCCTCGCCGGCGGAAACACAATAGCGCAGTGACGACAGATTTGGACGTCTTTGCTCTAACGCCTGTAACTGTGCCGCGTAGAGTGTGGGTACACCAAAATAGACCGTGGGCTCAAACCGCTCTATCATCTCGAACGTCGATTCCGGATCGGGGCGTCCATCGTACAATACCACACTGCCCCCTACCCACAGCGGAAAGGTCATGCCATTACCCAGACCGTAGGCAAAAAACAGTTTGGCTGCCGAGAAACATAGATCGCACTCCCCGATGTCCAGAGTCTCTACGCCACAGCGCTGACTGGCCACAACCATGTCGCGGTGTCGGTGAATGGCACCCTTGGGCATACCGGTAGACCCCGATGTATAAAGCCAGAAGCAGTCATCATCAGCGGCAGTGTCAGCAGGTGACAGCATTGGCGACGCACCGCTCAACAAGTGTTCCAGAGAACCTTCGGCTCCATCCACACAGAGCAGGTGCACAGGAGGGTCATCCATTTTTTTCAGGGCCGCCTCCACCTCGGTGCTGTACTCGGGAGAGTAAACCAGCGCAGAACCGCCTGAATCGGCCAGCATGAAGGCAAAGTCATCGGCCCGCAGTAAGGTGTTCAGTGGAACGGGCACCAGACCGGCCTTGATCGCGCCCCAGAAGCAGTAGAAAAACGCGGGGCAATCCTTGACGATCATGACTATGCGTTGGCCCGCTGTCAGACCCAGGCCCAACAAGCCATTTCCGCAGCGATTGACCTGTTCTGCCAGCTCAGCATATGTCACCTGACCCCCATCACTGGTATAAATCACCACCTTGTCACCCCGCCCTTCGCGCAGGTGGCGATCTATGAAGGGAGCGGCCACGTTAAATCGTGAACTGAAACGAATGCCCGGTGGGCTCTCGCTACTATCTAATTCGATGGCATTATCAGTCATCAACAGTCCGTCGTGGCCAGCAAATCCAGGAGCGTACGGCGCACCACATTGACGACCACCTTGCTCCGATAGGGGCCCGGCGTAAATGTACTGCGCATTGGTTTGGTCTGGGAGCGCACCAGTTTCTGCAGCACTTTCAAACTGCCGGCATCGACCGCCTTCGCTGCCAGTTCGGCTGTCCCCTGAATCACTAGCGGCCGTGAATTGGTCCCCGTGACGGCGACTCGGATATCCTCCAGATGGCTCTCGCTACCGCGGACCGCCATGGCGACCCCTACCAACGGAAAATCGATGCCGCCGCGCACCCGCACCTTGCGGTAGGCGCAGCGGTAGTTGTTAAGCTTTTCAAGCACTACCGCCACCAGCAGTTCTCCCGGCGCCAGGGTCAGGCTATTGGCTCCGTCCTCTCGATATAGCTCACTCAGGGCGATACTACGCTTGCCCTGGGCCGATACTAGTTCCACCCGGGCATTGTGTAATAACATGGCAGGCGCCAGATCGCCGCTGTAGGC
The DNA here is from genome assembly GCA_018657645.1 of Halieaceae bacterium. GTDB lineage: Bacteria > Pseudomonadota > Gammaproteobacteria > Pseudomonadales > Halieaceae > JBALVT01. The sequence continues at coordinate 422 of JABHWT010000385.1, read as the reverse complement.
GGCCAGGCAGACCTTGCTGTTGTTGGCAACGTGACACAGGTCGCCCCGGTACTTGAGGCAGTAATTATTGGCACTGCGCCACCACTGGCTCTGATTATAAAACTGGCAGCGGGTGTCTAGACACAAATTACCACCGACGGTGGCACTGTGACGGTGGGTGGTGCCGGCAATCGTCTCGGCTGCATCTGCAATCACCTTGTAATCTGCCTGGATCACTGGGCTCGATATCAATTGCTGCAGCGTGACCCCAGCACCCACTCGAAGCGCCGTTTCGGACACCTCTATCTGGTCAAGGGAGGCCACACAGGAAAGATCAATCAGGGTTTGTGGCTCACCCAGGCCGCGACGCAGACCCGGTATCATGTCGGTCCCACCCGCAATAAAGCTAGTATCGTCCCCCGCAGCTGCCTGCGCCGCCTCCT
>JABHWT010000096.1 GCA_018657645.1 Halieaceae bacterium | reverse complement strand
CGGGGGTCAATGATGTGGTGATCGCCGGCGGCGTTCAGACCATGACCCAGATTCCCATATCTTCCGCCATGCTGGCGGCCGAGCCCATGGGCTTTAGCGACCCCTTTTCCGGCAGCCAGGGGTGGGTGGCACGCTATGGAGCGGTGCCGGTCTCCCAGTTCAATTCGGCCCAGATGATGGCGGATAAGTGGCAGATCACGCGCCAGGAGATGGAGGCGTTTTCGCTGGAATCCCATACCCGTGCCCTGGCTGCTATTGCCCAGGGGCGCTTTACCCGGGAAATAGCACCTCTGGCCGGGGTCGAGACCGATGAAACCCCGCGCAATACATCTATGGAAAAGATGGCCGAACTCAACCCGCTGGCGGAGGGTGGCACCATAACCGCCGCGGTATCGAGCCAGACTTGTGACGCCTCCTCGGCCATGCTCATCGTGTCGGAGGCAGCGCTGAAGCGATACGACCTGACCCCGCGGGCGCGCATTGCCCATATGAGCGTGCGGGCCGCCGATCCGATCTGGATGCTTACAGCGCCCATCCCGGCCACGGCCTACGCGATGAAAAAAAGCGGTATGAAACTCGAAGATATGGACCTGGTTGAGATCAATGAGGCCTTTGCCTCGGTGCCGATGGCATGGCTGAAGGAAACCGGCTATCCCCACGCCAGGACCAACGTCAATGGCGGGGCTATTGCGCTGGGGCACCCGCTGGGTGCCACGGGTACCAAGTTGATGACCACCCTGCTGCACGAACTCGAGCGGACCGGGGGACGCTATGGCATGCAGACCATGTGTGAGGGAGGTGGTCAGGCTAACGTCACTGTTTTGGAGAGACTTTAAATTGAGAAGTGCGCAAGCCTGATTTAACCAATGGCTTATTAGCCCGCTACCAGCAGCAAAGTGCCTGCTTGGGAAAGGGCACATAACTGGAGGATTAGAACAATGAGTGGACTATGTGACGGGCGTGTAGCGATTATCACTGGTGCCGGGGGTGGCCTGGGTCGGGAATATGCCCTGGGGTTTGCCGCCGAAGGTGCCAGTGTTGTAGTAAATGACATTAACACCGAGGCTGCCCAGGCTACTGTTGATGAGATTGTTGCCGGTGGTGGTAAGGCGGTGATCAATGGCTCGGATATTACCCATTACGAGGATTCTATTAATGCGGTAAAAACCGCCATCGATCATTTCGGTGATCTGAATGTGGTGGTTAATAACGCGGGAATATGCCGCGACAGAATGTTTGCCTCCCTCACCGAGCAGGAGTGGGACCAGGTAATTGCTGTTCATCTCAAGGGGCATTTTTGTATTAGCAGCCATGCGGTCCACTACTGGCGCGGTCAGTCCAAGACCGGCGCAGAGGTTAGCGGGCGAATTATCAACACCGCCTCCGGCGCGGGTCTTAACGGTTCTATCGGCCAGAGTAACTATGTTGCGGCCAAGGGGGGTATTGCGGCACTCACCCTGAACCAGGCGGCGGAACTGGGTCGCTACGGAATCACCGCCAACGCGCTCGCACCCTCGGCACGCACCGGGATGACCGAGGGTGTATTTGCCGACATGATGAAAAAGCCGGAGGACGGGGGCTTTGATCACTACCATCCTTCCAATGTTGCACCGCTGGTGGTCTGGTTGGGGTCATCCCAGTCCAGCCACGTCACCGGTCGCGTGTTCGAGGTTGCGGGGGGGCAAATTTCCATCGCCGATGGCTGGCGCTCCACTGAACCAGTAGATAAGGGAGCAAAGTGGGCGCCCGGCGAGGTCGGGGAGGCAATCGAGACATTGTTTGCCCGCGAAACACCCGCCCAAAAGGTCTATGGAACCTGAAATAGTAGCAGGCTATGGAATTTAAGTTTAGCGAAGAACAACTGATGATCCGAGATACGGCGGATGCTTTCCTGGCGGAAGTTTCCACCAGCGCGGCGGTGCGCGAGGCCATGGCTACCGAGTTGGGGTATGACCCGATGTTGTGGCAGCGGATGTGCGAGGAGATGTTCTGGCCGGCCATTCATATACCCGAGCAGTTCGGCGGCATGGGTCTGGGTTATGTTGAACTGGTAGCAATGCAGGAGCAAATGGGTCGCTACCTGCTGTGTGCGCCCTTCTACGCCACGGTCTGCCTGGCCACCAACGCCCTGCTGGTCGCCGCAAGCGAGCAGCAAAAAGCGCGCTATCTGCCCGCTATTGTATCGGGAACTACCGCCACCCTGGCCTACACCGGCAGCAATGGCCAGTGGGATGCCGACGCCGTGGAGGCAATCTGCACGCGCGAGGGGGAGAACTATGTCATCAGCGGCAATTACCGGTTTGTGCCCGATGGACACAGTGCGCAATTGCTGGTGGTGGCAGCGCGAGAGCCAGGCACACGCGGGGAGGAGGGCATTAGTTTATTTGTGCTACCCGCGGATTGCCCTGGGATATCCCGTCACTGGCTGCCCACCATGGACCAGACTCGCAAACAGGCCCGGCTCGATTTCGATAAAGTGACCCTCGATGCCTCGGCTTTGATGGGAGAGGTGGGTCAGGCCTGGCCACAGTTGGCCCAAATTATCGACCTGGCCACCATAGCCATAGCCGGCGACCAGGTGGGTGGAGCCCAGCAATCGCTGGACAGCACGGTGGCGTATCTTAAGGAGCGGGTCCAGTTTGGTCGCAAGATTGCCTCCTATCAGGCGGTGAAGCACAAGGCGGCAGATATGATGTTGAAGGTGGAGGCGGCGAGGTCTGCAATCTATTATGCTGCGTGCATTGCAGACGAGTTTTTTCAGGGGGGTGAATTAAGTGTGGAGTTGCCCGAGGCGGCAAGCATTGCCAAGGCCTATTGCTCCGATGCGTATTTTCACAATGCCGGTACGGGCATTCAATTGCATGGCGGCGTGGGTTTTACCGCAGAGTACGATATACAGTTGTATTTTAAGCGCGCCAAGTCAACCGAGACCTTCCTTGGCAATGCCAGTTATCACCGCGAGCGCCTGGCGCGAACCCTGCTCGATGGGAGTGACTTGCTATGAAACTGCGTTTCAGTGCCCAGGATGAGCAGTTCAGGGCAGAGGTCGCCACCTGGCTTGAGCAGAACTTAGGCGGCGAATTCGAGGAAATTCGTGGCCGAGGTGGCCCTGGCGACGAACATATGCTGGTCGAGGAGCGCAAGGCCTGGGAGCGCAAGCTGCACCAGGGAGGTTGGACCTGTATTGGCTGGCCGGCGGAATACGGTGGGCGCAACGCGACCATTGAGCAGCAGGTTATCTTTAATGAAGAGTATGCCCGTGCCAGAGGGCCTGGCCGGATGGGACATATCGGCGAAACACTACTGGGGCCAACGCTGATCGCGTTTGGTAGCGAGGGCCAGAAGCAGCGATTTTTGCCGCCGATACTGCGTGGAGAGGAACTGTGGTGCCAGGGCTACTCGGAACCCAGCGCAGGCTCCGACCTGGCCAACGTGAAAACACGGGCCCGGTTTGACGAGGAGGCCGGCCGGTGGCTAATTACGGGACAGAAAGTGTGGACATCTCTGGCCCATGAGTCCCACTACTGCTTTGTTATTGCCAGGGTCGATCCCCAGTCTGTGGGACACAGGGGCCTGGGCTTCTTTTTAATAGCAATGAACCAGCCCGGTGTGACGGTGCGGCCTATCGAGCAGCTGACCGGCACCTGTGAATTCAACGAGGTGTTCTTCGATGATGCAGTCTGCGGGCCCGATGATATTGTGGGTGCGCCAGGTGACGGCTGGAAGGTCGCAATGGGGCTGCTGGGCTTTGAGCGCGGCGTCTCCACTCTGGGGCAACAGATGCTGTTTAACAATGAGCTGGACGAAATTATTCGCATTGCCAGGAGCAACGGTGCCGCGCGTGACCCGGTGATCCGCCAGCGCATCGCCGATGCCCATGTGGGTCTTCGCATCATGCGCTTTAACAGTATGCGCATGTTATCCGGGGGTACCAGTGATGGCAGCTTGCAAAAGGAGGCCATGATCTACAAGCTCTATTGGTCAACCTGGCACCGCAATCTTGGCAAGCTGGCGATGGATGTACTGGGACCCGAAAGTGAAATTCTGGATTCCGGCCCCTATGGGCTGAGCCGTATGCAATCGATGTACCTGTTCACCCGGTCGGACACAATATATGGCGGTACTAATCAGATACAGCGGAATATTATTGCGGAGCGCGCCCTTGGCATGCCCCGCGAACCCCGTGGATAAAAGGAGGCGTTACACATGGCCCTGAAAGAGCCACCACCCTATGTAGAGGGCCATAACCTGTTGGCCGGGAAATCGGTTTTGATTACTGCGGCTGCCGGCGCGGGCATTGGTTTCGCAGCGGCGACCCGGGCAGTCGAGGAGGGCGCGCGAGCGGTGATGATCAGCGACATTCACGCCGGGCGGTTGGAAAAGGCTGTGGCGAACCTGAAATCCGACACCGGCCAGGATGCCGTATACGCCAAACTGGCCAATGTCACGGTGGAGGATGAGGTGCAGGCGCTGGTCGATGAGGCCGAGTCGCTCATGGGTGGCGTGGATGTGTTGATCAATAATGCGGGCCTTGGAGGCACTAAGCTACTGGTGGATATGGAGGATGAGGAGTGGTCCAGGGTGCTTGATATAACCTTGACTGGCACCATGCGCATGACCCGGGCGATGCTGAGAAAAATGCAGCCGCGAGGAGCCGGAGTGATCGTCAATAATGCCTCGGTACTGGGCTGGCGCGCCCAGATAGAGCAGTGCCACTACGCGGCGGCCAAGGCCGGCGTGATGGCATTGACGCGCTGTGCGGCACTGGAGGCGGCTGATTACGGTGTGCGAATTAACGCGGTATCCCCCTCCATCGCCTTTCACGAGTTTCTTAAAAAAACCACACCCATGGAATTGCTCGAAGAATTGGCCGCCAAAGAGGCCTTTGGCCGGGCGGCGGAAGTGTGGGAGGTTGCCAACGTGATGATGTTCCTGGCATCGGATTACTCCGGCTACATGACCGGGGAAATCGTCTCCTGCTCCAGTCAACGGGCTTAATCTAAAACGACATTTCTGGACGCTAATCGCGCGTCCCAACAGGTTCCGTGGTGTGCTCACGGGATCAACTCCCTCCGTTTGCCCTTAATGGGAATAGTTACACAGTGGTTGACCTGGGGAACTTTGTGCGGAATTTGGGGCCAAAGTTGAAACCGGTGAATTGGGGGATTTACCTGTTGCAGTTTTGCTATACTGCTCGCGTGGGACTAGGGGTGTGTTCGGGGAGTAATTGGGTGGTTCTTTCAAGCAGCAGGCGAAGCCTGAGCCGTGGCTTCAGTTTACTGGAGATGGTTGTTGCCGTCGCCATACTGGGCATATCGCTGGGCGCCCTGTATCAATCAGTAGCCGGCAGTACCCGCATTGTCAGAATCGACGAAAAATACGCCTATGCAGTGGAACTGGCCCGGTCGTTGCTGGCCAACAATGCACTGGTTCCGCTGGAGGGTCTTAATGACTCCGGTGAGACTGAGGGGGGATTTGCCTGGACGGTGCGAGCAGTACCAGTGGCTTTGCGCGAGAATGTAGTGTTGAAAGAGGGGCTATTGCAGGACATCACTGTGTCGGTCGGCTGGAGCGATGGCGTCAAGAGCAGGCGAGTGACGCTTGCCTCGGTCGTGGCCGGGAAGGAGCCATTATTGTGAATCGGGCACGTGGTTTTACCCTGATAGAGGTGGTCATAGCGCTGGCGATTTTGTCGATGATGATGGTGGCTGTGGTCTCGTCCTTGCGAACGTTTGCCAATACCAAGATCGCACTGGAGAGGATGACCGGGAGAGTTGACGAGATCAGGCTGGTCAGCGGGTTCTTGAGGCGGTCGATAGAGGGGGCGATACCGGCGGTCCGCCATGGGGTCGATGTTCAGGCCATAACTTTTGGGGGTGGCCAGACAACGTACTTTTCGGGCGCACCCTCTGAACTAACCTGGGTTGCGCCTATTGCGGGAGGCTACAGTTTTGGCGGAGCCTTTTTATTGCAACTACGCAGGGAGAACGAACAGTTGGTACTCAGGTGGCAGCCCTATAAAGCGAATGCGGAAAACGTGACCTGGGATAACCTGAGGCCGCGTGTACTGTTGGAGGATGTCGAGGCATTTGAGTTGGCTTATCGGCCTTCTTACGAAGACGACTGGGAGCGGGAGTGGGACGGCGCGATCAAGAATCCCGTTTCTGTCAGAGCGAATATTAAGGCG
>JABHWT010000139.1 GCA_018657645.1 Halieaceae bacterium | reverse complement strand
CAGGTGGAAGCGTCCATTTTACACCGATCAGTCACCACGGCGCCCATAATGCACTGCACCTGGCGAGCAACTATATGCAGCGTCAGCACATCCTGGAGGTCGGCTGATGACGGAGCTGGAACTCAGCCAACGGATAGAGGACTTGTTGGTAGCGCGAAATCTGCGCCACATGCAAACAGCGCAGGCCGCTCTAAGGCCGGGTTATTACCTGCGCGGCGCGCAACACCTGCGCGACGTTTCCGGCACTATAATTATCGGCACCGGCTTTCCGGTAGCAAATACCTTTGAAACCGATGGGCCTGTGGGTGCTATCGCGCTGTACGACGCACTATCCACCCTGGGAGCCAAACCCATAATTGCCTGTGCGGCACCCCTATCCGAAGCCCTGAAGCAGGACTATCGGGTTCTGTACCTTGGCGCTCCGGACCTGCCATCTGCAGAGCGCGAGGCCGATGAACGCCTGGCTGAGCTACGCCCCGATGCCATCATAGCCATAGAGCGCCCGGGTTTAAGTGTTGATAATCACTACTACAACATGCGCGGTGAGGATATCGGAGACCGCTGCGCGTTTTTTGACCCCTACATCACCAGAGCGACTTGCCCCACCATAGCGATAGGCGATGGAGGCAATGAAATTGGCATGGGAAACATCGCCTCCACCATTGCAACTCTTGATATTATCGGGGCGGTCACACCCTGTGATGAACTGCTGGTGGCCGATGTATCAAACTGGGGCGCATATGGACTGATGGCCTTTCTGGGACTGTGGGCCGGACGCGATCTTCTGGCACAGGTTTCGCCCATCGAAATTCTGAACTATCTTTCAGACAGGGGCAGTGTCGACGGCGTAACCAGAGAGAACACACTCACCGAAGACGGCCTGGAGGCAGAGCAAGGGCAGACCGTTATTAAGGAACTTCGCCTACTCGCAGCCGGGCAACAACAATGAGCAACACTATAGACAGTGGGAACACACAATGAGTACAGTTTATTTGAACGGCCAGTACATGCCGATGAGTGAAGCGCGAATCTCGCCAATGGACCGCGGTTTTCTGTTCGGTGACGGCATTTATGAAGTCGTACCCTCCTACGACGGCAGACTGGTGGGTTTCGTCCCCCACATGGAACGCATGCAAGATGGCCTGGATGCCATTGAAATCAAACTGGCAATCGATCAGGACCAGTGGCGCGGCATTGGCATGGCGCTTCTGGAGCGCAACGACGGCGATAATCTCGGCTTGTATTTTCATGTCAGCCGGGGGGCCGACAGCAAGCGACACCATGCCTATCCGGACGGGATCGAACCCACCGTCTACGCCTTTGCATTTGAAATTCCACCGGCACCCATCGCCGACAAAGAGGCCGTCAGCACCTATCGCGTATCCACCACCGAGGACCTGCGCTGGAAGCGCTGCAACATTAAATCCACTGCACTGCTGGGCAATGTCATGCACTACCAACACGGCCACGCCAGAGGCAATAATGAGACTATTCTGTATAACGCCGAGCACCAGCTTACCGAGGCGGCCGCCTGCAATGTCTATGTTATAAAAGATGGCTCCGTCGCCACACCGCCCATGGACTGGCAGAAACTGCCGGGAATTACGCGCCTGATGCTACTGGATATCTTGCGCAAAAACGGCAGCATACCGGTCCAGGAACGCATTGTTACCCTCGAGGAACTACGCTCTGCTGACGAGGTGTGGATTTCCAGTTCGAGCAAGGAAATTGCCCCGGTTATCGCCGTCGACGACCAACCGGTGGGCGATGGACAGGTCGGCGACGTGTGGCTGGCAGCCCAGACCCTCTACTCAGCCCAAAAGTTTAATTACTAATGGCCAGACCCAACCAGGCGCGTCTTGATCTGGGTGCACTGAGGCACAATCTCACGCTGGCCAGATCACTGGCACCAAACAGCAAACTGATGGCTGTCGTCAAGGCCAATGCCTACGGTCACGGTGCCGTCACCATCGCCTCGGCGCTGGCGCCGCTGGCTGATGCGCTCGCCGTAGCCTGCATCGAAGAAGCTGTGGAATTACGCGAGGCAGGTATTGCTACCCCCATCCTGTTATTGGAGGGCGTATTCCAACCAATCGAGCTGAACACGGTGGCAGAACTGGGACTGTGGACAACCGTGGATAACGAGCGGCAGCTTGCCTGGCTGGAACAGACAACGCTCCCCAACCCGGTACACTGTTGGTTGAAGATCGATAGTGGCATGCATCGGTTAGGCATTGCGCCGAACCAGGTTGATCACTTCTACAACCGTTTGCAGGCCACTGCCAGTGTCTCACCCGACCCGGTTCTTTGCACGCATTTCGGCTGCGCAGACGATCTTGGCAGTTCGCGCACAGAGCAACAAATCGACTGTTTTACCACCGCCACCCGGTCCCTACCTGGAAAGCGCAGCGCTGCAAATTCTCCGGGGCTATTGGGCTGGCCCAGCTCTCATTTCGACTGGGTAAGACCGGGCTACATGCTCTATGGTAACTCGCCCTTCACCCAGCCCCACCCCAACGCCGAGACGTTGCAACCAGTAATGACCCTCTGCTCAGGAATCATTTCAGTTCGAGAGGTCGCCACTGGCAAGGCGGTTGGATACGGTGCGGCGTGGACTGCGCCTCGTCCATCGCGCATCGCCACCGTCACCATCGGTTATGGCGATGGTTACCCGCGCAATGCCCGCAGTGGTACACCGGTTCTGGTCAAGGGCCAGCGCGCTCCCCTTGTCGGCCGGGTATCTATGGATATGATCACGGTCGATGTTACCGAGTTGGACGATGTTCAGATTGGCGATGAGGTCGTATTGTGGGGCAAGGGACTACCGCTTGGCGAGGTGGCCCAAAGGGCAGACACCATAGGCTACGAACTGACCACTCGAATGCCAATGCGAACACCACGGGTGGTGGTTTTGGACTGAAACCAAAAGGTCTGAGTAGCCCGCTACCTTAAAGCCTCTCAGTGAATTTCACCATGGCACGCCCCAACAGCACCCAGCAAGACTACTCGCTTGGTGGTAGTTCCAATAACCTGTTGGAGTGTTCCCACGACCAATTATTTAACGTTATGCTAGATACTCCTTGACATTGGCCTGCCTCTCATAGATTTTCGTGATGTGTAAATATGTCCGACGATTCGCGTCGCTGAATAACGCGCTGCTCCGGGGGCCACAGTCAGCAAAGCATACAGCACCCGATAGGGACTCCGGTTGCCAATGAGACACGCCAGAAAATAATAAGTAGCGTTCAACCCACAACACATGAGAGTACCTGCCATGAAGCAAGTAATTTACAATGTTCGCCGCCTCGCACTAATTTGCATGACCAGCATGCTGTTTGCCTGTGCCAGCACATCGGTTAACTACTCCGAGTACATGAAGGGCCAGTGGGACACCCAGATCCAGGGTTTTCCGGTGGTGGTAGAGTTCACTGAATCCACTGTAGGCGTGGTCGGCTTTGGCGCGCCCATTCCCTACACCCTGGAGGGCAATACCATCTCCTTTGATTTCCAGGGCCTTCAGGTTGCATCCATCGATACGGTCGACAAGAATGAGATGACCCACACCAATGTAAATACTCAGGCGGTGACGACCTTTAAGCGCAAACAATAATCCTGGCAGGGCCGTTTATAAAAATAAATCGTGAACCGCCGTTACGACCACTACTTCGATTGAACCGGAGTAAACGCGAATGGCATATAATTTGGCTCAGCTGACAGCTGCATAGGCGCCCTCTGTTGGTTATTTCGCGCAGGCACTTTAATATCGTCCTCCATTAGTTCAGTATTGCGGATCTATTTCCAACGAGGAGGAGCACGTGGCCAACAATTCAACACGCGACAGCAACATTATTCGGATCGCCAATTGCAGTGGTTTCTACGGCGACAGGCTGTCCGCAGCCAGAGAAATGGTGGAGGGAGGTCCTATCGATGTGTTGACCGGCGACTACCTCGCCGAACTCACCATGTCTATTCTCTATTCCAAAAAGTCGCAAAATCCCAACGTCGGTTTCGTGGGTACTTTTTTGAAGCAGGTTAAAGAGGTGCTCGGCACCTGCATGGAAAACAACGTCAAAATAGTGTCCAATGCGGGTGGTCTCAACCCCCGGGCCATGGCCGAGAGTATCCAGGCTATCGCAGAGGAGGCGGGACTGGTAGTGAATGTCGCCTATGTCGATGGCGATGATCTGCTGCCACGCATTGCCGACCTTAAGGCGGCAGGGGTGGAGCTGGTCAATCTCGACACGGGTGTCGCGCTGGCCGATAGCGGCCACGATGTAGTAACGGCCAATGCCTATCTCGGGGCCTGGGGCATTAAGGAGGCACTGGATGCGGGTGCCGATGTCGTCATTGCCGCGCGCGTCACCGATGCAGCGGTCGTAATCGGCCCCGCTGCCTGGAAGTTCAACTGGCAGCGAGACGACTACGACGCCCTGGCCGGGGCATTGGCCGCAGGCCACATTATCGAGTGCGGCACCCAAGCGACCGGCGGCAACTACTCCTTCTTTCAGGAAGTACCCACATTTACCAAAATCGGATTCCCCCTTGCCGAGATCGAAGCCGATGGCGCCTTCACCATTACCAAGCACCCGGGAACCGGGGGCATCGTCAATACCGGCACTGTCACCGCCCAGTTACTCTATGAGATCGGCCAACCCGCCTACCTCAACCCGGATGTCATCGGGCACTTTGACACCATGACTATCGACGATCAGGGCAACGACAGGGTCCGGGTATCCGGTACCCGAGGCTCAAGTCCAACCCCGACCCACAAGGTCTGTATCAATCTGTTCGGCGGATTTAAGAGTTCTATCGATATTCTATTGACCGGTCTCGATATCGAGGCCAAGGCCAGGGTTTTCTCCGATGCCCTGTTCGAACTGGTGGGTGGCCGTGATTCCTTTGACGAGGTGACCGAACAGTTGATTCGCAGCGACAAGATAGACCCGATAACCAACGAGCAAGCCTTTGCCTCACTTCGGGTCACCGTTAAGTCCACCGATCAGGGCAAGGTGGGACGCTTGTTTTCGGCGAAAGTGGTCGAGCTGGCACTATCCAATATTCCCGGTTATAGCGCCAGACCCGGTGGCGCTCCCGGCTCACCCTTTATGATTCACTGGCCCGCCCTCATCGATGGCCAGCACATTACCGAGTCGGTCACTATGAACGGTACGGTGACCGAGGTTCAGCCAACCAGTCAACTACAGCTTGAACCTGTGATCCATCAGGTCGCGGCCGTGGACGTTGAGCCCCCTGTTACAGGTAGCACTGTACAAATTCCACTGGGTCGCCTGTTTGGTACCCGCTCCGGCGACAAGGGCGGTAATGCCAATCTCGGTGTGTGGGCGAAAACCGATGCCAGCTACAGTTTTCTGTTCCACTTCTTAACGGTTGAGAAGCTTAAGGAACTACTACCGGATACAGCAGAGTTCGCAATCGAACGCTATGAGATGGCTAACATAAAGGCGCTTAATTTTTACATCAAGGGCATTCTCGGCGATGGGGTGGCAGCTTCTTCCAGAGTGGATGGTCAGGCCAAATCTCTGGGCGAGTACCTACGCGCAAAATTAATTGATGTACCCGAACAACTCGCCAACGACATAGAGGATTAAGTAATGAGTGAGACAACCCAAGCCGATCTGTCACTGGATGGAATGAACTTCACCACCGTGGAACTGGCCGAACACGATCACGTATTCACCATCACCCTTAACCGTCCCAAGCGCAAGAACGCGATGAATGCTGAAATGACCAATGAGCTAACCTACGCCCTCGATTGGGCGGCACAGGAGAGGCGCATCCGGGTTGTCGTTATCGCTGCTAATGGCGACATATTCTGCGCCGGCGGCGACCTGCGCTCAATGAGCGGCAACCCCGACGGTGGCGTGGTGTCAAATATTCCCCATCGGCCCGAGTCCAACGACGTCGCCCATTCCATCAGGCATCTGAAAAAACCCGTTATCACTAAAATTCAGGGTTCGGTACTGGCTGGCGCGCTGCTGATGGTATGCAACGCCACCCATGCCATCGCCGCCGACCATGCCAAATTCTCTGCACCAGAAATTTTACGCGGAATCTGGCCGTTTATGGTTATGGCGGGCTTGTTTCGGGTGATGCCAAAGCGCGAGGGCCTCGACTTTATCATGCGCGGACAGGCGATTTCCGCCGCCGACGCCGCCCGCACCGGTCTGATCAATCGGGCAGTGCCAGCCCAGGAACTCGATGCCAGCGTCGAGCAGTTGGCCACTGAACTGGCCGGTCTGGCCCCGGGTACCATGCAAATGGGCCTGGCTGCTTACCTCAAGCAAGAGGACGAGGACTTCGACGACGCGCTGGCCTATCTGCGCACCCAGATTGCCGCCTGCCTGGACAGCCCCGACGCCAAGGAGGGCATCACCGCCTTTCTTGAAAAACGCGAACCACAGTGGGATTAGCGGAGGTTCCCTCGACCATGTTCAATAAAGTTCTAATTGCCAACCGTGGCGAAATCGCAGTCCGCATTATCCAAAGTGTGAGAGATGCGGGTTATCTTAGCGTAGCGGTTTTCTCCGAGGCGGACCGCGATGCCGCCCACGTTCATCTGGCCGACGAATCGGTCTGTATAGGCCCCGCCCAAGTCAATCAGTCCTACCTCGTTATCGCCAATATCCTAAAAGCCGCCGCCAGCACTGGTACCGATGCTATTCATCCAGGCTATGGTTTCCTCTCCGAGAACGCCGAGTTTGCCAGGGCCTGCAACGATGCGGGGATCACCTTTATTGGTCCCTCCCCCGAGGCCATCGATCTGATGGGCAACAAGCGGGTAGCAAAAAACCGCATGCTGGATGCCGGCGTCCCCTGTATTCCCGGCTATCAGGGCGAGGATCAATCCAACCCTACACTGCTTGAGGAAGCGGCTCGAATCGGCTATCCACTAATGGTAAAGGCCGCGGCCGGGGGTGGTGGGCGCGGCATGCGTCTGCAGTTGTCCGAGGAGGGCCTCGCCGGGGCCATCGATTCGGCCCGCAGCGAAGCGCTCAATGCCTTTGGCTCCGACCAGCTGATTCTTGAACGGGCGATTACCGATGGCCGCCATATAGAGATACAGGT
>JABHWT010000092.1 GCA_018657645.1 Halieaceae bacterium | reverse complement strand
TTTAACCGAACTGAACAGGCTCCAAAATTCTTATTTTCCTCCACATTGGTATCGACAAAACCGGCACCACAGCCATTCAGGCCCACATGCGGCTGAACACTGAGTGGTTCAAGCGCAATGGCATTCTCATTCCCCGAACTGGTGCTGCGCCCTCCGGCGCTCATCAGCCATTGCTGTCGACCCAGTCCGATGAACTCTGGACGCAGTTTCACGACGAACTCCAGCGAGCAACAGATGCGGGTTTGAAGGTGGCAGCTATAAGCTGGGAGGGAGTCAATTTCTTCAAACACCAGGAATTGATTTATCTCGGAAGGGCCCTGGAAAACTACCGCGTAGCTATAATCTGCTATGTTCGCGAGCAAGCAGAGTTGGTACAAAGCGGCTATTTTCAGCAGGTTAAACGTCGAGCGAGGCCCATGAACTACCAGCAACTATCCCAGTCGCCGCAGCAGTTATATCCTATTAACAGGGACTACACCGCTATGTTGAAGCGTGTGTCTGATGTATTGAAACCTGAGTCAATTACGGCAAGAGTTTTCGATCGCAGTCAATTGGTCAACGGAGATAGCGTGGTGGATTTTCTGGACGCCATCGGACTGCAACCAGACCAGGCATTTCAGACCAAACCCTCACCCCAGAACATCAGTCTGGACTTGCCTTCCGTGGCATTACTCAATGCACTGGACCCCTTTTATCTGGCGCGAGAGCTGCCGATCAATGAATCCGCCGAGGCTTTGGGAATACGTGCCATGGGGAAGTCGGTTGTCCAGTTCTGTGGGGCACTTAATTGCTCACAGCAGACGTTATGCAACGCTATGTACCACTACCTGAAGGACCAGGAAGGGCGCGATGCACTGGTCGATATACTGCTCACTGACATAGAGCTGCATGGAAGCGGTGAACGTTATTTCCTCAGCCGGGAAAAAGTGGATTCTGTTCGGGCACACTTTGCTGAAACCAACCGCCACTTCAGTGAAAGCTACCAGTCAAATTCGAACCAAACTACTCTTTTTTCAAATCCGGCGCCATGCATCAGTGCCAGTGGCGAAAGCGCGGTTTTGCAGGCGATGCACCGAAAGCTGGGGCTGGTAGTGAGTCTGGCGGCTTTTGCCCCGTGGAATGGCAGGAAACTGATCGGCGCGGCGCTAACCAAAGTGGCCGGCTCCGGCTCTGGCTGGCTTTTGCGCGACGACAGTCTCGTTGCCTCTGGAAAAAGTAGTTATATTCGATTCAGGTTACCCAAGCGGGGCCGCTTTGCGTTGGCAAGTGCAATCCAGGTCAAATTAACGGGTGGCTATTTCGGTGCAATTGAGTCGACGGATGTATTCGTTAACCGTGCTGCACCTCAGTCACTTGCACTGGATAAAGAGACGATTGTCATTGCGGCAGCTCAAATCCAGAATTATGGCGTTGTCGAGATCGAACTCAGGCACGGGCAAAGCGACGCCAGCACCAGCCACTACCGCCTGACAGCACTCAATTGCACCGTCAGCACATTTTTGTGATAGGTGTTTCATGGTAGTTTCTAAACGTTATCGTATAAACGCCCTGGATTGCTCCTTCTGTGCCGAGCGCAAGAACGCCCTTTACGGGCCGGCAATCACCTTAATCAAAACACCCTTATGGAAAGCCGAGAGCGTGTGTTGCCTTTGTCTCCATTATCGCGATACAGTTGACTCTGGCATTAGCCTGACGAAGGTTCGGTAGGCATGAGAGTACGGGGTATCTGGCCGCTAATTGGCATTATGAGCAGTGTCACGGCAATCGTGGTGCTGGCCTCTACCGCAGTAATGTATGACACAGCCCTTAGCGAGGAGCGCAGCCGCCTTTTACAGTATGTACAGAGTGAAGCCAGGCTCATGGAAGCAGTTGCCAGCTTCGATCAGGAATTCAGCAAGGATTTTCCCTCGGGGTCGTATGGCGCGACCCTCTCGCAAATCAAGGAGGCTTACAGGCAGCAGCGCGTAGCGAACGAGCGCGGTGAGGTCACAATGGCCAGGATCGAAGACGATAATATCGTTTTTGTACTCAGTCACAGGAAAAACAGGCTCTCTACGCCCCACGCCATGCCTGTCAGCACGCAGCTTGCAGAGCCTATGAGGCGGGCGCTTGCCGGCGAGTCGGGCACATTGATTGGTCTCGACTACAGGGGGGTTAAAGTAGTGGCCGCATACGAGCATGTCGATCGACTGGACATGGGCCTCGTTGCCAAAATTGATGTCCAGGACCTCAGGTCCTCCATAACCACCCCCGTAATCGCTGTCGTTATTATTTCCATGGCTTCTGTATTTTCCGGGGCGATGTTCTTTTTCTACATCAGCCTTCGACCTATTCTTGAAAGCGTCAGGGTCGACATCCAATCATTGAAAAACCGTATCGGGGAGCGGCTAACAACCTGGACACATTTTTCACATCACTTCCTGCCGCTGTCCCTTGTTCTACTTGCAGCATTCCTCGCTATTGCATTGATTCACAACCAGCAGAGTCGAGACTATTTATTGCAAACAGACAGCACTAAGGCGTCAAAGATATCGGAGTCGTTCGCCGCCGAACTGGGTAAAATTGGGGCCGATCTGTATATTTTTGGAAACAGCTCAGTTTTGGAGCGATATTTAGCCTCACAATCTTCAGCGGAAACTGCCGATCTAGAAAAATTCTTTGCTTTGTTTGTCACGGCGCGCGAGGCGTATGATCAGATCAGGTTGCTCGATATGAGCGGCAGAGAAGTCGCCAGGGTTAATCGCGTTAAAGGAGGGGAACCGCTCCTTGTGCCCGAGGAGCAATTGCAGGACAAATCCGATCGCTACTATTTCAAGCAAGCAGTCAAGCTGGGCAGATCTGAAATTTTTGTCTCCAGAATGGATCTAAATATAGAGCAAGGTGCTATCGAAGTTCCCTATAAACCCATGCTTCGCTATGCCATTCCGGTTTTTGATGCCGGCGGCGAAAAGCGAGGTGTGATTGTCATTAACTACCTGGCTGGCACCCTTATCAAAGACATCAGGTCAAGACTACGAGATGTGGGCAGCAGCGGATTTTTGCTGGATCATTTTGGCAATTGGCTAATATCTGACGATCCATTGCGCGAGTGGTCTTTTATGTTTGACGGGAAGTACTCATTTCCTAATCGATTTCCCCTGGCGTGGAGAGAGATTATTGAAACGAACCGCAAGCAGATTTCAACCGGCAATGGCATCTTTTCTGTCGTAACGGTAGATCCCATGCCAGAGAGCAACCTACTGAGCGCTAGAGAAAATCCCACTGACCCCGAAGGGTATGCAGCCAAAACCTGGTACATCGTTGTATATCGAGAAGCGAGCGAGCTTGGTATTCTGGCCGAATTCGAGCAACACTGGATAATATTTATCGTTATATTGTTGCTTGGTTCCGTGGCGACTATGGGCGGATGGCGCTATGCCAGACTGACGTCAGCGACGGCATTGAGCGAGCAGAAACTGACGGAACAAATACTGTTGTCACTCGATGAACATGAAGTGCGCCTCAAAGCAATAATCGATAATTCCCCGGGGTTGATTTCTATGAGACGCACATCGGGGGAGATAGTATTAGCCAATAGCTCTTATGAAGATTTCTACTTCCCTCAAGGCGAGACCTGGATTGGAAAAACGCTGCTTGATGTTCTTCCGGATAGCGAGGCCAAGCTGTATTCAGAATGCGATCAGGAGGTTCTGGCGCTAGACAAACCTCTGGAGTTCGAAGAGGCATTGTCAAGAATAGACGGCACTAGTCGGGATCATATGACCGTAAGGTTTCCGGTAAAACTGCCCAAAGGGACAGTCATTGGTGTCTGTTCGATTTCCAGAGATGTAACGGATTATAATCTGGAGCAAGCGTTGTTGCATAGAGCTGAAAAGATGAACGCGGTCGGGCAATTAGCGGGAGGAATTGCCCACGATTTCAATAATTTGCTCGGTATAATTCTCGGCAATCTCGAGATGATTTCAAAGACCAGTGAAAACAGTGATTTTATCGATGCCTGTCTGCATGCCACCCAGAGAGGGGCCAACCTTGTAAGACAGCTGTCGGGGTTTACGCGACACCAGAAAACTCAAAAAGAGAGTACAGATATCAACGGCGTAATTAGAAATGTGGATAGGCTGATCGCGCATTCACTGGCCTCTGAAATAGATCTAGACTACAAATTAGAAGACCAGATCTGGCTTACTCAAGTCGACCATGGGGGGCTCGAAGATGCGCTGATCAACATGGCATTCAATGCGCGCGATGCAATGTCCGATGGTGGATCGCTGACCATAGAGACCACTAATGTCGTGTTGGATTCTGATGCATGCCTGCTGGCACCTGAACTCACAGCAGGCGATTATGTATTATTGAAGGTGAGTGATACGGGATCCGGCATACCTCCTGAAATCAGAGAGCATATATTGGAGCCGTTTTTTACCACCAAGCCAGAGGGCCAGGGTACTGGACTCGGCTTGAGCACAATCAATCAACTGATGAGTACTTGTAATGGAGGACTGGTACTACACTCGGAAGTTAACGTGGGCACGAGCTTCCACTTGTACTTTCCGCGCTTTAATGAAGAGTCGGTCTAGCAGCGCAGGGGCCTGGCCTGCGCTGGGTCGACACTGCTAAATACATCGCCATAAAGACGATAGAACATTCGCGAGGCGTGAATGATCTCACTCTGGTCTCCAGGTTCATCAATCTGGGCTAATAGCTTTTCGAAGAATTCCACATGACTTACATCGAGCGCCCCGTGAGAGCGCAGGTAGCTAAATGCCGCTTTCGGAAGATCCGTTGAACCTGCAATGCAATCCGCTGCCTTAATGGCAATGTCTGTGCTGGTACCCTCCAGGACGTGTACCATCCCCAAAAAAGCTACAGGGTTAACGCGGTCTATAAGGTAATAGGCATAGGCGACCATTAACTCGGTTTCCGGATTGGGCCTGCTATGGCGTGCCACATCGGCATCGTATCCGCTTGCCGCTATATCGTTAAGAATCCACTCCTGATGCCCCAGCTCTTCCTCCACATACTGTGCCATAGCGGTTCGTAGCCACTCTTTTTCTACTGACATTCGGGCTCCCGCCGCCATTAACAGGGGCGTGGTGTGTCTCACATGATGAAAGGCCTGGCACAGGAACGCAACGTAGCCATCGCTGGACATATCTCCGGCCAGCGCCTGCCGCACTAGTGAATTGCCCAGCAACCGTTCGCGCGCATCGCTTGTCTCAGCTTGCAGTTCGTCAAAAAAACGCATAGTGCGATGATTTCCTCATTGGCCTGGTAAAGACCTGTAATAGGTTTAATGTGTACTGCCTCTACTTACTAAACCCTGGCAGTATGCGAGTAATGCCCGACCACTTCTTTTCTCAGGTGCCGATTTCCAATTGGATGGATTATATGGGTTCTACAATGATAATTGCTGCCCTTGCAATAATTGGCAACCTCCTCTGGATAAATGATCAGGCAGGAATATTTGCCTTGCTAGCACTTCTGTTTGCACTCATAGCCCTGATTTATCAACTGACCGTCATCCATCGCTACTGGCTGGCCACGCCTCAGTCCACACCATACCCCTGAAAATCCTGCCCCGGCTTGATGTTCGGGTAGACGGCCATACTCTGTGCGATGCCGGTTAGTATTTTGGTTACCGGCCCCATTACCCAGGCGTGTGCATAGCCTTCATTTCCCCATAACTCGTAGCTTTCCTTGGGGTCATCCTTTATATCGTAAAGCTGGGGGAAGGTAAAAGTTTGCACTACCGAGTGGGTACCCTCGGCGGCGGCAAAGTGCATTTTCATATTTCGCCACTTGACCGCGAACACTGTATCTCCTACATAGGTAACGGCGTACTCGCGGCTTGACTTCGCCTGAGCGCCAAGAATAAAGTCTGCCTGGTTAATGCCGTCCATGGGGCGATCGGTGGGTATTCGGTTGGACTCTCCAATGAGGTTTGCCAGGGTGGGAAACCAATCCAGGTCTGCGACAATTTCATCCGAGACCTCGCCCGCTGGAATATTGCCTGGCCAGCGAACCATGGCCGGTGTGCGCATGCCGCCTTCGTAGGCGGTACTAAGACCGCCACGCCAGGGGCCGTTGGACCCACCCACTTCCCCGGTAACCAATCCCGGCGAGGGATAGTTTGCAGCGCCGTTGTCGCCAGTGAGAATGACTATTGTGTTGTCCTCAATGCCCGCTTTGTCGATCGCATCCAGAATCATGCCCACGTTGTAATCGACTTCCATCTTGGTGTCGGCATAGAGACCGGATTTTGACCGGTTCACAAAGTCGGGGTGCACTCCCCAGGGGGGGTGAAAATGAGTAAACCCCACGTAACTAAAGAAGGGAGTCTTTGACCGGACATTTTTCTTGATGAAGGCGATAGTTCTTTTAACGGTCTCTCTGTCCAGGGTGTTTTTAGCTTGTTTGTCGTAGATGCGCACAGTGTGGGAGATCTCGCCTTCTACGCCTTGCCAGATGTGGGGAACCTCGGCTACTGTGGGATCAAATTGCGGTGTGCTGGTATAGGCGGCTGCATTTGAACCCTCATTAATTCCCCACCATTGATCGTAACCCTGGTCGTTGGGCAAACGCCCTGGTTTGGACCCGATATGCCACTTTCCATACAGGGCGGTGGCATAGCCGGCGTCGGAAAAGAGCTCGGCGATGGTGTACTCCCAGGGGGCGAGCCCATCGGGTTCGCCCGGCGCGGCAACTTTTTGGGTGCCCGAGCGGATGGGCAGGCGACCGGTATGCAGTGCCGAGCGCGTTGGTGTGCACTGGTTTTGAACATTAAAGTTAGTCAAACGCAGCCCTTCACGGGCAAATTGATCGATACGCGGAGTAGCTACCGTGCTGCCCTGTATTGAAAGGTCACCCCAACCCCAGTTGTCCACCAGAATGTAGACCACATTGGGTTTGGTCGCGGCGCCTGCACTGCCGCACAACAATAACACCGTAGCAGTCGCGAATAGCCGTCTTATATTTGACATACTCTTATCCTCTTATTTTCTAAGGCGCAGATATAGCAGCGATAAAGGAACCAGCAAAAGGCTGTATGCCAGGACCGGTGAATTTGCGGTGACAAATTCGTAGTCCGGTAATAGCAGCGGTTGAAGGAACAGTACCAGCAGGTACTCCCCAACAAACGATACAAGTGCAGCGTAGCCTCCCAGTAGATGTAATCTTTTCCAGGTAGCAGGCCCCAGCGCCCGTTGCGAATAGCCGTTTGATGTTAACACCATTAGGCCTACCAGCAGAAATGTCAAACTGCCGGGGATCAGAATAAACCACGGGACACTGGCTTCGAACCACTCCGGGGCGGTAATAGACATGCTCAAAATAAGCAGAAAATGCAACCACAAGAGTATTCCAGTTGCTATACCGAAGTAGCGGCGGTTAATCACCAGGTAGTGGCTCCAGGATGCGTGAAAGAGTCGGTGCAGAGCCGATGCGCCAAAGCTGATAAACAGTAAGAACATGGCTACTCGTCCCGACAAACGAAGGAATAGCCTTGATGATTCAGTAATATCAGACGCGTCTAGAACCAGCGTTAAAATCAGCAAAAAGATAGCTGACAGCACATAGACAATGGGTGGACCGCTGAATCTGCCGGTTAATATCATGAGGAAAAATCTTTTAGAATCTTGCCATAGCCAAAGTCCATGTCACCCCGGATCAGGTAGGCATCTTCCATGCGAACTGGCTGCAGTCGATGGATTGGCCATACGTCGGTGGGGCTGGGCATCCACACACTGCCAGTGCCCTGATAAATTTCCATTCGTCCACTGGCATCCATTGCCGGTATCAGCTGTGTGGCATCTTCCACGTATTGGTGCACCTGCAAAGGCGCACCTTCCTCGGAGGACGGGATCATTTTCATGCACAGGCCCGGAGGCAACTCTGGTGCTGCCTCGGGCGGTATTTGTCGTTCAATTCTAAAGTGGGTGTTTACCAAAGAGAGGCTGCGTGGTCGTTCGCAGGTAGTGAAGACTTCGTTGCCTTCCCAGGTCACCTGTGAATGACACAGCTTCTTTGAATCACCCCAAAACTCCCTTCCGGAAGCCATGGCAACATCGCTGGTTACCATCAGAAACAATTCAAACACGTAGTCTGAGCCTTCGAACTCACACTCCGGGAACACATAGGTCCCGGTATAGGGAACAGGATAATCATCGCTAGTCTGAACCATAGCCCAGACCATGGCCGGGCCGTTTTTCAGCTCGCAACCCGCAGGTAACAGGTCTTCTACCGCTTCGCGATCTGCCTCGTAACGGTAAAGCAAGTGAGTAGCATTTTTTACTTGTAACGGTACCGAATACAAAGGGCTGTGTGCGGGGCCGCTTTGGCCGAACCGGTCTGCTGTAAAGTGGCCCATGGTCTTCTTACTCCATGTAGTTAAAGTGAAGGCAGTACGTGGAATACTACAGGGACTTGCGCATTATTCTTGATATTTCGGCTCATAATTTGATAGCCTGTTACGATGCAACTCAGCGGCCAACGAGGGTCCTGGTTGGTCGATGCCTTTGAAACTCTGGGTGTGAATACGCAGGCTTTGTCCAAACAGTTCCCGGGCGAGACAGCGACACTACTACGTTACCCGGATACTATACCTCCGGATGACCTGAACACCCTATTGATTGAATGCGCACACCTGACCGGTAATCAGCACTTTGGATTGCACCTGGTTGTGCAGGTTCCTATCTCATCACTAGGGGTGTATGGCTACCTCTTGATGAACGCGGGGACTGTTGCGCAGTTCCTGACCCTGGCCCGGCATTATTACGCGGCCTTTTATCGCGGTGCCCAGGTAGATATTATTCGACACCGTTCAACCTGGGAGTTGGTGTACAGGCGGATTGAAGTTCCGGCGATAAAACAGCAGCACGACACGGAGTGGACACTGGGTTTCTTTGTACAGATGATCTGTTCAAAGCTCGGTGAAAATTGGGCACCAGATAGTGCTAATTTTCAAGAATCTGCCCCGCCGGATCTCACGGAGTTAAAACGTGTTTTCGGCCCGACGATACGCTTCAATCAGCCGGTCAATAGCATTCACATCAATCTGCGTCATTTGGATAATCCGTTCAATGACGCCGACTCACAATTGCTGGAAGTGGTGCGCGACCAAGCAGACGCGCTAATGAAAGAACATACTGGAAGCGCGAGTATCGAATCGCATGTGCGCATGTTAATGATGAAGGATATCGAACTGGGTCCGCCAAATGCTGAAAGCACTGCACATCAACTGGGCATGTCGCTGGCCACCTTAAAGCGTCGCTTGGCAGTCCGCAACCTGGGCTTCCGTGCCTTGCGCGACGGTGTGGTTATTGACCTGGCCAAACGGGCGCTGGCGGAAACCGACCTGTCTGTCAGTTATGTGGCAATGCAATTGGGTTACAGTGAAGCCAGCGCTTTCAATCACACCTTTATGCGTTTGGTGGGTTGCAATCCTCGCAGCTACCGTGAAAGAGCGCGCCAAAGACTCTGCTGAGGCCCTACCCTATTCTTTAATTGTTCACTAGCTACAGCCAGCAGTGCCAAGTTTGGCGTATTCCTGTTCGATAAAATCCGCTCCTCGAAACAGCATTTTGTAGCCCTGGCAGTACGCCTCCTGGCTTTCGAAGTTGTCATCACTGAAATAGCGTTGCTTCAAATCTTGAACACTCAGCCGTTCACTGGACATGCGGACACCTTGGCCCGAGCTACTGTCTAGAATCATCAGGCGCAAACTGGAAGCATCCCCATTCTGCCAGGATGTCCAGGCCACCTCCGAGCCATCCCGCCCCCCTCCTGGGTGTCCGTTGTAGGCGAATTCGGCCCAGTAGCTCATCATGCTGTCACTGAGTTGACGGCGAGCGGCACTGCTCGAGTCGGGGTAAAGCACGCGCATGGGGCGCGGAAAATTACCGAATACGTAGGGGATCTCCAACGCGTGTGCTGCACCAAATAAATCTCTAAGATCGATTAAGCCGAAATCTCTCAGGTCCATGGCATCAAAGCGATAAGCATAGACATCGTCTCCCTGCGCCCCCCGCAATGCGGCAGCGAGACTATCAACTCCGTTCACTTTCCACTCGTCGGTGCTATAGCGGTTAACCCGGTTGTATTGTTCCAGATCGTGGAAGCCCACCGGAATATTCATGAAAAGCTTTACCCGTTCGGGGTTAAAGGCCAGGAACAATTTCATTTCATCGAGATTGGTCCCCAGCATGACGGGCACGCTGTTGTAATTGTCTGTATTACTAAACAATGCCTGGGAACGCACTGCGCCAGGCAGCACGTGACCGTCGCCGATCAAATCCGGAAAACTGAAGGTTTGTTCATCTCGCACCTGGTGATACGCGGTGTAGAACTGTTCTGCAGTAAGCCCGCGGAGCCAGCCTGCAAGTTCCATGGTTGACGTTTCGTACTGCAGGCTTTTCGCTTCGTCCGGGTTGTTGGCCCGACCGTCATTAATGAGCAACTGGTTGACGATTTCCCGCGAGCTCAGGCGATGGCCAGGGCGCTCATCATCCACAAAATTCTCGGCCACAGATAGTGGCTCCAGGGTCAAACCGCCACTTTGCACAATCGCGCGGTGAAACAGCCCCTTGGCCAGAGGGGAAGCCATCATGGCAAGCGTATTCCAACCCCCTGCAGATTCACCAAAGACAGTAACACGATTGGGGTCGCCACCAAATAGTGCAATATTATCCTGCACCCAGCGCAATCCGGCAATCTGATCAAGGGTGCCGTAATTGCCGGAACTGTCCTCCGGATTTCCGCTGTCCAGAGCGGGGTGTCGAAACCATCCCAGGCCGTACAGTCGGTAATTAATGGCGACCAGAACGACCTGGAACCGGGTCGCCAGTGCCGTACCATCGTAGAGCTCGCCACCGCCGCTACCGTACCTGTTCCCTCCGCCGTGAATCCAGTACATAACTGGCAAGGGTTCCGTGTTGCCAGCCGGCGCAAATACATTGAGATAGAGGCAGTCCTCCGAGCCCTCGACGCCCGTCGATGCCCTATCGAACATCACGCCCCAGGTGGCGCATTCGGCACCGTCCGTTAATACCTCGCGAATACCCTGCCACGATTCTACCGGCTGGGGTGACCGCCAACGATTAGGGCCAACGGGCGGAGCGGCAAAAGGTATGCCGCGCCAGACCCAGGCACCCCGGCCATTGTCATAACCCACGATATCGCCACCGGTGATGGAGAGACGAGTCTCCTGGGCGGCCACGGCTGCAGGCCTTTCCTCGGGGGAGAGATAGCCTGAGATGACGACGACAGTAACACCAATCAAAGTGGCGAGACTGATGAGGGCAATGATTATTTTTCTTAGCATGAAACCGTTTATACCTTTTCGAAAAGAGCAGTCAGAACAAGGCAAGTCTAGCATCGCAATTTAAGTGGAACAAACGCCTTTCGGCTTCGACAATTTTACCGCACCAGGATCTATAGCGGGATAGGCAACCGCCATCCTCTACTAGCTGAACATACTGGCATAGAGATCTCATGGGCTCTGCCCCGGGTCGATTCAGTCGGCTGTTCCGATTATACTTCTGGCTACAATCAAACTGTGAAATCCTGCCCTATGCCGCTATTCCTGCTGAGAATGACCTTCATCATTCTCGTCATCACTTTGCTGGCCAGTGCATCGGTACCTGAACTGGAGATTATTCATGGATTAACAATCGGCCGCGCCGGTTATCCGCTATCTGTGTTCGAAACTCTAACTCTCTTGCTCTATTTCTGGGGCTTTAGCATTTGTGGGCTGGCCGTGGAATACGCCTTTGGAAGAAAGGGCCCAGCCAGCTCAATTGAGCGTCACATACGCGAAACGCTGATCCTCATTTCAGGACTATGTATAACCATTGTCGCCATCTTTAGTTATAGCACGGTAACAGTTAACCCGAATTTCTTTTTGTATGCGGGCTTTCTCGTCCTTGCGTCTTCAGCAATCCAGCTAGTAATCGAATTCATGCGACGAGGCAATACCCCAGCACTGGAATTCAAGCTCGCCCGGGTTGTAAAGTCAGCACCGCTGATTGCCACAGCGACGATTTTTATGGCGCTGAGCTATTTGACCTGGCTTTACAAAGCCGATATGACCTTTCGCAACGAGGCCAATTATTTCCGCTCAAGGGCAATTCAAGACACCCACAAAGATTGGATTCTGGAGGACGTCTTTTCAGGTATTCGGTTTGAACAGCTGATGTATGCACAGGTATGCAAGACTGATCCAGAGGGCATATACCTATTAACAAGAACCGGAAAACTCCTTCGCGCCGCCGGAGATGAAGAAGGGCCTCAAACCCTTCTCGACCTTTCGAGTTCGGTCAATACCAGAATCGAAAACGGCGCTCTAGGATTTGCTCTACACCCCGAATATGGCGTGGAAGATTCTGATAATCGTGGCTACGTTTATATTTACTACACAACAATGGACAAGCAGGATCAACTGAACATTATCTCCCGGTTCGACCTGAGCCTAGCCAGGGGTGATCGACTTGCCAGCGAGCTCAAGCTGATATCTCAGCGTAGAAAACCAAACGGCTATCATAATGGGGGCACACTAGCGTTTGGCCCAGACGGATTTTTGTATTTTTCAATTGGCGACATGAAAGATGGCCTCGGGCACCAGACACTATCCTACCGGTTGCTAGGCGGCATTTTCAGGATTGACGTTGATATGAAAGGTGGGGCCATCAGCCAACCCGTTCAAAACACGCCCAATGATGGCGAGACTGCGCACTATTTTATTCCACTGAGTAATCCCTTTATCGGCGTACCTGGCGCATTAGAAGAGTACTGGGCGCTCGGGTTGCGAAACCCCTTCAGGTTCTCAATCGATGCCGGCACCGGTGATCTTTGGGTTGGTGACGTTGGGTGGAATAGCTACGAGGAGGTCAACCGTATTTTGGCCGGTGCGAATGGCGGCTGGCCAGCGTGGGAAGGACCGACTCAGTTAGGGAATTCC
>JABHWT010000107.1 GCA_018657645.1 Halieaceae bacterium | reverse complement strand
CGGCCAGTCAGGCCAGGTAGTCGCGGATATTACCGCCAAGGTGGTCAACATAGACGGCGATGTGTCCGGCGATCTCAGGGGCGTTGAGAAGGTCGTGATCTCCAAGTCAGGTAAAGTGCAAGGCAATATTGTTGCTCCTCGCGTCACCCTGGAGGATGGTGCCATTTTCAAGGGGAGTATTGATATGAACCCAGGTGAGGCAGAGTCGGGTGCGGTATCACTGGCGGCACAAAAGCCAGTCAAGAGCCCCACAAAAGATGACATCGCGCCCGACCTGGAGCTGAAAAGCAGTTGAGTGACGAGATACACCAGCGATGTGGTGTCGCCGGTTGACGGTACCCGTTGCGCTGGAATGCCATGACATCAACACAGCCATCGACGCTGCTCGCCAGCCTGTTTGAGCATCTGGATGAAGAGCGGTGCCTGACGGTTCTCGATATCGGCTCCGCCCTGCCGGAGACGGTCGATTTTTTCTCGCGCTATCGCTGCAAACTGCATTTCGTAGATCTGTTTTCTGAGTTGCCCATCGTTGCCGGGGAGATCGAAGAGGAGGGCGACTCCTCGCTGCAGCAGCAGTTTTCGGAGCTATTGCAATTTCCCGTCGGCACCCGGTTTGATATATGCCTGTTCTGGGATTTGTTCAACTTCCTTGACAGCGAGGCAATTTCCGCTTTTGTCACCGCGCTGCGGCCCAACCTGCGCATAGGCAGTCTCGCCCATGGTTTTGCGGTGCACAGCACGAAGTCCCCACAGGGTGACCACCTGTATGGAGTTAGCGGAATGGATGAGCTGAGGGTCAGACATAGGGCCGCACGCCTGCCCGGCTATACGCCCCATACCCAGGGCCAGCTCCAGAACCTGCTGAATGACTTCAGTTTTGATCGAAGTATGCTGTTACCCGATAGCAGGCTGGAATTGCTGCTCAGGGTGAGTATCTAGTGCATTATCACACCAGCGTTGACTGCGATGCATTCTGGTGGCCCAGTGTCTGGACTTCACTACGTGGTTGCCTACGGCCAGTTGTTTGTACTGGATTGATTGAATAGGTGGCGTTTGTCCCCCTTTACTTATTCAAGTTGAACTCAATGAACGACATGCGGCCAATGGTGCAATTAAGGAAAGCACTGCCTAAATAGAAAGCTAGAGGAAGCTAAATTTTATACTGATTGGAAAATGGTCAGATGGAAAATAACCTTCAATTTTTTGCTTATGAATATCCATACGTTTCAATAACAGTTCTTTAGAAGTAAAGAGATAATCGATGCGTTCAAAGTTATCTTTTTCAAAACCATTAAAGGTACCAACGGCCTGTTCGGCATTCTCATAGTATTCAAAACTATCCGCCAAGGCTGGTTCAGAATTATTCAGCAAAGTAGTTATAGCCAGTTCATCGCTTTGAGCATTAAAATCCCCGCCAAGTATGAACGGGCGTCCGGTTTTCCTTTTCGCGATTTTTTCTAACATTAGCTTGGAACTTAGCGCTCTTGCCCTCGATGAGAAATGATCATAGTGCGTATTAAAAAAGTAAAAGGTTTCTTCCGTTTTCTTATCCTCAAGATAAACCCAGGTACAGATACGATGTAAATATGCTAACCAGGACCAGGTAATCGATTTTTCTGCCGGCGTATCCGACAACCAAAACGTGCCGCTATCCAATATCCTGAATCGAGACTTTGAAACCAGAATACTGACTGATTCGCTATCCTCACCATTCCGACCAATGCCTACTGATGCAAAGCCAGATAAGTTCTCTAACAAAAAGTCGCGCTGAAAAGGGTAGACCTCCTGTAAACCCAATAGCTCTGGCTTAACCGATTCAATCATTGCCACCACCCGATGTTTACGTTTCTCCCAATTATTAATGCCATCAGCGGCTTTACCATTACGAATGTTGTAACTCATAAGCGTAATTTCACTCCCCCCCGAAGGAGTAAAACCAGGTGCATCGCTTGACCCATGTGTTGCAGCGCAAAGAGTGCTTAATAGTACAAGAAAGGGTATATGCTTTATCATTTTGAAAATATCTCGGGTCAGATTAAACTTAAAATAATATGATTTTCAATTGATTTTACTCCGGCACCAGCTATTCAATTGTCCCCTTATACACGCAGTTTGGGGTATGAATCGCTAATCTCCTATCAGATGCAGAGCAATGGTCCGAGTGTGCGGCCGTGCGCGGTGTTCGAAGAGGTAGATGCCCTGCCAGGTGCCGAGGGCCATGAGGTTGCCGCTTACAGGAATCGACAATGAAGTCTGAGTGAGAGCAGAGCGGATATGGGCCGGCATGTCGTCTTCGCCCTCGGTGGTGTGGCGGTAGCTGGAGACATCCCACGGGACTAGACGCTCAAAGAAGGTCTGGAGATCGCGCATCACGTCCGGGTCGGCATTCTCCTGGATGAGGAGCGAGGCGGACGTGTGGCGGATGAAAAGGGTCAAAAGCCCCTCTCGAAACTCCTGGGCGCCGACCCAGGCGGCGATGCTTGAGGTGATTTCGGTGAGGCCGGGTCCGCGGGTTGTGAGTTCAAGGCGATCTGAGGCTTGGCGCATGGCATTTTCATTTGAATGGCGGGTGTTGCCGTACTTTAACACTGGTCGCACAATCGTGTGCAAATGGAATCTCTATAACTGGTTATCAACCGGCAGGAGACAGCCCCATGACCATCGATGGCATCATTGCCGAAAGCGGATTTTCTGATGATGAAGCGCGAGCGCTAAACCAGGCCGGGAGTTCACTTTTGTATCGGACTAGCTTTTACATGCGCTGAAGGTTACACACGGGTTACACAGGAATTCCTGGCAAAATAGAAATCGCAGTAGAAGTCGCGTGCAAGTAATTGTATTTAAAAAAGAAAAATGGTGGAGCTATGCTGGATCGAACGGGGCGGCCATCCGTCGCTGACCAGGTCTGCGGTTCGACCAGAGGACATGAAAAAAGGCGGTGCCCCATAAGACATCGCCTTTGTTGTTTGGTGGAGCTATGCGGGATCGAACCGCAGACCTCAACACTGCCAGTGTTGCGCTCTCCCAGCTGAGCTATAGCCCCAATTGTACTAAGTCCTTGAACAAAAAGGATTTTTCAACCCGATATCTCGTTCAAAAGAGGAGCGCATTCTAGAGACAGCCACCGCGACTGTCAAGGTCGATCTGTATCAATGCATCACTATCAGATTAAGCCGTTGCGGGTCGCTCCGTATGGACTTACTAGCAATCCGGCGGTGGCGTCTGCCGCTTGCGCTCGGGGTCCCAGAATGGCGCATCAACGATTGTGCATCGGGCCCAGACCTTGTTCCATTTCAGTTCCTTCTGGTAGTAAATCTCGGCCCAGATCTCGCTCCCCGCAGCTCCGTGAGGTACTTCAACGTATCCCATGGCAATATTTTTCTTGGCACTGGGGGCCCAGGTTGTAGAGGTAGTGGCGCCTATAGCCGTACCATTTTTTCGGTCGAACAAGTAGGCATTGGCGGCAGTTTTATTGCCCTCGACATCGAGCTTAACAAAGCGATAGCGAGCACCCTGTTCCTTTTCCCGGATCAGTGCGCGACGGCCATTAAAAGCGACGCCCTTATCTGTTTTGACCAACCAGTCCATACCGAGCTCATAGGGAGAGCGAGTGTGGCCGGGGCGAATGGTTTCGCCCGCCGGCGTGAAGTCTACACCGGCCTGGATAAAACCCGCCTCGATTCTGGCTATCTCCAGCGCTTCACCGCCTATAGGGCGCACGGTGTAATCTTTGCCAGCTTCAAAAATGGCGTCCCATAGTGCCTCCGCTTTGTCCGGCACAAGCATTAGTTCATACCCCAGATCACCGGTGAATCCGGTCCTGGACACCATCAGCTCTACCCCTTGAAAATCAAAGAAGCGAAGGTCAAACAGCTTTAGATTTTCTACGCCTTCCAGTCCCATATTTTTCAAAATACGGCAGGTTACCGGCCCCTGAAAACTAATGGCTGCAAGTTGCTCCGTCTCCTCCCAGAACTCCACGTCCATACCGATGGCATTGCGCTTGAGAATCTCTAATTGTCGCTCCTGTGAACACAGGCGATAGTCCGTATCGGCCAGACGAAAAATGGTGCCGTCATCCAGCACTTGACCGGCGTCGTCGCACCACAGCACATAGGCCACCCGGCCCACGTTGATTTTTGTCATATCGCGCGTCACGAGACGGTTAAGAAATGCCTCTGCGTCTGGCCCTTTAATCCGATATTTGGACATGGGGGTTAAATCGAACAAACTGGCGGAATTGCGAATGGCAAAATATTCCTTGGCTACGCATTCGAATTCATCGGAAACGGTATAGGCGCCCCAGCGGTGCCACTTATTGAGTTTGTCCCACTGTTTTTGCCGGCTGTAGAAGGGCGTGGTTTTGACCGCTTCCTCGAAGTGATTCTGGGCGATGCCGGCATTTTCAGCAATCGTAGTCATTACACTGCCTCCTTCAATATCCTTGCCGCCGCATTTCGCCCTGCTACGCCCATGACACCGCCGCCGGGAT
>JABHWT010000094.1 GCA_018657645.1 Halieaceae bacterium | reverse complement strand
TTATGAATGCTGTGCTCTAACCAGCTGAGCTACGTAGCCACAGAAAATTGGGACCAGCCGTCCCTGAGGAGGCGCGAATTTTCCAGATTTTGTGCGGGCAAGTCAAGCCCTGGTGAATATTGTGTTGGCGGCGGGAGCAGATGCGACTATTGCCAGGTTTTGAAGGTTTTTGCATAATGGCCCGCATGCTGTATCGCTCCATTGTTATTATTAGCCTTGTCGGCTTGCTGTCTGGCGTGGCCCGCGGACAAGAGCTCACACCGCGAGCCTACTGGCCGGCTCCATTGGGCACCCGTATTGCCTCTGTCGGCTATTCTTATACATCCGGGGATACCATCCCCGACCGCTCATTGCCACTGACAGGTGTCAATTCCAGTATTAATACTCTGCATTTGGGTTATCGGCATACCGTGAGCCTATGGGGCCGCACTACCAATTTGGTCGTAGAATTGCCTTATTCTGATGGTCGAACCACTGGCAGCCGTGATAATGGCACTGGTCCAAAGAGCGAATACCAGGGGGCTGGGGATATCGCTGCCACTATTTCTGTGAATTTTATGGGCGCACCCACCATGTCGCCAAAGGAATTTGCAGAAATGCGTCGTAATCCGCGACCTTTACTGGCAGGCAGTTTGAAAGTGGTGGCGCCTACTGGTAAATATGATAGTGAACGCTTAATTAACGTGGGCGCTAACCGATGGGCGGTGCGAGCTGAATTGGGCTATGTGGCGCCGCTGAGCCCTAAATGGTTGCTGGAGTTGGGCTTGGGTGGGTGGTTTTTTGGTGACAATGATCAATTTCTGGGCAGGACAAAAAAGCAGGACCCCATTGCCGCCATCCAGGGCCATTTGATTCATCGATTCGATCGTGGTTTTTGGGCCTCGCTTGACATGAACTACTATAAAGGAGGGCGTAGTACGGTGGGCTCTTTCCGACTCGATGACCTGCAACGGGATTCCAAAGTTGGGGTCACTATCGTCTACCCACTTGGGGGGAAGCACGCCGTCAAGTTAGGTTATAGTCTGGGTTCTCTCAATGATTCAGGTGAAAAGTTCGAGGTATTCCAGATTGGCTACCAGCGCATATTGTAAGGTAAGTCTGGCTTGTCCTAGACGTTAAATCGAAAGTGGATAACATCGCCGTCCTGGACCACGTAGTCCTTGCCTTCCAGACGCCAACGTCCAGCGTCCTTGGCACCCTGCTCTCCTTTGAACTCGATAAAATCTTGATAACGTATGACCTCGGCGCGGATAAAACCCTTCTGAAAATCGGTGTGGATTACCCCCGCCGCCTGCGGGGCCGTGGCATTCACTTTGACGGTCCAGGCCCGCACTTCCTGTACCCCCGCAGTGAAGAATGTCTGCAGGTTCAGCAGTTGGTAACCGGCCCGTATTACCCTGTCCAGTCCGGCCTCCGCCATGCCCAGGTCATTTAAGAACTCCAGGCGTTCCTCGGCATCCAGCTCTGCAATCTCAGATTCCAGTTTGTTGCATATGACCACGACTACGGCGTTCTCTTTACTGGCAATAGCGCTCACTTTATCGAGATGTGTGTTGTCTTCGAAACCCTCTTCATCCACGTTGGCGATATACATAGTAGGCTTGATGGTGAGTAGATGCAGTGTATTAACCAAGGCGAATTCGTTGTCAGTCAACTCGAGCGAACGGGCAGGCAAGGCTTCGTTGAGGTGCGGCAGCAGTTTGTCTTCCAGTAGCGCTTTCATGGCGATGGATTCTTTGTCACCACCCTTGGCGGTGCGCACTACTTTTTGTAGCTGCTTCTCACAGCTTTCCAGATCGGCCAGGGCGAGTTCAGTGTTGATGATTTCGATATCTGCGATAGGGTCAATTTTATTGGCCACATGAATCACATTGTCATCTTCAAAGCAGCGCACTACGTGAGCAATGGCATCGGTTTCGCGAATGTTGGCAAGAAATTTGTTTCCCAGGCCCTCGCCCTTGGAAGCGCCGGCAACCAGACCCGCGATGTCTACAAACTCCATGGTAGTGGCGACTTCGCGCTGTGGCTGTACAATCTCGGCGATCAGACTCTGCCTGGGATCGGGGACGGGAACCACACCCGCATTGGGCTCGATGGTACAAAAAGGGAAGTTCTCCGCATCGATGCCCGCCTTGGTCAATGCGTTAAAGAGAGTAGATTTGCCGACGTTCGGTAAGCCGACGATGCCACATTTAAAACCCATGGGAAATACCTGTTTGTGTTTGCAGCTCAGGCTGCACTAAAACTGTGTAAATGCGTCATAGCCTTGGTTAAATCCCCATCGAGTAGCAGGGGCAGGGCGGCGATGGCCTCATCAATGCTCGCGTCAATACGAGAGCGGTCCACCTGAGAAGGTGAACTGAGAACATGTCCGGTGACTTTCGATGCGTGTCCCGGGTGATCAATACCCAGACGCAATCGGTAGAAGTTCTTGCTATTGCCCAGTGCCGGAATGATGTCCCGAAGGCCATTGTGTCCGCCGTGTCCGCCGCCGAGCTTAAAACGTGCTGTGCCCGGGGGAATGTCCAGTTCGTCATGCGCCACCAGAATTTCCTCTGGTGCTATCTTGAAAAAATTAGCCATAGCCGAGACCGACTGTCCGCTGCGATTCATGAATGTAGTCGGAACGAGTAGACGAAGGTCGTGACCGGATAGGTTAATTCGCCCTGTCAGGCCGAAAAACTTGGACTCTGGAAGCAGTGTGCTACTGCAGTGACGGGCTAGTTGTTCGATGAAGTCAGCACCCGCATTGTGACGCGTGCCCCGGTATTCACTACCGGGGTTTCCAAGTCCAACAATCAGCTTAATAGTAGCTGTCAACGCGGGTGCCGCAGGCAGCGAGGGTATTATTCCTCGCTGTCACCTTCTTCTGCGCTCTCGTCCTCTCCCTCAGCTTCAGCGGGAGCATCATCCAGTTCGTCGTCGACGCCACCTTTACGTACCGTAATAGATGCGATCGCGAGGTCGTGATCTTCACCT
>JABHWT010000148.1 GCA_018657645.1 Halieaceae bacterium | reverse complement strand
GCCACGGTGACACGTGTCAGCGATGCCTTGCAAAATATCGATGCTGTGTGCATTGCATGTAAGAATGTAGAAGAGTCAAACATCCATGGTGAGATCGATGAGTTCTCGGTGCTCGCCGAGAATTCGACAAAACCGCTGATTTACCTATGTGAACACGCCGAATCGCTCGGCGTGGTCATCGACATGGCCGCTGCCATCAGGGGCAGCCATCAGGCCCTGACGGACAAACCCTATTTTCTGCATGTCATCACCCCTCTGCCGCTTTACTATGCAGAACCCCATATTCAACAGTTGGTCGATGCCGTTGAGGCCGGCATTCCGATTACCGTGGGGACAGTGACCATAGGCGGTGCCTCTGCGCCTGTCACCATCGCGGGCTGTATCGTGCACTCACTGGTAACCGACCTGACCGCAGTTGTTTTGTCGCAGATCATCCGCGAGGGCTCCTTTTGTATCGGTACGTCAGATGCCAGTTTCATGGAGGTGGCCACCGGGGGAGTAGGAGGGCCTTCACAGTCTGCCATTGCGGAAATGGCCATGTGCGAGATTTCCCGAATTCTAGGCTTACCGCGCTTGACCAACCCGGCCGGCGATTCCCAGGCACGCCGTTTTAATCAGGATGCTGTAGCCGAGATTTCCAGCAACATGATGCAGGTTTTCTATTCCCGACCGGCCGTCTGCCCCTATGTTGGAAGCCTGGATGAAGGAATCACCTTTTCACTCCACGCACTGCTTCTGGCAGATGACCTTGCCGGCCAACTGCGCAGTATGTGGCGAGGAATCGAGATTAACGACGAAATGATGGCATTGGACTTGACTCGAACAGAAGGCCCCCGCGGAAACTACCTCGCCAATGAGCACACCGCAAATTACTGTCGCCGGGAATCATGGGACTCTCGTTACTTTGGCGCTAACTATCCGATCTCATCCGGCAATCTTGCGGACGAGGACCTGATTGAGCGTATCGATCGGGAACTGCAGGAAATTCTACGCACCTACCAGCCCGTGGCATTGGCCCCGGAGATCCTTCAGCAAATGCGTTCAATCGCAGACAGGTTCAGGCTAGACTATGTCGCACCAGATTAATCCGGCGGCCCCGGATGGGCACAGGTAGGTGAATGGGCGCCTGCATAACAGGCTATTCACTGTTGATTAACAAGGGCATACAATAACCCCGAAAGAGCGTACGACACATAAGGAGAAAAATTATGGCTACTATTTTGGAAACCGCCAGGCAGTTCTTTGATGCTTGTGAATCAGGAAAAGGATGGGCAGATTGCAATAGTTTCTGTCACCCCGACGCTTCATTCTCTTCGCAGACGGGTGCTCTGGCAGAAATATCTACATTAGAGGGCTATTGTGACTGGATGCGAGACCTTTTTACACCCATACCAGATGGGCGCTACGAACTGAAGTTCTTCGCAGCAGATGACTCTACAAATTCGGTGGCAGCCTACGCTGTTTTCCATGGAACCCAAACCGGCCCTGGCGGCCCAGTGCCTGCCACTGGAAAATCAGTTGCATCTGATTATGTGTACCACATCGCGTTTGAAGGAGACCGCATCAAACACATGACGAAAATTTGGAATGATACCATCGGCCTGCAGCAATTGGGCTGGGGTTGACGTAAGACAGGCGTTTATTCGCGGCGTACTGATCACTAAACGCTGTTTAACGCTCTGCGCTTCTCGATCGAGATTGTAGTTCCTGGGTAGCTAGCTTGGGCAGTGCAGCCGTGTTTGCTATGAGTCTTTGCTGAAAGTGGGCCATACCATGAGTGCATGGACTGGCGGAGTTTTTATAGGCCATTTTTGAACTCACCTCAGCCCTCCAGCTCATTTTCGGCCCAGTCACACTCGGGGCATTGATGGGACATATCATGGTGCTTCAGTACATCTACTATGAACTGGTACCACACTTGATCCGGCACCCAGATACCATCCAGCGCCTCTTTCGCCTCCACCATTGGCACACCACCATAAATCACCCGGTATAAAAAACTGAATGTAGAAGCGCGCAGGTTAATCTGGCAATGCAGCAATGTGCGCCGTTGCAGGTCGCGATTTATAACCGCTGCGAAATCCTCGAAATCCTCCAGTGTCGGCTGTTCAAAATCGACCGGAATATGCACATAGTCCATACCCAGGCCCTTGACGACTCTGTCCTCGGCTTCAATGGCAGTTTGGTTGTCACTGAACGCCAGGTAAATAACGCGTTCGAAGCCCGCCCGGGAGACGCTCTCTAATTGCTCCGCACTGGGTTGTCCAGAGCTTGAAAATAGCGGCGAATACTCCCGATAATTGGGGATGTCGACCAGTTCATTTTCCGCCATAAGGCGCGTGCCGGAAAATAACAGCACGGCCACCAATACTACCCAAATGATCTTCATACGGCCCTCCTGAATTTGACTAAAACTCCATAGTTAAGCGAGCCACCGTCCAGGTCAATCATTAACTTCGCGCTTATGTTGAGTGAATCCTGTAAACTGCAAGGCCTAAGCCTACTCTCCATTTTTCGCTCTGATCTTATTACCGAAACTATTTTTTGAGGATATCATGTTGGGTGAAATTTACATCAAATATGAGTATTGGATTGCAGCCTTTCAGCTTGTGTTTGCCATGTTTGGTATGGGCGCCACGCTTACCATTGCCGACTTTAAGGATGTTATACGCGAACCCCGCGCGGTGAGCTTCGGCATTGCAATTCAGTTAATTCTGGTGCCGCTGATTGCATTGTTTTTTATACGTTTTTCCAATGTTAGTGCGGGCGTGGCCATCGGTATTGCAGTGATCGCCGCAATACCGGGCGGCACGACTTCGAACATATTTACCCATTTAGCTCGAGGCAATGTTCCACTTTCCATATCCATTACCGGGCTGACGACGCTTGCCTGCCTAATCTCTACCCCCTTGATTCTGGGACTTCTGATTACCGAGTACATGCCCGGAGACTTTGCCATGCCGACCGGGCAAATCGTAAACGATATTGCCCTGACCCTGCTTCTCCCTCTTGCCATGGGGATGATAATTTTGCGTTACGTTCCCGGCTACGCTCGCTCTATTTCCAATTGGAGCATACGGGCATCCCTGTTTGGCATTCTTCTTATCGTTGTCGGTTCTGCCAGTGCCGGTCGCCTGGACATAGGTGCTTTCGGCGAGCAGAATTTTTTGCTTGTCTGCGCCTTTGTCATCATCTTGAGCATATCGAGCTGGGCCGCCTCAAGATTACTACGGTTTTCTCTATCGGATAGCACGGCGATTGAAATGGAGATTATCGTCCGCAATGTGAATTTAGGGGTATTAATCAAGGCGACAATGTTTCCTGCAATTGCAGGCAACGCCCATAATGTCGGTGATATGGTGCTTTTTACTTTGCTGCTCTATGGCGGGCTACAACTGGTGTTTGCTGCCATTGTCATTACTCTGAGGCGTCGGAGATCTTCGGGTATACTGTAATACCTGACTAGCGCAAAATAGGCAGCACCATAGCGCCTCGCCGCGGGTCCACTGTCAGGAAAACAGCAGTAAATCCGAGAACTACTGTATTTTTCGTCCGACCCTATTTATTCTACGTATATTACCGGCGGCCCCATCCAACACTACACCCAAAGACAGCTTCTATGAACTTGAATCAAATTCGCGGCTTGATCACCTCATCCCTACTTATGCTTACCTTTGTGGACTATAACGTCCACGCTGCGAACGAGGCATTCAGCATCGATACGCTGTATGGGGTTCCAAGTATTATTGGCACCGAACCCGGGGGCGCAGCCTGGTCCAGGGATGGACAGAAACTCGCCTTCTTGTGGAATGACAAGGGTGGGACATTTCGCGATATCTGGCTGTATGACAAGGCCAGTGGCGAGAAGCGACAGTTGACACGCCTTGCAAGTCGTGTCGATGTCGCCCAGGAGCACAAGGGCATCGCGGAAGTACACTGGTTTGGGCCACAGGCACAGCAGGTGGCCTATGCACTGGATGGCCAATTACAACTCAGCACCGCCCAGGGGAAAATCCTCACCGTTGACACCGGATTGGAGGGTATTCGCCAGTTGGCCACCTCTCCTGACGGCAATCGACTCTCTTTTGTCGCCTCTAGCGATGCAGACGGCTCAACGAACAAGTTGGTAAAAGGGCAAGCGCTGTGGGTACTAGACTACGCACCCGAGAAAGTCCGCCAGGTCAGACTGCTATTGAATCCTGGCCATGTCGACTCGTCAGTGAAATCCCATCAATGGGGACGCGATAATCGCCAGATCAGTTTTGATCTTCAACACGAAGGGGATATGGCAAAGCGGAAGATTCATTACTACCACAAGGGAAAATTACAGGTCGACACCGTCATCCGCGCCTTTCCGGGCGAACCGAACCTACGCTTTTCCGTAGGTGTGATTGATGCGCAGACAGGGAAATCCAAATTACTCGAGCGCCAGGATGATCGTTTTCCCATCTGGAACTACGGGCTCTCCGCCCGCGGTGACAAACTGTTTGTGAATGAGTCAGATCCCTATGTGAAACTACACCGTATCGAAATGTACGAACTGACAACGGGCACTCGGGAAACTTTTTATCGCGAGCACGACCCCAAACATTTACGCCCCGACTGGAAAGCGGCCTGGGCGAGTGGTGATGACGGCCTGATTATTCTCACCGACAGGGATGGCTTTGGACACCTGTATCACCAGAGAAAGGCGGCGGGCGGTGCAAGACAATTGACTACCGGGAATTGGGAGATCAGTGATTTTGCGGTAGCCGATAGCAGTCGTCAGATATATTTCCGAGCCAACAAAGCTCATGGTGCCGAGCATCAACTCTACCGAGTCCCCCTAAATGGTGGTGACGTTACTCGAATAAGCGGCGGCAAAGGTGGCACGCATAAGATCGTTTACGCGCCGGATATGCGTAGCGCTGCTTCGGTCTTCTCCAATGACAAGACACCGCCAGATTTATACCTGATAGAATTCGAGAGCTTGAAAAGTAAGCGGGTCACGAACTCGCCCTCCTCAGCCTTTCATAATCGGAAGTGGGCGGATGTGCGCTACATTCATTTCGGTAGCCATATTGACAGCACGCCATTGATTGGCAGACTCAGCCTGCCGCCGAAATTTGACCCGGCCAAACGCTACCCTTTGATCGTAGGCTCCGTGTACTCTGATTCTGTACTCAACCAATGGGGAGGACGCACCTCGCATCCAACCTGGGGCCTGGATCAACACCTTGTTGCACAAGGCTATATTCTCCTGAACGTGAATGTGCGAGGCAGTTGGGGCCAGGGTCGGGAGCACAACCAGGGGCTACTTAACGGGTACGGAAATATCGATATTGATGACTTGCACAGCGGCGTGCTACACCTTGTAAACGAAGGCTACGCCGACCCGGCTCGGGTGGGAATCTGGGGTTCCAGCTACGGCGGGTTGATGACCATAATGTCGCTGTCTAAAAAAGCGGACGTCTATGCCGTCGGCATCGCCGGCGCACCAGCCACCAATGTTTGGCATGCCTATCCCGAGCAGATGTGGGTGATGGGTCCTGCAGAGGGAGACGACATGCCGGGCAGATACCAAAACCAATCTGCGCTGTATCATACCGATGGTTTACAGGACCCACTGATGATTATTCACGGCAACCGTGACCACGTGGTACTGTACTCGGATACTATCGCCGTAACCAACAATTTGATTGCCAGACGCCAGCCATTTGAATTGGTAACCCTACCGGGAGCCGGGCACGGCTGGGATGCCGAAGGTAATGACCAACGCATTTTTGCTTTCAAGAAAATGGTAGCATTTTTCAACCGACACCTACGGCCGGCCGGAGAGTAATCGCGCGCCATGTTAAAGCACTTTCTAATTCGTACCCTCTTGCCCGCACTGCTAGTTGCTCCCCTAACTCAAAACGCAGTCGCCCAGTTAACGGCGGCAGATACCCTGGAACAATTGGGCGAGGATGCCTGGGCATGGCGCGCCGTGACTCAACCTGCCAGTGGTGACGACGTTCCACGCATTGCCCGACCAGCCGGCTGGTTACCGGATTGGTCACCCGAAGCGGTAGCAGCCCGCCACACGCAATTGTCTGAATTCGATCGGCGCTGGCGAGCACTGGTGGATACGGCGGATTCACCCGAGTCGATCACCGACTATCGCCTGGTGGGCTCTCTACTGGCACGGGTACGCTGGGAACTCGATCATATTGCAGCATGGCAGCGCCAGCCTCATTTTTATATCGCCCAGGCGTTAGTCCCCATCTTTGAAGCATTGCTGCCACCGCCACCACTGGACAAGCAACGCACTGCACAGATTCAAGCCCTATTGCAGCAAATTCCACTAACCCTGGCTGCAGCGCAGGACAATCTCAGCGACCCGCGCGGCCCCTTCGTCGACGTGGCACTGACTCAAATACAACAGGTACCCCATAGTCTACGGGGTATGTATGCAGGCCTGGCGGCCTACATCCCATCTCACCGGCACACGGCGATGCAAGCGGAT
>JABHWT010000395.1 GCA_018657645.1 Halieaceae bacterium | reverse complement strand
GGCCTTAGCCACTGCGCCTGCTGCGCCTCGGTGCCATAGCGATGCAGCATGATGGAGTCCTGCATTGAGATAGAGCCTACCGCGAGTTGACCGTAGTGAGAGCGCCCTATCACCTCATTCATGTGTACAAAGGCCATAAAAGGGAGACCTCCACCTCCAATCTCCTGGGGGTGGCCCAGCGCCCACAGCCCGAGCTCTTTGGCCCGGGATTTTAGCGTCTGTATCGCCTGCTCCGCGGCCTCTTCAGCGGCTTCCAGAACCGGTTCCATTGGAATAACTTCATCATTAATGAAAGTCTGAAACCGCTGTTTCAAGTGGGCTACTTCAGCACTGAGTTCGGGGTTAACTATTGAATCGGACATAACCTTACCTCCTGTATACAAATTGTCTCACGTATGGCCATCAGATACGGACTTTTAGTGCAGTTGTACTTGAATAAAGCGTACAACACCAAGCAAAGCGATTAATATTAGGGCAGCTCTGAATAATGCGGTGTTGCCTCAGCGGAGCCCTAGAGGGAAAATTTTGTTCAGAAAGTGGGATAGTCCATCATGTCAGCAGTAAGAAAACCCATCATTTGCTGTGCCCTGGCCCTGATTAGCGGGTTGCATTGGGCATGCTCTGGCGCATACGCAGGCGAGTACCCGCCTCCAGGAAGCAGAACCGGACCGCAAAATATCATCCTTCTCATAGGTGACGGTATGGGGCCTGCGCACATCAAAGCCTACCGGGAATATATAGATGACCCGGCCACACCCGGTGCGGAAAAACTGGCTTTTGATCCCTATCTGGTGGGCAGTCTGGACACCGATTCCAGTGACCCGCCAGGCAACATCACAGACTCAGCTTCCTCTGCAACCGCCTATGCTACTGGCGTCAGAACAATCGATGGCGCCCTGTCGGTCGATGCACAAAACAGGCCTCTGGGCACCGTTTTGGAACACGCAAAGGCGCTGGGGATGGCAACGGGCCTGGTTGCTACGTCAGATATTGTCCACGCAACCCCTGCCGCTTTTGCCAGCCATCAGCTGGACCGCGAACAAAAGAATGACATTGCGAACCAGTACTTTGACAACCAGCACAATGGTATGCCGATGGTTGATATCCTGCTGGGGGGGGGGCATAAGTACTTTGTCAGGGACGACAGAGACCTGGTGTCTGAGTTTGTAGGGAAAGGCTACTCGCTATTGCGCAATCGCCCGCAGTTGATCAATGCACAGGGCGACAAATTACTGGGCTTGTTTGCGCGTGAAGGGCTGGACAAAATGTGGGACCGCAATCCAACCACGCCCTCGCTGGCCGACATGGCAAGGGTCGCGGTCAGGGCACTCTCAAACAACGCCAGGGGTTTCTTTTTAATGGTCGAGGGTAGCCAGATCGACTGGGCGGCTCACGATAATGACATTGTGGGAGTGATCTCTGAAATGCAGGATTTTGACCTGGCGGTAGCGGCAATGTTGGAATTTGCCCACGATGAGGGCAATACCCTGGTCATTGCCACGGCCGATCACGAAACCGGTGGTTTGTCTATCGGCTCCAAAGACAGTGGCGAGGATTTATATTTTTGGGATGTCGATGTAATCAAGACGTTCAGCCATACACCGGCAAAAATCACCGATGAGGCCCAGGCATCGGGCAATTTAATTGACGCATTTCACGATGCCACGACCTTGAATCTGACCGAGAAAGAAAGGAAAAATCTGGGGAGGGTCGACCTGGCAAACTGGGACAAAACTCGTCGCGCAGTGAGCCAGGTCATCAATCGCAGAAGCTACACCGGCTGGACCACCTATGGCCATACCGCGGTGGATGTCAATCTCTACGCCTACGGACCGGGCAGTGAGTCCCTTCGTGGGCACTGGGAAAACACACGGCTTGGCCAGCGCATTTTTCAGTTGTTGAAGTAGAATCAATGCCGGCCTCCCCGGCACTCCAATCCTGCCATTTCACGCCTCAAACCACAAAATGGGACGAGGAGAGTGCTGAGCACGAC
The DNA here is from genome assembly GCA_018657645.1 of Halieaceae bacterium. Classification (GTDB taxonomy): domain Bacteria; phylum Pseudomonadota; class Gammaproteobacteria; order Pseudomonadales; family Halieaceae; genus JBALVT01. Next base: position 4,447 of record JABHWT010000395.1, on the reverse strand, counting down.
CAATGGCATAGTCCCCAGGCAGGTAGCCCCATTATAATAGACCCAGGAAAACCGCTTTTAGGAGTGCAGGTTTAAAGTGAACAAATTAATGAAAATCATTACACCTCTGGCGGTACTCGGCGTGGGGTTTGGTAGTTATGCCGCCTTGCAGGTGTCCAAGCCCGAGCCACAGAAGCGCGATGAGGTGGCGCGCCCGGTTAGTGTGTTTGTCGAAACCGTAAGCGAGAGCAACGTGTCACTCGATGTGCAGACCCAGGGCGAGGTACGCTCCCGCATTGCTATCGATCTGGTGGCCCAGGTGGGAGGACGGATATTACACGTTTCCGATGACTTCACCGAGGGTGGCGCAGTGGTGCCCGGGGTAGCGCTTATCACCATTGAGCGCACCGATTACTTATTGGCACTGAGCCAGGCCGAGGCGAGAGAGGCAGAGGCCAAGGTAGCTCTGGAACTGGCCCTGGCCGGAGCCAACGTTGCCCGGCAACAATTGCGTGGCACCAGCAAACCCTCCGACCTGGCCCTTAAGAAACCCCAGGTCGCCGAGGCTCAGGCCCGATTGAAGGCAGCCGAGGCCAATCTGGCCCAGGCTCGATTAAACCTGTCTCGTACGAATGTCTCTCTGCCCTTCGCCGGCCGAATCAGTCAGACTTATGTCGATGTCGGCCAGTATGTGGCACCCGGGACGCCTCTGGGCAGAGCCTTCGCCACGGACCGGGTCGAAGTCCGTCTTCCTCTGAACAATACGCAATTGGCCTCGCTGGGTCTGCCCATCGGCTATGTTGCCGAAAAGGGAGCTGGCCTGGATGTGGATCTCAGTGCCATGGTTGCCGGGTTGCAACAGCAATGGCGCGGCAAACTGGTACGCCTGGACGCCTCCTTGGATAGCTCTACGCGGCTGCTGTATGCCAGTGTAGAGGTCGACGACCCCTACGGAGCCAATGTCTCAGAGCACAACATGCCACTGGCGGTGGGCCTTTACGTTAACGCCACCATTCGCGGAAGAGAACTGAGCAATGCCGTTAGCATTCCGCGTGGAGCTCTTCGCGCCGGAAATACCGTCTATCTGGTGGGCAGTAACGGGCAGCTGGAAATTCGAACCCTGTCCATTACCCACAGCTCAGACACAATTGCTGTCGTTCGCGATGGCCTTAGTGCTGGCGAGCAAATCATCATTTCCACCCTCCGCAATCCACTGCGCGGCATGCCAGTGCAGGCGGCAAACCCAGGGACAGGCCAGTATTCTGGCACCGCGGTTGTGGGTGAGGGGCAGGGTTGAGTATGGAGCGTTTGATTTCATGGTGGGCGCATAATCCGGTAGCGGCCAACCTGCTGATGTTGGGCATTTTGTTAAGCGGCATTCTGGGTTTTATTACCATGGAGCGAGAAGCTTTTCCTAACTTCTCGCCCAATCAGGTGCAAATAGATGTTCCCTGGCCGGGGGCTGCTCCACAGGAAGTCGAAGAGCAAATAATCATCCGCATCGAGGAGGCACTCAAGCAGCTGGACAACATCTATCGCGTTTACTCCACTGCCGGTGAAAATCTTGCGCATATAGAGGTCATCGCTTTCGCTGGAGTTGACATCAACGAGTTCCTCAACGATGTAAAGAACGTCGTCGACTCTGTTAATGCCCTACCCCGGGATATTGAAAACCCACAAGTGCAGAGAACGGTATTCCGCCAGGAAATGATGCGAGTGGCGGTTCATGGCGACCGGCTCAGCGAGCGGGAACTGACCCGACTGGCCCAGGAACTGCGCAATGAGATGGCATCTCTGCCCTTTATATCCATCGTCAATTTGTTCGGTATTCGCCCCGAGGAAGTATCGATTGAGCTGTCCGAGCAGGCCATGCGGCGGTACGGGCTGAGTTTTGACGATGTAGCCGGCGCCATTCGCGGCAGTTCGGTGAACCTGTCCTCGGGTCGGATTCGAACCGACACCGGTGATGTATTGTTAAGAGCGCGTAACCTTGCAGACACAGAGCAGGATTTTGGCAACATCATTGTTCGCCAGAGCGATAGGGGCGGTATCGTGCGGGTGAACGACGTTGCGCGGGTCAATGACGGCTTCGAAGACGAAGAGATTCTGGCTACCCTTGATGGCCAACCCGCCGTATTACTGCAAGCTATGTCCACCGACAATATGCAGGTTATCAAGGCCAGTAAATCGGTTAATACCTGGCTGGAGACACGGCGTAAAAGTCTGCCCGAGGGCATTGAGCTCAGCATGTGGTTTGATACTGCAGATGTTTACAACAGCCGCATGGAAACAATCGGCAACTCGGCCTACCTGGGGCTGTTTCTGGTGTTTATAGTGCTGATTCTTTCGCTGCGACCCCAGGTCGCTCTTTGGGTTACCGCCGGGATTGCGGTAGCCTTCATGGGCACGTTTTCCCTGTTGCCGGCCTATGATGTCTCATTGAACATTATGTCTACCTTCGCCTTCTTGCTGGTGCTGGGAATTGTGGTTGACGATGCCATTGTTGTAGGCGAGAGCATTCACCACTACAGTCATCAAACCGGTGGCGGAATCGACTCGGCAATTGCAGGTGCCTACGCTGTATCCAAGCCAGTGATCTTTGCGGTTCTAACCACTATCATAGCCTTTGCACCGTGGTTTTTTGTGTCGCTGGCGGAGGCACAGATTACCCGGCAGTTCTCTATTGTCATTACCCTGGCTCTGGCTATCTCGGTGATCGAGGCCTTCCTGATACTGCCCTCTCATCTGAGAAAGCTGAAACCTCGAAAGTCACTGGGTCGACTGATGACCAGGCAAAAGCGCATAGAGGACAGCATTATTGGATTTGCCAACACCCGCTATCGCCGCTGGCTAAAGGCAGCACTGGCGCACCGCTATATAACCGCCAGTGCATTTCTGTCCGCGTTTATCATCAGCGTGGGTATTTTTAGTAGTGGCTGGGTCAAGTTTGCATTCATGCCTGAAATTCAAGGCACTCAGATCTATATTCAGGCTCAATTACCCTCGGATACACCCTTTTCCCGATCATTGGACATCCTCGATCAACTGCAGAACGCCCAGCGCCAACTGATCAAGGAAGTTGGCGAGTCCGCCGAGGCCAGCGGCGGTAGCGGACAGCTGATCGAAGGTTGGTATACGCGCTCCCGACGAGACAGTGTGGTCGCAATTATTAATCTCTCACCTCCCGAGACACGGGAGCTATCGGCCAAGGAAGCTGTAACCCGGTTGCGTGAACTGGTGGGGGACATACCGGATGCAGATGAAATCGAGGTTAACTACACATTCGACAACCGCAACCCCAATATTACCTACGTTCTGCGCCACAAAGATATGGACGTATTGCGACAGGCCGGAAAGGCGCTTAAGTCACAGTTCCACAGTTACGAGGGCACCTATTTTGTGCGAGACAACCTGCGCGGCGAATCCAACGAATTACACATGAAATTGTTGCCCGGCGCGGAGAAACTCGGCATCACTCTTGCGGATGTGTCGCGCCAGGTGCGGCAGGCCTATTATGGAGAGGAAGTACAACGACTACCCCGAGAGACCGGCGACACCAAAGTGATGGTTAAATACCCAAAGGCGCAACGTGAAAACCTCAACAGCTTGCGCAATTTTCGCATCCGCACCAGCGATGGTCGTGCCCTACCCCTGCTGTCGGTAGTAGAGGTTGAAGTGGCCAATGGGGTTCAGCGAATCCAGCGGCGCGACGGCGAGCGCATGATGCAGGTGACGGCCGATCTAAATAGCGACCTGATAAGTGACGTGAGCAAGGACATGGACGAGAATTTCCTGCCGGAATTTGAACGCCGCTTTCCCGGGCTGGTTATCCTGAAGGGCGGGGATGCAGAGAGCGAGGAGTTTTTCCTGAATGAAATTATGGCCCTGTATTCGGTCGCCCTGTTTGCCATGTATGCACTGATTGCCGTTGCATTTCGCTCCTACTGGTTGCCGCTACTTATTATGACGGCCATTCCCTTCGGCTTTATGGGCGCGGTCTACGGCCACCTGTTGTTCGGCGTATCAATGGCCATGTTCTCCTATTTTGGAATCGGTGCGGCGGCCGGGGTGGTGGTTAACGATAATCTGGTGCTGGTTGATTATGTGGGTCGACTGCGCGAAAAAGGACACAGCGCCATTGACGCTGTAATCGATGCCGGCGTTCACCGCTTCCGACCTATTCTGCTGACCACTGTCACTACGTTTATTGGCCTGATTCCCATTATGGCCGAGCGCTCTGTCGATGCCCAATTTCTAAAACCAGCGGTGCTGGCATTGGCTTTCGGGGTGTTATTCGCCTTGTTCGTTACGCTTTTTATGGTGCCCGCTCTGTACTGCATTGGCGAGGACGTTCGCAGCGGCAGCCGTTCGCTTGCCCATCGCTTTGTCACCACTTACTCTGGTATATTTGATTGATCTAGCCAGGCAGCCACTGATCCGGAGTTCCAACCATGAAAATCCAGCAAAT
>JABHWT010000146.1 GCA_018657645.1 Halieaceae bacterium | reverse complement strand
GGAGGGCGAGAGCATGCCCTATCAGCGGGACCTGATGGGGGAGGATGAGATAAGCCTTATTGAGCAGTGGATAGCGCAGGGAGCCAGCAGTCATTGAACAAGCCGATTAACGAGCGAGGTGAATTATGAGTAGTGAGACCGAGGCGCTGACCGCGCAAGTCAAAGCTTTGTTAGCACGGGTTGACGAGTTGGAGAGCCGGGCGGCCCTCAGAGATTTGGTGAGCGATTACTGTATTGGCTTTGACCGCCATGACTGGGACCGATTTATCGCCATCTGGCATGAGGATGCGGTGTGGGCGATCGGCGAGCCCTTCGGTGATTTTACGGGTCACGCCGGTATCAAAGAGGCCGTGTTTGAAGTTCTTTACCCCGCCTGGCGAGAAACCAACCACCTCACCACGAACCTGCGTATTGAATTTTCCGATGCCGACCATGCAATCGCCAGCTGTGATGTGGATTGTATGGGCGCCACGCCCGATGGCGTCGTACAAATGGTTGGAGCGACCTACACCGATACCTTTGAACGGCGCAGCGGTGTTTGGAAAATTGCCCGCCGCGATGTTCAGATGCATTACTTCAACCCGCTTCCAGGTGTGGAGATGAGTGCCCCCTAGAGCGCCTATTGCCGGCTGGTGCAGACTGCGGGTCAGGCTATGTGTCAACCGAATTTCGTAGAAGTTGTTGCCCCGGTGAACTTACCAAAGGGCGCATAACACATGTCGAGGAAATCAATGTGAGTGAAACTGGAATTACCGGCTTTGGCGGCTACATACCGCGTCGTCGTATACATCGCCAGGCTATAGCCGAGGCCCATAGTTGGGCTATTCCGGGCCTGAAAGGATTGGGGAGGGGAGAGCGGTCGTTTTGTGGTCACGACGAGGACGTGGTGACTATGGCTGTTGCCGCCGCCCGATTTGCAATGGCTGGGACGACCGATGCAACAGTTCAATCACTGCTGCTGGCTTCAACAACCTTACCCTTTGCGGATCGTCAGAACTCCACACTGGTTGGCGAGGCATTGGGTTTGAGTGAAGATCTGCACACGGCGGATGTTTGCGGTTCCCAGCGGGCCGGCACCAGTGCCTTGCTACAGGCCCTGCGCGCCTCCTCCGGTTCACCTTCTGTGGTCATTGCATCAGAGCAAGGTTTTAGCAAACCCGGCAGTGTGCGGGAGTTAACCTCAGGGGACGGCGCCGCTGCTGTATTGCTGGGCGGTGAGAATATCGTTGCGCGGCTGCTGGGTTCGCACACGGTGTCGCGAGATTTGGTAGACCACTATCGCAGCACCGGCTCCAATGTTGATTACATGCTGGAGGAGCGCTGGATTAGAGACGAGGGCTACCTGAAGATCATACCCGATACGGTGCAGCGCCTATTTAGCAAAACCGGCGTGGTGGGTGAGGCCATTAATCATTTCGTGGTTCCCGTGGTGGCAGTGCGCACGGCGCAGCAAATTGCCAGGGCCTGTGGTATTGAGGCAACGGCTGTTGCCGATAATCTGCAGGGGCAATGTGGCGATACGGGAGCAGCCCATGCTCTGCTGATGCTGGTCAACACCCTGCACTTGGCGCAACCGGGGGACAAGATTCTGGTGCTGGGTTTTGGTCAGGGTTGCGACGCCCTGCTGTTTGAAGCGACCCCGGCGATTGACCGAGCAGAACATTTCCGTAGCATACAGGATGAGCTGAATAAGGGCTCGGCAGATAGCAACTACATGCGCTTTCTGTCCCACAACGGCGCCATTGAAATGGACTGGGGAATACGGGCCGAGCGGGATACCCGTACCGCGTTGTCGGCGCTTTACCGCAATCGCAGCACATTCACGGGATTTGTCGGTGGCCGATGTACAGCGTGCGAGACGGTGCAATTTCCAAAAACCAAACTCTGCGTTAATCCCGACTGTAATAAACCGGATACCCAGGTGGAGGAGGCGTTTCGCGACAAGACCGGCCATATTAAGTCCTTCACTGAAGACTGGTTGGGTCACTCTGTGAGTCCACCTTTTATGTACGGCGCGGTGCGCTTTGAAGGCAAGGCGTCGCTGATGATGGAACTGGCCGACTTTGATCCGGGGCAGGTGAAGGCGGGAGATGCCGTTTGCATGAGCTTTCGGATAAAGGACAAAGATGCGGTGCGTGATTTTCGACGTTATTTCTGGAAGGCGGTACCCGCCCGGTCCAGTGTCGATTCAAGCAGTGAGGGAGAATAGACGGTATGGCCAGTGGAATAAAAGATAAAGTAGCAATCATCGGAATGGGGTGCTCGCGGTTTGGCGAGCGCTGGGATTGTAATGCCGAAGACCTGATGCATGAAGCCTATACCGAGTGTCTCGCTGACGCCGGTATAGAAACACCCCAGGTCGAGGCGGCATGGCTGGGGCTGTGTTACGACGAGCAGAGTATGAGCAAATCGGCCATGTCGCTACCCCAGGCCTTGCGCCTGGCCAATGTGCCGGTAACGCGGGTAGAGAATCTGTGTGCCACCGGTTCGGAGGCGCTGCGTGGCGCGGCCTATGCCGTTGCTGCAGGAGCCTGTGATATAGCCTTGGCGATGGGGGTGGAAAAGCTAAAGGATACCGGTTTTGGCGGCCTGCCGGGGCGGTCCATGGGTACCTTTGACGACCAGTGGTTGCCGGGTATGACGGCGCCGGGCTCGTTTGCCCAGATCTGCACGTCTTACAGTGAAAAGTATGACATTCCGATGCCTGAATTGAAGCAGGCAATGGCACACGTGTCGTGGAAGAGTCACGAGAACGGGGCGCTGAATCCGAAGGCGCATCTACGCAACCGGGTAACCGAGGAGAAAGTACTGAATGCCCCGATGATCGCCTACCCGCTTGGGATGTTTGATTGCTGTGGTGTCAGTGACGGCGCCGCCTGCGCTATTGTTACCACACCGGAGAAAGCCCGACAGATGGGTAAGCAGCACGACCTGGTCAGCATCAAGTCCATGCAGTTGGCACTGAGCAACGGCGCGGAGATGTTTTATGATTCCTGGGATGGCAGTTATGCCATGACTGCCGAAATTGCATCGCAAAAAGCCTACCGGGAAGCCGGTATCAGTGACCCGGGTGAAGCATTGGATTTAGTTGAAGTGCACGACTGTTTTTCAATTACCGAGCTTATCACCATGGAGGATCTGGGCCTGTCTGAGCGCGGCGCCGCCTGTCGGGATATTATGGATGGCAAGTATGATCGCGAGGGAGCAGTGCCCTGTAATATAGACGGTGGCCTCAAGTGCTTTGGGCACCCCCTGGGGGCCACCGGCCTGCGGATGGTGTATGAAATTTATCAGCAGATACACGGTCGGGCCGGCGATCGGCAGCTGACCAATGTGCGCCAGGGCTTGACCCATAACCTGGGTGGGTTTCCCAATCGTAATGTGTGCAGTGTCGCGATCGTCGGTCGTCATGATATGCACTGAGGGACACCGCATAGCGGTACCCAATATAGGTCGCGACAGGAGTAATATAGTGGTTGCATTTGAGGATACCTCTGTGCTTTTATATTGAATATAATTCAATAAGCATACACTACTGTCACACTGGTATGCGCCGGGTGGACCAATCCATAGACATTGGACCTGCGGAGTTGCATGCTTGCGAGTGACAATGCTCAAAAGAGGACCGGTTTCTTGAGTCAAAGTAAAAACATGTCGCGCGGAGACAAACGCCGAAAGGCAATTTTTGAAGCGCTACACAGCTGTATTCTCAATAAGGGCTATGCCAAGACCACATTGGCGGAAGTCGCTGAATCGGCTGGTATGAGCCCCAGCCACTTGTTGTATTATTTTAAGGGCAAGGAGGCCATCCTCGAAGACTATTTCCAGAATATCGCGCTACAGATTCTCGAGCGGATAGCCAGTTACAAAGAGCACTCGCCCGAGGAACAGATAGAACTGTGGACCGAGTTGTTTTTTGCCGGTGCCGGCATTACCAAATCAGAAATTGGCTTCATGCTCGAGTGCTTCGGTGTTGCCGTTAACGACAAGGTTCTGCGCAAGGAGAAGGCCGAGCTTGATATTCAGTGCAAGGAATACCTGACAAATTTGTTTAGCGAGACACCGCGGGATAAAATATCCAACCCCAAGGATTGTGCTGAAGTCTGTTATGCCATGCTGATAGGTTTGCGCTCAGCGGTGTATTTTGACGACAACCTTACCCTGGCAGATGCGCGACGCCTCTACAATAACGCCATGATCAGCATGGCGGGTTTGTAGAACCTCAACTCGAATAAGTTTCAAGCGACATACCTGAGCAGACTTGGCACGTCGGTTCAGTCCTGTTGCTGCTCCCGAAATTCAAGCCCACGTCGGGCTTGACAAGTGTAGTGCTTGCAGCCATTATTTAAATAATATTCAAAATATAATTGACCGTCTACGCAGCCCTTTCCAGGCACCGTGTGGGCTTGATTTACACCTCAACAGTTCATACTGCAGGAGAGACACAATGGCCGAAGAAAAAAAACCCAATTTTGATCCGGTGAAGCTTGAGCAAGTCAATGTCAACAAAGACTACCCGATGGAGCCCGATGAATTCGATATTCTATTCAAGCACAACTGCTATTGTCACATGGCACACATCTCC
>JABHWT010000086.1 GCA_018657645.1 Halieaceae bacterium | reverse complement strand
CGGCCTGAAGTGGGTCTCGGCCAGAAATCGCTTAATTCGCGCTTCCCGGTCTGCGCTTTCCCTGGAAAGCGCAATCACCTCAATCTGCTCAACCTGACCCCTGGCCGATACATCAAACACGGTGGTGACCGCACCGGGCTCCATCACGGCAGCATCGGTTCCAATCTGGCGCTGTGGCCCCCGGCTCGGTAATTCGGTGGGCGCACCCAGCCATTTCTCTACCAAACCCGGATCATCCTGACTGGCCAGAATCCGCTCTAACTCGGCATAGTCCCTGACGGCTTTGTGAGGCTCCCCATTCCACTGGTACCAGTCCCCCATTTCAAGTAGCAAGGATGCCCGGTGCAATTTTTCCTCCGGTCCTACCATGGACAATAATTCATCCAACAGGTCGTGACCCTTGCGGACCCCCTTAATCTGAATTCTGGCAATGCGCTGACGCACATAGAGGGGCGAAGCGGATTGGCTGGGGTGTAGTTCGGTCGAGGATGCCACGCTGTGGGTGGCCGACTCCTGGAAGTCAGTGCCCAGAATCTGGTAGAGGTTGCTTAGCTGGCTGAAAATCAGCTGAGTGTAGTCATCCTCCCCGGTTCTTTCATTCTGCGCCAGAGATGCCAGGAGGCGCTCATTCAACAAATAGGCCTCCAGCAAGCGCTGCAAGTTGTAGCCTTCCAGACCCAGGCTGTGGGCCTGGCGCTGCCAGGCCATGTAGTGCAGGCTCGCCTCGATTTCCCGCTTGCCGTGGGGAGGCCGGCCCCCACCCTGCAGCCTGAAAACCTGGCCCTCTATTTCATCCGCCCTGTTCAGATCTCCTTTGAGCCGATAGGTAGCGGCCAGATCCTTTAGGAGCACCAGTTGCAACTCGCTGTTAAGGCCCTCGTTAATTCGAACCAGGTGCAAGGCGCGCGTGTACAAGCGCTCTGCCTCAACGTAGTCACCCCGGTTGCGGTAGTGGCGTCCCAGGTCCGTCAGGGGCTCCGCCAGTTCACCGCCATAGGAACCCTGGCGGCTCTCTATCTCCTCAATTTGCCGGCGCTGCCGATTGGCATCCTCGTCCGACGGGTCGACGCCACTTCCACAATCCGGAGCCTGAGAGGGGGTGTCGAGCGGTGCGCGAAGGAACTTCGCGCCATAGAGTTGGGGCAGGTGGGCTGTAGCCGTCAGGGGCAATGCAAACAAGCACAGCAGCACAATCATTTGCTTGAACTCAACCGGCATGCTGCACAGGCTCTCCCAGGGGGTTTTTACGCCAATATAATACCACCGAATCCAGCTTGTGCATCTCACCGCAGCTTGGAAACCAGAGAAAATACTTCATCTGGCAAGCATCGCCGGTATGACGACCATACTACCAAGCCCATTGGTAAGCATAGGAGCCCGAAAGGTGAGCTTACTGAACGCCCGGTCTTGCACGAGCCTCGTTTTTCACTCGCATTTAATGCCCAAAAACCGATCCATCAGCCCAAAATAATGGCTGCGAATGGCCTCGGACTCATTGGCCAGCTGATGGCCTGCACCGGCCAGATACTCCACCTGGCAGTTGCCAAACAAGGTCTGAAATCGCGGAATATTGTAGCGCCAGGCCACTGTTTCATCGGCATCACCCTGCAACACCAACACCGGGCCCACCGCCAGGTCCTGAAACACCATGCCATCCAACCAGCGCCCCAGTGCCGCCACCCAGCGCAGGGGAACACGCCGGCTCTGCAGGGGGTCTGCCTTGAGAAAGGCCAGAAAGGCGATATCGGAGGAGTTCCTGGCAAATCCCCGGGTCGTGCTCTGGATAAATCGGTGCAACAGAGAATGCGCCGTATTGACCCACCACCAGCCCTTGGGACGAATCAGTGGGGCCAACAACACCGCGGCGGAAAATTTCCAGCTGTGGTGCCTGGCGTACTCGATCAGGGCTGCGCCCCCCGTACTCTGAGCAATCGCCCACCAGGGCAGTTCGGCAAACGACACCGTGGCCAGCACATCGGCGACCGCATTTCCGTAGTCCGCGAAGTCATCGATTGCCGCCGCTTCACCGGTGGACAGGCCATGCCCGGGTAGGTCGAATATAACGACGTTGCAACCGCGCTGAAGCCCGTACTCTATCAGCTTGCCATACAGCCCACTGTGATCGAAATAGCCGTGCACCAGCAGTAGATTGTGTTGGGCATCTGGCTGTTGCCAGCTGTGTACAGCGAGGGTGAAGTCACCCGATTTCACCACGCCCGCTCGGTGCACCGCCCGAGGATAGCTGGCGCTGAAATCAATACCGTAGAACTGGCAAAATTCGAGAAGTTCAGCGGACGCTTCGGGCGCATCGGCCAGCGGCGGCAAGCTCTGGCGGAGCGCCTGCAGTGACTCGGGTGTGGGTCGGGCCGCGTTCGGTCGGGCCGCGGTGGGTCGCGGCACAACCGATCTGGACCCGACAGGCGCGCCCTGATCTGTAGTAGACTGGACCATAAGCGCCCCCCATCAGCTCACCCTGGGTTTTAAGTCTCCGGCAGCATAGGCCCGCTGCATTGCCTCCAGAGACCGAACCACTATTTTATCTGCCTGCCCGTCCGCACCAAAAGCCTGGTAGCGGTCCAGACAGATCTCTTTCATGGCCTGGGTCATTACCGCCAGGTATTTACGCGGGTCAAACTCGGCGGGATTCTGGGCGAGAAAGCGCCGGGCGGCGCCGGTTGAGGCCAGACGCAGATCGGTATCGATGTTGACCTTGCGCACGCCGTGACGAATCCCCTCTTTGATCTGCTCCACCGGGACACCATAGGTCTCGGGGATCTCGCCGCCGTACTGGTTAATAACCGCCAGCCAGTCCTGTGGCACCGATGAGGAGCCGTGCATTACCAGGTGGGTATTGGGAATTCGGGTATGAATTTCTTTAATCCGATCGATGGCAAGAATGTCGCCGGTGGGTGGGCGGCTGAACTTATAGGCACCGTGGCTGGTACCGCAGGCGATAGCCAGGGCATCCACTTCGGTAGCGGCAACAAATTGCGCGGCCTCCTCCGGGTCGGTGAGCATTTGAGCCGTGGTCAGTATGGTATCCGCCCCAATCCCGTCCTCTTCCCCGGCCTCGCCGGTCTCCAGAGAACCCAGGCAACCCAGTTCACCCTCCACAGAAACACCGCAAGCCTGGGCCATTTCCACTACCCGGCGGGTAACGCCTACATTGTAATCGTAGTCCGTGGGTGTCTTGCCGTCCTCGCCCAAAGAGCCGTCCATCATCACCGAGCTGAAGCCAAGCTGGATAGAGCGCTGGCAGACCGCAGCGGAGACCCCGTGATCCTGGTGTATTACAACCGGTATATGGGGAAACTCCTCGATAGCTGCCTGCATCAGATGACGCAAAAAGGGTGCACCTGCGTATTTTATGGCCCCGGCACTGGCCTGCATAATGACCGGTGAGTTGGTCTCATCGGCAGCTTCCATGATGGCCCGGGTTTGTTCCATGTTATTGACGTTGAATGCGGGAACACCGTAACCCTGTTCCGCTGCGTGATCCAATAGTTGACGCATGCTGATTAATGCCATGTCTGTTTCCCTCTACCTGTGTTTATAAAAATGCTATTCAATTGGAATTATCCCTTGCACACTGCTCCAGAATGGCCACCGCCGGCAATGTCTTACCCTCGACAAACTCAAGGAAAGCACCACCCCCGGTTGAAATATAGGACATTTTGTCTGCAATGCCGTACTTGTCTATCGCGGCCAGCGTATCGCCGCCACCGGCCAGTGAAAACGCCTCGGCATTCGCTATTGCTCGCGCTATCACCTCGGTGCCACCGGCAAATTGATCAAATTCAAACACCCCCACCGGCCCGTTCCATAATATGGTGCCGGCACCCTCCAGGATGGTCGTTATTTCAGCCGAGGCCTGCGGCCCAATATCGAAAATCATGTCATCCTCGGCCACCTCCCCCGCGCCCTTCAGGGTAGCCTGGGCGGTTTCGGAAAATGCCTTGCCGGTCACCACGTCCTCGGGTAGGGGAATCGTCGTTTTGGCCATCAGTGCCCGGGCAGCCGGTATCAGATCCGGTTCGTGCAGGGATTTGCCCACCGGTTTGCCACTGGCCGCCAGAAACGTATTGGCGATACCGCCGCCCACCACCAGCTGGTCGACCTTATTGGACAGGGTTTCCAGCACCTCCAGCTTGGTCGACACCTTGGACCCTCCAACAATTGCCACCATGGGCCTTGCCGGGTTAGCTAGCGCTTGCTCCAGTGCCTGTAGCTCGCCCGCCAACAAGGGCCCGGCACAGGCCTGGGGCGCATACTTTGCAACCCCGTGGGTAGAGGCATGGGCGCGGTGCGCGGTGCCAAATGCATCCATGACAAACACATCACACAAGTCTGCGTAAGCACGGGCCAGCTCCTCATCATCTTTTTTCTCCCCCGGATTGAATCGAACATTTTCCAGTAGTACAAGATTGCCGGCGGTCACATCCACGCCGCCCCGCCACGCAGTGACCAGGGGTACCGGCTGGCCCAGTAGCTCCGAAAGGTGGTCCGCTACGGGCCGCAGTGAAAATTGTTGATCAAACTCTCCCTCTACCGGCCTCCCCAGGTGTGACATCAGGATCAGCCGCGCTCCAGATGCCAGAGCCGCTTGTATCGTCGGCAGTGCGGCGCGAATTCGAGCATCGCTACCCACCGATCCATTGACAATGGGTACATTGAGGTCCTCGCGGATCAATACGCGTTTATTGTCCAGATCAAGGTCCTTCATCAGCTGTAGGGCCAGTGTCATGTATCCGCCTCCGAGGGTGACAAATCGTGCCAGTAGTTGGCTACATCCAGCATGCGATTGGCGTAACCCCATTCGTTATCAAACCAGGTCAACACCTTGACCAGGCGCTTGCCACTCACCCGTGTTTGACTGGCGTCGACAATGCTCGAACGGCAATCGTGATTGAAGTCACAGGATGCCAACAGCTCGGTAGTGTAGCCCAGAACACCGCAAAAACCACTGCCTGCGGCCTCCTTCAGTACCGCATTCACCTCCCGCTCATCGGTGTCAGAGCCCACCTGGATGGTGAGATCCATGGCCGACACATTCAGGGTGGGAACCCGCAGGGCCTGGGCGGTAAAACGCCCCGCCAGATGGGGCAATATGCGCTCAATGCCCAGCGCCAGTTCTGTATCCACCGGAATAAT
>JABHWT010000222.1 GCA_018657645.1 Halieaceae bacterium | reverse complement strand
CTGAGGCGATAAACGGAGCCTCTATGGTCGAGCGACTGGCGCAATTAACGGGCCGTGAGCCGCTATATATTGGATCTGAAAACAAGCTTGTACGTACTGTCGCCTGGTGCACAGGTGCTGCCCAGGGGTATATTGACACTGCGGCTGCCGCCGGTGCGGATATGTACATCACAGGTGAGGCCAGTGAACAAACGGCTCACATGGCTCGTGAGCTGGGGATACAGTTCATTGCGGCGGGGCATCACGCAACGGAGCGCTATGGAGTGCAGGCTGTGGGCCAACATCTGGCTGCGAGATTCGATATCGAACACCGATACATCGATATTGACAACCCGGTGTAAATCAGATCCGTTCGGGCTCGTTGATAGTTTCCGCGGAGGCTTCTTTTTCAAGCCCAAATGACTCATTTAGCATGCCTTTTTCGTCGGGAGAGGATTTCGGCGCATAATCGAGTGGCGGTCGTACATCTTCCATCTGAACGGCAGTGACCTCGTCACCATTGCCGTCCACCAGTCGCTCCAGAATAACCGGGGCCTGCCCCTGGCACAGGTTGGCGGCGCCTGTGGCGAGATGATTGTGTACGCTTCGATAATTCTCAGTCAGGTCGTTGAGTAGCCTCGCTGTGTCATTAAAGTGCTCTGCCACCCCATCCTCGTAGGCCTTTTTCTCCTGTATGACTCGATCCAGTTTGCGCTCCAGGTCTCTGCCTTTTTGTCCCTGAGAAGACATTCGCTGACCCAACCACATACCTATTATGCACCCCACGGCAAGCAGGGCGAGTGCCCCTACAACTTCAGTATTCAAGCTATACACCAACGCCCCCTGATTACGACAACATGCGAATTGAACCAGTATACCCCTAATGGAAAGTCGTATATAGCATTGCGCTGTGTCACGTGATGTTGCCAAGCCTACATGCAGTGGTTAAAGTGGCCCGTCTCCTCGCCACTAGAAACCGGACAAGGCCATTTTGAGTATAGCCCATCGAACCCCCATGCAGCGCTATCAGGCTGACCTGGATCGGGAGGATTTTACAGCCGATGTTGCGCAGGCGCAGGCAGTAGTGTCTCTACAGGACCTGTACGATCGTCTGATAGCGCAAGAACAGCGTGATTACCGCGGTGTAGGTAGTTTATTGCGGCGGCTGCAGATCCGTGATCGCAGACCAGAAGTGGGTCTGTACCTGTGGGGTGGTGTGGGTCGAGGTAAGACCTACATGATGGACGCGTTTTACGACTGCTTGCCGTTTCAGCGTAGAATGCGGGTCCATTTCCACCGTTTCATGCAACGTGTTCATGCAGAGCTGACGAGTTTAGAGGGGCAGAAAAATCCGCTCGAATCAGTAGCCGGTCGGCTGTCTGAAGAGGCCAATGTGGTTTGTTTTGATGAGTTTTTTGTCACGGATATAGCCGATGCTATGATTTTAGCGGGATTACTGAAGGCTTTGTTTAGCCGGGGCGTGTCCTTGGTGGCTACTTCCAATATCCCGCCGCAGAATCTATACCAGAACGGATTGCAGCGGCGGCGTTTTTTGCCGGCCATCGGCCTGATTGAGCAGCACACAAAAGTGGTGAATCTGGACGGAGGGGTCGATTATCGATTACGGACACTGGAACAGGCTGAATTGTACCACTACCCACTCGACAACCGGGCGGATGAGAGTTTGCAACAGAGCTTTGACAAACTGGCGCCCGAGCCCGGTATTTACCGGGAGAGGATCGAAATCAACGGCCGTTATCTAACATGCCGCTACGTGGCTGATGACGTTGTCTGGTTTGATTTTTCCGAGCTCTGTGATGGGCCCCGATCGCAGTACGACTACATCGAAATCGCCCGGATTTTTCACGCTGTGCTACTTTCCGGCGTGCCTGCAATGGGGGCTGAGTCTGATGATCAGGCGCGCCGTTTTGTCAATCTGGTCGATGAGTTTTACGATCGCAGTGTAAAGCTGGTTGTGACTGCCGCAAAGCCTCTTCTTGAGCTGTACAGTGGGGGGCATCTGGAATTTGAATTTCAGCGCACTGTTTCCCGATTGCGTGAAATGCAATCGCATGACTACCTGGCGCGGGAGCATAAGCCCTGAACTGAACTCCTGCGACAGAAGGAGGCAAATTCAGCTGTAGCAATTATCGCTAAACTTTTACTTGAAATAGGCGAGCCTATTGATTAGTATTCGCGCTCTCGAAATTGGAGCCTTCCAAGAGGCGGATATTGATGAAAACTTTTAGTGCAAAAGCAGAGAATGTCGCCCGCGATTGGTTTGTGGTAGACGCCAGTGACAAGACTCTGGGCCGTTTGGCCAGCGAAGTAGCGCATCGCCTGCGTGGTAAGCACAAGGCCGAGTATACGCCCCATGTTGACACGGGAGACTACATCGTGGTGATTAATGCCGAGAAAGTGCGTGTTACCGGCGCCAAGGCCACTGACAAAATGTACCATCACCACACAGGCTATCCAGGCGGCATAAAGACCATTTCTTTCGAGAAGTTAATCGACAAGGCGCCTGAGCGAGTGATTCAAAAAGCGGTTAAGGGTATGTTGCCCCGCAATCCGCTGGGTCGCGCCATGTTCAGGAAGCTTAAAGTGTATGCTGGTAGTGAGCACCCACATACGGCACAGCAGCCGCAAATACTGAACGTTTAACGGAAAACAACTATGTCAGCTACGCAATATTATGGAACGGGTCGACGCAAGACGTCTACGGCGAGAGTTTTTCTCAAAAGCGGTGGTGGGAGCATTACTGTTAACCAATGCCCCGTCGACGAGTATTTTGGTCGCCAGGTGGCGCGAATGATTGTTCGTCAGCCGCTGGAACTCGTTGAATTAACAGATAAATTTGATATTAACATCACTGTAGCGGGAGGCGGCAGTTTTGGTCAGGCAGGCGCTATTCGCCACGGTATTACGCGAGCACTACTACAATACGATGAATCTCTGCGCAGCACTTTGCGCGGTGCCGGCTATGTCACTCGCGATGCACGTGAGGTCGAGCGCAAGAAAGTAGGTTTGCGCAAGGCGCGGAAGAAGCCTCAGTACTCTAAGCGTTAATCCGGCGGCAGCGCCGGCGCTGCCTATGATTTAAATGGAAGCAAATAGCTGAGGAATTTTCATGGGCGTTGTGGCAAAGCGGTCTTCAATTACTTTTTACTCAGAAAATACAAGTCATTATAGCCACCGTGTACGAATCGTGTTGGCTGAGAAAGGCGTGTCTGTAGAGCAGATTGAAGTCGATGGTTCACATCCACCGGCAGACCTTGCGGAACTAAACCCCTATAACTCACTGCCGACCCTTGTTGATCGCGACCTGGTTCTCTACGAGTCCAAGGTCATGATGGAGTACCTTGACGAGCGCTTTCCCCATCCCCCCTTATTGCCGGTATACCCCGTGGCGCGGGCAGAGAGCCGACTCTTTATTCATCGCATTGAAAAAGACTGGTGTGGACTGGTGGATTCGATACTGACATCGCGGAGTGACAATGTTGTCAGCAAGAGTATCAAAGAGCTTCGCGAAGGCATTGTAGCCATCGCTCCGATCTTCGCCGAGAAGCCTTATTTTATGAGTGACGAGTTTACTCTGGTCGACTGTTGTTTAGCGCCGATTCTGTGGCGTCTGCCCTCTCTGGGTGTAGATATTCGCCCAAGCAAACAGTCAAAGCCACTGTTGGCGTATATGGATTCCCTGTTTGAGCGCGAGTCATTTGAGGAAAGTTTGTCCGAACAAGAGCGGGAAATGCGCCTCTAGGGGGGCAATCATTCCGCATCCCAAATTAGGTGGTCATGACCCCAAGTCGTCCCTACATCATGCGTGCCCTCTACGAGTGGATAGTGGACAATAGCTGCACACCCTATCTACTGGTGGACGTTAATATTATGGGGGTTATGGTTCCCCAGCAATATGTCAAGGATGGGCAGATCGTTCTCAACATATCACCCGGCGCAGTAATGGATCTCAATATAGGCAACGAGGCAGTGGTATTTAACGGGCGCTTCGGTGGCGTCGCCACAGATATACACGTGCCGGTGGTTGCAGTGCTGGGGATATATGCTCGCGAAAATGGCCAGGGCATGGTTTTTGACACAGAGGAACAGCCTCATGACCCGGCGCCCCCAGACGGAGGGCCACAAGGGCCTGACAAGCCAGGTCGGCGTCCTTCCCTCACTATTGTAAAATAGTGGCCGGCCTACTCCACAATTTCGAATAATTGAACGACTCGCTGGACCCCTGATATGCTGGCTGCCGTATCGGTAATTCGATTAGCCTCGCCTTGCGAGGCCATTCCCATCAGAAAAACAATGCCATTTTCAGTGACAACTTTAACACGAGCACCCTCGATGTCTGATTTTCCCAACAACAGGGATTTTATTTTGGTTGTAATCCATGTATCACTGGTCCGAGTGAAAGCAGAACTCGGTGATGCAATCTCCAGCTCATTGTAAATTCGTCGCACACCTCGAATATCTCTTATAACTTCCGTGGCCATGGTTTTGTTTGCCTCGCTGGATACCTGGCCAGCTATCAACACGTAGCCATTGTAGGAAACAACACTCAGGTGGGCCTGATTATAAGTCTCATCCGAAGCTTGAATGTTAACCATGGATTTGGTTTCAATGCTCTCATCCTCCAAAATCTGACCCAGCGTGCGTTCCCCGGGGTCGTCTTCAATCGGGTTTGACTCCATCAGTGTCAGAAAACTGCCGCAGCCACTTAGTGCGAGCGACATACAGATCAAGACTGAAGATAGTACTTTTTCCATCGACTGAAACCTCCGATTAATCCTGCGCGTAGCTACCGAACAGGCGATGGTCGACTAAGTCACACAAACAGTGTAAGACCATGGCCTGTATTTCTATGACTCGAGCCTGCCTCTGGGCAATAACGCGTATTTCAGCATCCTCCGACCGCATCAGGGTGCTTAGTTCCTCACTGTCGGGGTTAGACAGGGCAATGACGTCCATGTTCCGCTCGTGGGCAGCCTGGACGGCCCGGATGAGATTGCTGTGCCCCGTGCCGCTGGTAATGCACAGTAGAATATCACCGGGTTGGCCTAGGGCGCGTACTTGCCTTGAAAATATATCTCCCAGGCTTTGGGTGGTGGAAATTGCCGTTGTAGTGGCGCCATCGTGTCCCAGGGCCAGAGCCGGTAAAGCGGGTCTGTCGTTTTCCAGGCGATTCACAAGATTACATACAAGGAGCTGGCCGAGTGCGCTATCGGGGCCGTTGCCACAGACGATTATTTTGCGGTCCACTAGCAAAGAGTCAGCCATCATCTGACTGCCTCGCTCAATGGGACCGGCCAGGGTGTCAACCGACATTGCAACTGCTTCGATAGTGGCCTGAAAGTTGCCCGCAATAGTTTGATAGAAATTCATAATACATCTCTTGTAAGGTACGCTAGGTGGTAAAAGCCGCTCTTATCCACCTGATTGTACTCTCGGCATGTGATTGTCGCGGCTCGAAGGTGAGGACGTCAAATCTGCAGGGCATATGTGCCCACTGTTTGTGACTTTGAAGGAATAATTGGGCCGTTTGCAGAATACGCGTTTGCTTGCGTCGGTCGATGGATTCGGCAGCGGAAGCGAAGCGGGTGTTACGGCGGGCTCGCACTTCGAAGAAAACAAGGTCGCCATTATCTATTGCAACGATGTCTATTTCACCTGTTTTCCTGGTGTAATTGTTCTCCAATACCTGCATTCCCCGCCCTAGTATCCATTGGCGAGCAAGAGCCTCGTACCTGTCTCCTTTTGATTTCATCCTGGTACCCGCGCGAGGGTTGCCTCCCGGGTCGGTCCCCTTGCCAACCTCAATTCTGTCCGAAAGCCTGCCCTACATGAGTCTATCTATTGAGCGGCTAGTTCGCCTCTATCAAATGTGGCGGGTAGGAGTTCGCGCCTGACATGGAGCTGTGGGTTCAGAGTCAATAAACCGGTACTTCCTCTGATGAGTGTATCGGGCCCGGCCTGCAACTGACTAAAGCTGGATTGCAACAAGAAGGCATCGGCTCCGAGGGCATTCAATCGAGCATAGTTGTCGCTACCAGTGCCTCCCTTTGTAATGGCTGCTCTGGTGCTGGTGTTGGCGCCCAACAACCACGGAATCTCTACCAGATTAATGCCATTCAGGTCTCGGTCGCGTTGGTCGGGAGTGCCATGATAAATACTGGAGGTTGCGTAAACAGGAAGGTTTGCTGCGTAGTGGTAGGCCAGCAGGGGTTTCAGGGAGCGCGCTTCAGTGCCGCTTTTGCTAAGCATAAACACTGCATCCACATCCTGCCGCCGGCGAGCAGTGAATTCAACATTGGTCGCCAACAATCTGCGAATACTGCGAGCGCGCTGTTCACTTTCAGGAAGATTCAGAGCACTCTTGATGTTGCTGGAGTAATCCTCCTGGCCGGTATAAGAAGCGGTGGTGACGATAGTGCCACCTAGTTCGGTCCATTGCCTGCTGAGTGCCGACTCCATTTTCTCTCCCCAGCTTCCCGAGGGCCGAATTACCAATGCACGGCGGTCGCCCCGGCCGAAGGCCAGTTCTGCTATTTGCTCAGCCTCGTCTTCAGGGGCAAGTGACAGTTGCACTAGCGCGGTTGATGTCACTGGCAGTGCCTTGTCTATTCGATTCAGGGCAATAACAGCGACCGATCTGCCAGGCCAACTGGCCAGTATCTCCACCGATTGCTTGCTTAGTGGCCCCACCACCAGGTTGCTGCCCCCAGCGACGGCTGTCTGATAGGCATCAAGCACTGAATCGTAAGCAGTGATATCCAATACTTCTACTTCGTGATGGGCAGTGGCCGCATAGTAACTGCTGAGATAGCCGTCCAGAATAGCTTTTGCAGCGGGAGCGAGGCGACCGCTGAGGGGAAGCAGCAAGCTGACTCTGTCAATTGCGACAGGTTGTTCCAGGGCGTAAATCAACCCGCCTGGCAGAGTGATGGCGGCCGGGTGATGTGCATTATTACTACGCCATCGAGTAATGGCTGAAGCCCGACCCGGGTTGGACAAAGGCATTGCGGCGAGTTGGGCAAGCTCAAGCCACCCACTCCATTGATCGTCCGTGCTAGCCCCTGAAGCGGATTGCAATTGATCGATGGTTAGGCGATGTAAGTCCTTCCAGATACTGCGCATTAGAACTCGTCTGGCCTCTGGCGGCCTTGTGCTGGTCAGTATAGAGTCCCCCAGGCGGGCGCTTTCCAGATAATTACCGGACAAGCTCAGCATGTAGCGGCGAAAGTTCATGATCTTATCTGCTATCGCGCTTTTAGGGGTCGACATGGCCAGCCATTTTATTTGTTCGGATGCAGCGACCGCATCCCCGCGCAGGTATAATATGCGGGCCTGCAAGTAGTGGAGGTGCCGGATATCGAGGGCGGACAACCCCAGGACTGGCAAGGTATCGAGAATAGCGCTCGCCGCCATCCAGTCAAATCGGAGTAACTGTAATTCCGCCTCCATAAACTCGGGGGCAAGGACGCCGGGCAGAACCTGTGGTTGCAAGGTCTCCTTGGGTTGCTGGACCGTTGGCGTCTGCGTTGGCTTGGGCTGCTCTGAAGGGGTGGACTGGCAACCTATCAGGGCCGATGCGATAAGTAGTAAGCCACAGTACTTAAGGCGCGGTAGACACTTGGGAAAATGAGATCTCATGTTATTCTTCGTAACTCGCTAGTTCGGCGTATGTAACCAGAGCGGACTGACAATTTCCCTGACATTGTACGAGGGCCCCGTGGATTCAGGATTTTATATTGTTGCAACCCCGATAGGTAATCTCCGTGATATGTCGTACCGCGCCGTAGATATATTACAGGGGGTCGATCTCATAGCGGCCGAGGATACCAGACATAGCCAGCGACTGCTGCAGCATTATACTATTACTACGCCCACACTTGCCTACCACGATCACAGTGACGAGCGAGCTCTGATTAAGATTGAGAACTGCCTGGCCAGTGGTGGCTCGGTGGCATTGGTGTCGGACGCTGGTACACCGCTTATTTCGGACCCTGGATACAGACTGGTTCGCTTTGTGCAGGAGCGCGGTTACGCTGTGCGCCCGGTACCTGGGGCCTGCGCTGCAATAGCTGCCCTCAGCGTTTCTGGTCTGGCAACAGACCGTTTCATGTTTGAAGGGTTTCTCCCCGTTAAACCGGGTACGCGCTCCAATCGTCTGGAGAGCCTTGCTGGAGAGACAGCTACGCTGATTTTCTACGAGGCACCGCACCGGGTACGGGACTGCCTGGAGGCAATGAGAAACGCTTTTGGTTCGGAGCGAGAAGCAGTATTGGCAAGGGAAATTACCAAGACTTTTGAGACAGTCAAGCGCGGTAGCCTTGCTGAATTGGTGGGGTTTGTGGGCGCCGATGACAATCAACAGCGAGGAGAAATCGTTATCCTGGTCGCTGGCAAAAGGGGGGGCGAGCAAGAGATGGGCGAGCGGACGTCCGCTCTTTTACGGCGACTTGCGCAAGAACTTCCGGCCAAGCGGGCGGCGGCAATCGTCGCTGAGCACACGGGCCTGCGGAAGAAGGAACTATATCGGTATTTACTATCATTGAAAGTAGATGGGCCTTCAAAGTGAGATTTTCTCTTGCCGTTGGCCATGGCTGGCGGTAGTCTGTGCGTGGAGTTGGTCAGGCGATCGCTGTGTGACGTATGTCACGCGGAGGAAAGTCCGGGCTCCACAGGGCAGAGTGCCAGGTAACGCCTGGGGGGTGTGAGCCTACGGAAAGTGCAGCAGAAAGTATACCGCCTGGCGACTTGTCCTCAGGT
>JABHWT010000341.1 GCA_018657645.1 Halieaceae bacterium | reverse complement strand
GAGAGGCAAAGCCGGAGTGGGAGATATTCAGACTGCTGATTGCCAAAATTGGCGAGCGAGCACAGCAACGCGGCATGAAGTCATTTGTGGACCGCAGTGACAATGAATTGTTTTACAAAGATCTGAAGCAGCGGTTTACCATGAACGGTCATATAGAGACCCAGGAGGATGCTCTCAAAGAAATGGTCAATGTGGCTGTGGCAATAGGCACTTTTCCAGATGATTTCAGCTACCGGAAGTTCAAGCAGGCGGGTCAGGTAAGGGTGCATGGGCTCGGTCCCGAGGGTAACAGCGCCACTGCTTCCGATGTGGACCCAGGCAAGCCATTCTACTCCCTTGCAAAACACCTGGACGATAAGCTGGCCTATCCCACCTATGCCAGGCGCGCCCAGTTTTATATCGATCATCCCTGGTTTCTGGAGGCCGGTGAGGCCTTTCCTGTGCACAAGGAGACGCCGCCTATAGGGGGCATGTATCCGTTCAGAATTGTCAGTGGGCATGCCCGGCACAGCATTCACACGATGCATGCGGGTACGCCGGAATTCCTGAGACTGCACCGGGGTCAGCCCATTCTGTTTATCAATGGCGATGCCGCCAGAGAGCGCGGCATCGAGGACGCCGACATGATCAAAATATTCAATGATGTCGATGAAGCCGAGTTCATGGCTTGTACATCGGCAGCCGTTGCCCCGGATCAAGTTGTCATCTATATGTTTGAGGCCTGGCAATTCAAAAACTGGAAATCTCACGACGCTCTCCTGGTTGGAATGCCAAAATCACTGCAACTGGCCGGTAATTACGGTCAACTCAATTATCGCTCAATGCAGGGGTCCCCTTCGCCCGCCAACGATCGTGGACTCAGGGTTGATGTGGCCCTTGTCTCAGGTGCGAATTAAAAAATGAACAGCACCAGCGAAAAACAAAGGCTTAAGTCGTCTAAGCGGCAGTTGGCTACAGTCATCGATCTCAATAAATGTATGGGCTGCCAGAGTTGTACAGTGGCTTGTAAGAATATCTGGACACAACGCCCGGGCACAGAGCATATGCGCTGGGCCAACGTCGGCACCTATCCGGGGAGAGGGTATCCAAGAGACTGGCAGTCAAAGGGCGGTGGATACGACAAGCAGGGCAGGGCGCTACAGGGGCAGTTGATTAATATTGTCGATGCCGGCGACAACCTGCAGTTTAATCACGATGAAGTACTCAATCATGAAGATGGCCAGAATGCCCGCCTGGAGCCCCGATCAGCAGATGGGCAAACGGCCAAATGGGGCTATAACTGGGATGAGGATCAGGCCTCGGGGAAGTGGCCAAATGCCTTCTTTTTTTATCTGCCGCGCAAGTGTAACCACTGTAGTAACGCGCCATGCATCGATGCCTGCTCTCGCAATGCCATTTCAAAGCGGGATGACGGTGTTGTGCTGATTGATCAGGATCGCTGTACAGGGCACCGGCACTGTGTTGAGGCCTGCCCCTATAAGATGATTTACTTTAACCCAGCGACAAAACGTAGTGAAAAGTGTATAGAGTGCTTTCCGCGCATTGACAAGGGCATCGCTCCAGCCTGTAATCGTCAGTGTGTCGGGCGCACCCGCGCCTATGGTTACCTCGATGATAAGGACAGCCAGGTTTATAAGCTGGTGCGTCAGTGGAAAGTCGCACTTCCCCTGCACCCGGAATACGGCACCGAACCCAACGTCTATTATGTCCCGCCGATGTCGACCTATGCCTATGATAGCGATGGGCGCTTAACGGACGACATGCGGATCCCACTCGAGGTTCTGGAGCAGTATTTCGGGCCTGCTGTGCACCAGGCTTTGGCCACCCTGGTAGCCCAAAGGCAACAAAGAAAGGACGGCAATCCGTCCCAGCTCATGGATATCCTGATCAGCAAGGTATGGCAGGACAGATTTTCAGAATTTACTAACGAGCCCGTATAGTGGAGAGATTACGGTGATAATAAAAAGATTGGCATTAGACGCTACCGCATTGGCAGATGGTCGTAACGAAATCTGGTCGGAGGTCGCGGAGAAAGAAATAGCGCTGTCACCGGCCCCCCTTGCGTTAACCAATGCGGTATCGCCCTATATGTCCAGGACCAGCGGTCACGGCAAGAATGAAAGCCTTAAGGTGCGAATGCTGCACGACGGCAATGTGCTCAGTATTCGGCTTGCCTGGAAAGACCCGAGCAAAGATGACGCTATTAATGATCTGGACCAATTTGCAGATGCGGCCGCGGTTATGTTCCCAATGACACCGGGAGCCAGTGCTTTTTCCATGGGCAGCCCGGATAAGGCCGTGAATGCCTGGCTTTGGAAGGCGGATGAACAGGCACCATTCGACGTGATGGCCAGAGGCTATGCTACCAGTGCGCGGCGAGAGCCCCAGGGCAGTGGTTTGACCGCCAGTGGGCACTACGTGAACGAACACTGGATTGTCGTATTTCAGCGCACCATGAAAATCTCACGGGAAGAGACTGTCTCCATGGTACCCGGGGCGGAATTGGCTATAGCCTTCGCTTTGTGGGAAGGCAGCAATAATGAAAGGTCGGCCCAAAAATCTGTTTCGGGTGAATTCGTTTCAATGACTATAGAACACTGATGGTTCCCGACCAGCCCGATGAAAGCTCTGCCGGGGAGGTCGCGGCCAGAAGCCAGATTTATCAATGTTTCGCTATCGCATTCTCGCACCCAACTGATGATTTTCTCGATGATATTTTCAGCGGAGATTTTCTGAGCACACTAATTCTCCTGGGTAGCCGATTACCGTATGCGACCCCCTTTAATGCAGTCGAGGAGGACGCGCTACGTACGGCGGAGCTCTCCCGAGCAATGGTCAGCACATTCTATACCAGCCAATTTGAGTCAGGTGGCCATACCATATCGCTGCGAGAATCAGGCTATTCATCGATGACTGAGAAGGCGCTGATGGAAGATGTGTTTCGCTTCTATCGCTTTTTTGGTCTCGACTTGAGCGGGAGTGTGTTGCGAGAGTCGCCGGACAATTTGTCGGTCGAACTGGAGTTTCTGCACTACCTGACCTATCTGGAATCAAGGGGCGGGGAAGCGCCCGCTGCCCAGCGCAACTCAGACGCTTTGCGACGAGGGCAGAGAGATTTTATCCAGCAACACCCAGGCAGCTGGTTAGGGCCATTCTGTGCCAGGCTGAAGGGTATTCCAGACAGTGCAGTGTACGCTTACCTGGCAGGTCTGCTGCAGCGGTTTATTGATAGCGAGGAGCGGTTTCTATCGTCCTTGCTCGGGGGAGTGATCGCCAAAAGCAGATAAAGGGATTTGCGAAAAGGTGTTGCCTAGACTCACCTCTCCCGGCAGCTATACCAATCGAGGTGAGGTGTGTTAGTGTCGACAGACAACGTGCTCTACGGCTGACAGTCTTTCAACGCAGGGGAGTTTTCGAATGCATATGCAGCAAGTTATGGCGGTTATTTGTGGGTTTTTCTTGACGATTGCACTCTCGAACGCTGCTCGCGCCGGCGTGGTGCTGAATATTTCAGCGACCGAGTTCGACAAACAGGGTTCACCCCAGAACAATATGCAGCTGTATTTTTCAAACGGGTTTATAAAAATGGTGGCTAATGAAGCTACCGACACCGTGTACAGCCAATCGGCCAACAACATGACTATCATCATGCATCAGGAAAAAGCGTATATGGTCCTCGACCGGCACTTTGCCTCCTCCATGCAGAATCAAATGGATAAAGCCATGGCAGAGGCGCTTGCAAAAATGCCTCCCGAGCAGCGCGCTATGGCGGAAAAAATGATGGAACAGACGCTAGGCCAGGTTGGCCGTGGGGCGGCGCCGATCGAGAAACCAGAAAAAACGGAGATCCGCAAAACCAGCCGCAGCGACACGATTAACGGTTTTGACTGCGTTTATTACGAATCATTCAAACGTGGGCAGAAAAACAGGGAGTACTGCGTCACGCCCTGGGACAAGCTTGGAACCTCCGAAGACATTCGCGGCTCAGTGGTTAGCATGACGGCGCTGATGGAGGAGGTGTTTTCCGAGCTTAGCAAAATGGCTCCGGTGCAAATGGACAGCAATCCGTTCGACGATATTATGGAAATCAACGGATTCCCTGTGTTGACCCGCCGTTTTGAAGGCGACCGCATTGTGGATGAGGCCAGCCTGACATCGGTGTCGGAGAAAGCGCTTGGCGATGCCTATTTTAGACCACCCAATGGTTATCAACAGCGTGCCATGGGAATGCGCTGAGCGAATGTAGGTTGCCCGACACCGTCGTTGGTTGGGCCCAAATAGACCGCCTTCAGAAAAGGACCCGGAACTTGAGCAAACCTCAGAATTGGCATGCAACGGCCTTCAATCAATCACAGGAATCCCAGAACCAGATACACTCCGACGAAATTGCCCGGGTCTACGGTTTCAGGGGTGGTTTGGTTCCCGGTGTGACCGTATCTTCCTACCTGACCCACCCGGCGATTGAGGCCTGGGGAGAAGACTGGCTGAAAAAGGGGCAGGCTCATGTGGTGGTCTCCAAACCCCTGTACGATGGGGAAGACTTCAGCGTTGTAGTGGCGGATGTTACGAGCGAATCCTACACTGCAACACTCACTGATCAAGCTGGTACCGTCAATGCCAGTGGATCCATGCGTCTAAACGGGAAGGCACCCGCGCCACCGACCAAACGTGGCGACCCCGTGCTACATAAAGGCCAGTCCATTCCCAACGCAACGCGTGAAGAAATGGAAAAATTGCAGGAAAATGGCATGTACGCATTGGAGGCTCGCTGGAGCAGAGAAACCAATATGTCCACCTACTTGAAAGACCCGGCCGCAATGCCCACCCTCCACAATTTCAATGCGCGCGCCTGCGCCAATGCAGCCTTTATGCTGGGCCTGAGTAACTGGGCCCTGGCTGGCAATGCCTACATGAACCCCTGGATTCACCTGCAGACCGACTCCCAAAACTATGCCATTGTGGAGGAAGGCACCCAACTTACAGTGGAGTGTGATATTCGCGATCTGTTTGCCAAGAAAGGCCATGAATTTGTTGATTTGAATGTCGATGTGTATGTCCGGGATACGGCGCAACCGGTTATGACCACAATGTTGCGGGCGATTTACCGACTGCGAACTGCAGCTCAGGAATAGAACGCTCCCATGAAGACCTCCAGACAAGAACGTATTTATCTGGAATTGATCAACAGTGTCTTAAAAATCAGTTTGCTTGTTCTATTATCGACTATGGGGCGTTTTGTTTGGGCGGCCCCCGTGACGCTGGACTTTAGCAAGCAAAACAGTTTTTTTCTGAAACCCCACAGCGCCTACCTGGAAGACTCCTCGGCATCACTGTCCCTGGCGCAGGTAATTGAAGCCGACCGGTCCGGGTTCTTTACCCTGGATGCCGATAAACCGCTAACAGCGGCAGCACTGAATTCAGTGTATTGGCTGCGCGTTGATCTGCTACCTACACTCTCCACGGCCAAACCACAGATAATCTGGTTGGGCGTGTTATATGACTTATTGGATGAGTTTGTAGTCTATCAGGGCGACAAGCGCGGCGACTATGTACCACTGTCCCTGACCAGGGACACAATGCGTGGAACCAACTCACTGCTCGAGGAGTGGGGTTTTATTTTGCCGTTGGAGTTAAAAGCAGGGGAGGTCACTCGCCTGTACCTGCGTATTGACCCGACCTTTCCCTTGATCTCAGTTCCTTTATATACCTTTTCCGAGGAGGGATATCGGACCAATTTTCTATTGCGCCACAGTATCCGAGCTGCTTTTTACATGGTGATGATTAGCTTCATTGCGTATAACCTGATCCTGTTCATTGCCCTGCGAGACAGGGCCTATCTGTCCTACCTGGTGTGGATGGCCAGCGTTACGGGCTTCATGGGCATGGTAGATGGGGTGATTTGGATAGCGCCATTGGACGGTTTTTCCAATATCAATTCACACTTTTTGACGCTACTTCTTGCCTTACTCAATATTGCATACCTGTGGTTTGCCAATACTTTTCTTGGCATAAGCCGCAACTCGCTCACTGCCGGACGATGTCTAAAACTGCTGATGGTTATGCTTGGTCTATGCATTCCCCTGGGTATCTTTTTTCACGCCAGACTTGCCTTCATGTTGCTTCAAATAGCCAACCCGGTTGTTCTGTTTGGCACCTGGCTCTATGCCTTCTACCTTATGATCAGCAAGCGGAGTTTACTGGCCGGCTATTTTTTCACCGCCGAGTTGATGCTGGTGGTTATGAGCAGCTTTCGACAGCTGATTTTTTATCTGCCAGCGCTCGATCACACTGTGCTCTACTTTATGCCACATGTCGGCATTGCCCTTGAGGCCATTATGTTTTCACTGGGACTGGCCTACCGTATTAACATTATGCGTCAGGCCAAAGAGCAGGCCGAGCAGGAGTCGCGCATTGATGGCTTGACCCTGGTGGCTAATCGACGTCATTTTGAGCACCGTCTGAGCGAGGAAATTCAACGGGCATCTCGATCGGGGTCTCCGTTGTCTCTGTTGATGCTGGATATCGATTTCTTCAAGCAGTTCAACGATTGCTATGGCCATGCCCAGGGTGACCAATGTCTGCGCGATATTGCCCAAACACTGCGCGATAGTCTTTCCCGGCCCTCAGACCTGGTAGCGCGTTATGGTGGAGAGGAGTTTGCCGTGCTATTGCCAGATACGGATTCAGTCGGAGCTCAAGGAATTGCAGAGTCCCTGATGCCTAAAATCCACCAACTAGATATAGAGCACCGTGATTCACCTGTATGCGAGTGTGTGACCGTCAGTATAGGGGCCTATTCAATAGTCCCGGAATCCTCCGCCAGCAACGAATCCCTAATTAATCTTGCCGACAAAAATCTCTACCAGGCAAAAGAACAGGGGAGAAACTGCTGCATTTGCCAGTAAACCAGGGCAAACCAGCTTCGCCTCGCACCCTGCACCGCATACCTCAGGCCATGCTGACGTAGCATGGTATTATTCAGAGGAGCCCTAACGCAATTCGATCTTTCCAGCGGGACATTCGATAAAAGCGGCCATTCCGGGGCAGGGCGCCTCAATCACACTCACCTCGAGCTCCAATGCCTTTGTCATGTGCAGGACCTCCTCCGGTTGCGGGTGCTCGAGTTGCAGAGATTTCAAATGTGCACCGGTGGGGCTATGTCCCGCGGGATGTGGTGTAACTCCCCAATCAATAAAAAAGGGCCTGATGCCGACCCCGTTGTTGATAGCGGGCAGGGTGAGTTTCCAGGTTAATAGCTCTCCCTTTGGAGTTTTCCTGGACATTGGCAATACCTCGCCCAACTCCTCGCCCCTGGACCTGGCTGTCTCAACAAACTGCCCCAGTTCCAGGCGGCGCGCGGCCCAGGTTACCAGGCGTGGCGCCTCCAGCGCGTTAATACCAAAGGGGCGTTCACCCTTGAAATCGGTTTGTTGTGGGTCGGGCCCGATAATTTCCAGATAGCACATAGTCCCCAGCGTCAGTAAGGCATTGCGGGTTCCCATACCGGGGTGATTACCGCCAGGTCTTGCGGCGACACCCAGCAAGTTTTCTATATGAGCCATCCCGGCTTCCAGATCGGGCGTGGCATAGACCAGATGATCCAGCGGAGAGCTCATGGTTGATCCTTCCTAGCCTCGAGAAACCGCTCGACGGATAGTTTCGAACCGTGCTCATTCAATTCACCGAGATAGAAATTCACTTTTTCGTAAAAAGCCTGATTTTCGCCTAGCTGCCTTGGAAATATCTCTGGGACAGCAAGTATTGCTCTGACCAGCGTGTCCGTGGTGGCTCCCGACTCAGCGTACAGTGCGTGCAATTTTTCGCTCAGGGGATCCAAAATCTCATAGGGCGTGCCGCTCTCATCTATCCCTCGGCTGTAACGAATCCACCCGGCAACCGCCAGAGATAGCGCAGCTATTGATCCGCCGTGCTTTATTTGATGACTAATCGCCTGCAATAACCGCTGGGGTATTTTCTGTGATCCGTCCATCGCTATTTGCTGAGTGCGGTGTTTAAGGGCAGAGTTTGCAAAGCGCTGCAGTAGTTCGCATTTATATGTTTCCAGGTCAATTTGCGCAGGAACGGATAAGGTGGGCGTGATTTCTTCATCCATCAGAAAGCGGATGAACTGAAGAAACACGCTGTCTCCAACAACCTGGTGAATATAGTCGTGTCCGGCCAGATATCCCAGGTACGCCATGGCGGAATGGCTGCCATTAAGCAGGCGCAGCTTCATGGTTTCAAAGTTGTGGACATCATCGACAAAGACGGCGCCGGCTTTCTCCCATGCAGGTCGCCCCTGCGCAAAATCGTCTTCGATTATCCATTGCGAGAAAGGTTCGCTGCACACCATGGCGTCGTCGCGATAGCCCAACACCTTCTCCAGGTTGATCCGGTCTGCTTCGGTAGTGGCTGGTACGATGCGGTCCACCATTGTGCAGGGGAAACTAACGTGCTCATCGATCCAGGTGGCGAGCCCCGCGTCCAGTTCTGACGCAAATTCCAGAATAAGCTGGCGAGTAAGTTTGCCGTTGGCTGGGATATTATCGCAGCTGAGAATACTCACGCCCTGTGCGTTATTGTGGTAGCGCTGTAGCAGGGCAGCAGTGATGAATCCGGGTGCGCTAAGCGGCGTGGAGGGATGCTCAAGGTCATGCACTATGTCGGGATGCTGCCTATTCAGCTTGCCGGTAGCCGGGTTATGGCAATAACCTTTTTCAGTGATTGTCAGGCCGATAATTTTGCAGGCATCGGCCGCCATGGCCTCAATTAATTGTAGGGGCTCATGCGGGGCGACAATGATTCGAGCAATCGACTGAACCAACCGGTAACGCTGTTTTTGGTTGTCCTTTTCTACCACTGTAAACAGGCAGTTTTGGGGGCTGAGTTGTTGCTGTACTTGATCGCTGCGCAGGCTTGCGCCCGTAATCTGCCAATTGCCATCCTCTATCGCAAGTATTGTGTCGGTGTAAACGGCCTGATGGGCGCGATGAAAGGCGCCAACGCCCAAATGCACAATGCCGGTGTAGGGGGAGGCTGTGGGCGCATAATTGGATAGCTTCAGATCAACCGGTGGGCGGGATACTACCTGCGGAGTTAATCGGCGCATGGGATTTACAGTTTATAGGCCTGTTTCGGCAGGCGATAGCTCAGGTCGATGGCAACTTCAACGGCCTCTGCCTCAGGCATTCGGTGATCTGCCACCAGCTCGGCGAGGAATGTACAATCCATGCGACGGGCCACATCGTGGCGAGCGGGTATCGACAGAAATGCTCGCGTATCGTCATTGAATCCCACCGTATTATAAAACCCGGCTGTTTCCGTGACTTGCTGGCGGTAGCGGCGCATGCCTTCCGGGCTGTCGTGAAACCACCATGGCGGCCCCAGTTTCAAGCAGGGATAGTGGCCTGCCAGTGGTGCCAATTCACGGCTGTAGTTGGTCTCATCCAACGTGAATAAAATGATACTAAGCTCGGATCGATTGCCAAATTTAGTGAGCAATGGCTTTAATTGGTCGGCGTAGTGGGTTGCTACGGGGATATCAGCACCCTTATCGCGCCCGAACTCTCTGAACAGGTCCGCGTTATGGTTGCGGTGCGAACCGGGATGTATTTGCATTACCAGGCCATCCTCAAGACTCATGGCTGCCATCTCGGTGAGCATTTGCGCTCTGAATAATTCCGCTTCAGCGGCAGTGGCTTTGCCGTTTATGACCTTTGCATATAAGGCGCCTGCATTTGCCTGGCTCAGGTCCGCCGTAGCCGGGGTAGGGTGGCCATGATCGCTGGCGGTGGCACCATGTTGTATGAAATAAGCGCGTCGCGCGCGAAGCGCAGCCAGGTAACCCGAGTAGTGACTGGTGTCTTCCCCGGTTATCTTGCCCAGCGCTACTATATTATCGGAAAAGCCTTCATATTCCGGGTCTACAACGGGGTCCGGTCTAAACGTTGTGATGACTCTGCCTGGCCAGTCGCTCTGCTGGATGGTTTTGTGGTGTTGCAGGCTATCAAGCGGCGATTCTGTGGTGGCCAGCACTTCAATGTTAAATTTCTGAAAGAGGGCGCGTGGTAAAAAGGCCGGGCATTGTAGCTGATCATTAATGTGGTCAAAGTAGTTATCTGCATTACTGCTGTTTAGCACTTCGGCCATGCCAAACAGATGTTGGAATACGTGATCCAACCACAGCCTGGAGGGTGTGCCCCGAAAGTAGTGGTAGTGGCGGGCAAATTGTCGCCATGCGCTGCGTGGACTTGCAACAGGCCTGTCGCTGTGGCGGCCTGGAATGCCCAGGTCCTCGAGAGCTATGCCCTGGCTGTAGAGCATGCGCAGAACATAGTGATCTGGCGTTACAATCAGTTCGGTGGCATTGGCAAAAGGCTGGTTACGGGCAAACCATCCCGGGTCGGTGTGGCCATGGGGGCTTATTATGGGGAGTTGTTTAATCTCCAGGTATATTCTGCGAGCAATTTCGCGGCTGCCAGGGTCACTGGGGAACAGGCGTTGGGGATGCAGGGTTAATGGTGTCGCGTTAGAGCGCAGGCGGGCCTCCAGAATTTCCGCGGGGTTGAGGTTGTTGTCCTTTAATGGAGCGTGCTGGCTTACCTCTTTGTGGGGTTTTACATAGATTCCAGAGCCACTGCGTACCTCTACCAGGCCCCCGACCTCAAGGGCTATCATGGCCTCCCGTATGCTGGGGCGGCTGACATTGAAGCGCTCGGCCAGGTCGCGCTCAGACGGAAGGCGCTGCCCTGACTTTAAGCTGCCGTTGCCGATTAACTCAGATATTTGATCCGCGACCTGCATATAGATGCGCCGCACTTTGACTGCTTCAATCTTCATCACAGTTGCTCTTGAATAGCGAAACGAAGGGGTGCTAGTCTGGCTAAGTGGTAAGGCCAAAGAGCAATTATGCGCCAGAGCAGGTTGACCAGACAAGTAGTAATCGATAATGATGCCAGCAAAGCCGATTGGTAATGGGAAAAGGGTAGTGCTCAGTGCAAGAAACATGGCGTTGGTTTGGTCCAGATGATCCGGTTTCGCTGGAGAACATTCTTCAGGCGGGCGCTCGAGGCGTCGTCACGTCCCTGCATCAGATTGCAACCGGGGATGCATGGCCACTGGATCAGGTTTTAGCACGTAAAGCGCTAATTGAAAACGCAGGTTTGAAGTGGTCAGTGGTGGAGAGTATTCCCATTCACAGCGACATAAAGGCCCGTACCGGTAATTACAGACAATATATCGAGAACTATAAAGCTTCCTTACTCAGTGTCGGCCAAGCGGGCGTGACAACTGTTTGCTACAATTTTATGCCTGTCCTTGACTGGACCCGTACCCAGTTAATGTACCGCTTGCCAAACGCATCCCATGCCCTGCGCTTTGAGATGACAGATTTTGCGGCTTACGATTTGTTTATATTACAAAGAGTTGATGCGCAAAATGATTACAGCCCCGAGTTGATAGAGACAGCCCGAGCGCGGTTTGGCATCATGAGCAACTCTGAGCGAGAACTGCTGGAAAACAACATCATAGCGGGCCTGCCAGGGGGCGAGGGTTCATATACGAGAGACTCCCTGCGGGACAGCATCGAGCAGTTCATTGCGCTCGGCGTGGAGGCCTATCGAGAGCACCTATTCACTTTTTTGCGCGAAGTCATTCCGGTGGCGGAAGCGGCGGGAGTGT
>JABHWT010000125.1 GCA_018657645.1 Halieaceae bacterium | reverse complement strand
TTGGCGATCTGCACGGCAAAGGTGCCCACGCCTCCGGAGGCACCATTAATCAGTACTTTCTGCCCCGACTTAAGCTGTCCCTTGTCCCGCAGCGCCTGCAATGCGGTGATTGCCGCGATCGGAACTGAGGCCACCTGTTCAAAGCTCATGTTGTCAGGTTTTGCTGTCAGCGCCCGGTCCTCGCGAACGGTCACATAGTCGGCGAAAGCACCGCTAGCGCTGCCAAATACGGCATCGCCGGGCTCGAATAAAGTAACGTCCTCTCCGATGGACTCAACCGTCCCGGCGAAATCGACTCCGTAGCGATTACGTTTGGGCGAGCCGATACCAGAGCTAAGCCGCATGATATAGGGCGCACCTCGCAAGTAGTGCCAGTCGAGGGGGTTTACCGAGGCGGCGCGGACCTTAACCAGCACCTCGTTGCTCGCAGGCTCGGGCTTCTCGACACTCTCCAGCGCCAGAACATCGGGGGAGCCATAACAGCGCCCGACAATGGCCTTCATCAATCGGCCGTCATCAGTTAGTTCGGGGGCTGGTTTACAGGGGGCATTGTATCCCAGGACCAGAGCCAGCACGGCCAGGCCAGTGGCCATCAAAATCAGCACGCCGATTGCGAACTTGTAGCGTAATTTCATAGAGCTGCCTTTTCACTAACATAAATATAGACCAATTTCCGGCACGCATTGTAACCGGGAAGTCGCAGGAGAACATGGCGTCCCTGGCGAATTGCCGGGTCAAGGAGTCTGACCCCTTGCCCCCCCTTGCCCCCTTGCCCCACTTGCCCCGCTCATGCAGTTAAAGCCGCTCATTTCATTCGCTCGTACGAAGCACCTGCGGTTCAATCATGAATCATGGCATTACTCCGGGCCACGGTTTCTACACTGCTCCGTCATCCACATCCATGCCCATCAGTACTCTGCCCACCAATTCATAGGTGGGCGGTCCAACCATGATGTGCTGGGTGGCCACATGGGCATCGCGGTAGATTCGTGACAAGGGGCTCTTGTTGTACACCGGGCTTCCACCGGCCGCATTGTACATCAGGTCAACGGCGCGAGTGGACTGCCTGCTGGCATTGGTAATAGCAAGACGCAGTTCTGCGCGATCTGTCATCAGCAGCTTCTCACCCTTTATGGCTTTATCATAGGCCCGCTCTACTGAGTCTTTCATAAATAGTTTGGCCGAGCGATAGGCTACCTCTGCCTCGGCCACCGCTGACTGCACATAGGACCGGTAGGCCAGGATTTTGCGACTTGAGGCGGGTATCTTGCCACCGGCAATTTCGATCAACTCATCAATAGCATGGCGGGCCAGGCCCAGTGACACTGAACCCACCCCTAAACCCAGTATCCCCAACAACGGGAACTGGTATAGGCCACTCATCCTGGGTTGGTCTACGCCAAAGCGCATCCAGCGCCCCTCAGGCACAAAGGCACCCTCTACCACAAAGTCATTGGAGCCTGAACCGGCAACACCAATAACGTCCCAGTTGTCCAACAGGGTGACCTGGTCTTTGGAAAAGATGGGTAACAGATGGAAGGGCTGGCCATTTTCATCGAGCATGGGTTTATCCTGCTCGTCCACCAGAAAGCTGCCCCCGAGGATCCAGTCTGCATGGGTTGTACCACTACCCCACTGCCAACGACCGGAAACCTCAATTCCACCCTCAACCCGGCGCGCCTTACCAGTAGGGGCTGAGGCGCCACAAGTAATCACACCCTTTTGGCCATAAATTTCCTCGGCTATTGTCGGCTCCAAAAAGCCTGCCATAATCGCCGTGGCACCACAAACCATGGCCACCCAGCCTGCCGAGGCGTCGCCGTAGGAGAGGTTTTGAATAACCTCCAGTGTGGTAGCCGGGTGAGCCTCAATGCCACCAAAGCGTTGCGGGATACACAGGCTGAAAATTCCAGCGTCCCTCATCTGGCTCACTAATTCCGGGGACAGGTTACGGTTTTTCTCGGTTTCATTCGCTGACGCCCTTACCGTCTTGCCAATCTCCAGGCTGGCCGCCAGAACCTCTTCCTCAGCATTCACTTATTATCTCCAAACAGCGGTTGTTTCCATTTATCGGAATAACTCAGTTTTCTCGCTGGCGAGCGCTTGATAGAACCGTGCCCCCCCAGTAGCGGATAACCCATGGGAATGGCTGCAGCCGTACCCCAGTTATCGGGAATATCAAGCAACTGTTTTACCGTGTCTTCACATTCGCACAATAGCGTGGT
The DNA here is from genome assembly GCA_018657645.1 of Halieaceae bacterium. Taxonomy (GTDB): domain Bacteria; phylum Pseudomonadota; class Gammaproteobacteria; order Pseudomonadales; family Halieaceae; genus JBALVT01. The sequence goes on along the minus strand of JABHWT010000125.1, from coordinate 32,555 downwards.
TAAGCAGCAGCCCAAACCCTCCTTACGGCAAGCCAGCAAGAGATTCTGTACTGCGGGATACACCGACCCACCACCGACCACCGAAACCCGGTCAAGTTTGGCATCTGTAATCGCCATTTGCCTTGAATCAAAACAAAAAATGGCTATTGCCGGAGTGGCGGCAAAATTTTCTGCCAGGTAATTACCAGAATCGATAATGCGCTCCTGGGCGGCCTTCTCCTCTTCCGGAAGGTGGGCTATGCCCTGTCGATACATGGCGGCGAACTGGTTCCAGCGCTCCTTATACAGTGAGCCCAGCTCAGTCTTGAGCTCGGTATCGCGCACCAGAACAATGCGCCAGGGTTCGCGGTTTCCACCACTGGGAGCCCAGGTAGCAGCAGTGATAACCCGCTCCAGGATATCATCGGGGATGGTGTCAGCTCGGAGCCGGCGCACGGCTCGCAGAGTAGACATGGCCGCGTACAGGTCAATATCAGGCATTTTTAAACTCCTTTGAGGTCAGCTTGGTGTTTTTCTATGGTGGTGCCTAGAACCTCCGCATGACCATCGCTTTGCATGTTCACAGTTTCCAAAGCAGTGGCGTAGCCAAAGGAGATATTCAGCGCATTCTTGGTTAGTTTGTTTACAGATTGCCTGGCATAGCAATTCGCCAGCGACGCACTGGGGGCCAATCTACTGGCGTGGTTGTCGGCAATGGTCAAAAGTCTATTATCGGCACTAGCAATCATTTTGCTACTCTTTCTTACTACAGTAGTCCATGGTATAGAGAATCATTCTGCGCGAGAATCACTTTTTGTTAATCTTGTTAAATCCACATTCCCAGACAACTATCCGGCGAGGACTTATAGCACACAATGGACACGGTCGATATCGAACAGGTTAAAAGTTACCTGTTGCAGTTGCAGGATCAAATCTGCGCGGATCTGACACTAGAAGATGGAACCGCCAGTTTCACCGAACACCTGTGGGATCGCGATGCTGGAGGTGGTGGCCGAAGTCGCGTCATTAGCGAAGGCGCTGTATTTGAAAAGGGAGGCGTTAATTTTTCCCATGTTATGGGCGATTCTCTCCCCGCCTCGGCCTCTGCACAGCGGCCAGAGTTGGCGGGGCGCAGCTTCCAGGCTATGGGGGTATCCCTGGTCATACATCCGCGCAATCCCTACACTCCAACGTCCCATGCTAACGTCAGAATGTTCATTGCCGAAAAGCCCGGTGAGGAGCCCGTATGGTGGTTTGGCGGCGGTTATGATCTGACGCCCTATTACGGTTTCAAGGAAGATTGCCAGCACTGGCACCAAACAGCTTTTGACGCCTGCGCCCCCTTTGGCATTGACGTCTACACTCGCTACAAAACATGGTGTGACGAGTACTTTTATCTGACGCATCGTGCCGAACCGCGGGGCGTGGGCGGCCTATTTTTCGATGACCTTAACCACTGGGATTTCGACACATCCTTTTCTTTCCTGCGCGCGGTGGGTGATTCCTATATTCCGGCCTACCGACCTATTGTGCGTAGTCGCAAGGACAGCCCGTACTCAGAGCGCGAACGCCAGTTCCAGCTGTACCGAAGAGGACGCTACGTAGAGTTCAACCTGGTATACGACCGCGGCACGTTATTTGGGCTGCAATCCAATGGTCGCACCGAGGCCATCCTGATGTCATTGCCGCCATTGGTTCGCTGGGAATACGATTACCAACCGGAGCCAGGTAGTGCCGAGGCAGAACTGACGGACTACTACCTCCAGCGCCGCGACTGGCTGCAGGCCTAGCACAGCTTATTTTTATCTTCACATAAGCATCGACATTTACTATTGTCGTACTGCCTGAACGGCAGGTGGGGACATCCAGAGATCGTCGGCGATGGAGTATTCATCGGTGCAGGGCCCAGGCGTCGTCGTTGACCTCAATCTCCAAATTCCTCGAAGGAGCCACCTGCTCCACGGCCATTCGGACAGGGCAGTCAGGCTCCCAACAGTTGAAGACAAAGCGTGGCCAGAGCAATTACAATATAACTCTAATTTTAATACTCTCTCAGGCCAGAGGCAACAACCCTTTCAGTCGCAGATCTCTCCAACCTAGCCATTGTCTCCAAACCGGCCTGGTAAAAAAGTGGTAGCTTTTTACACAGAGCGAACATTGTGCGGAGCTAGGTGCTCGTGCTGCCTTGGCAGTATTGGTCGAGCTCGCGCACTATTGTCAAAATGAATCAAAAATGGGCAAAACAGATGCAAACAGATCGCAATGTCACCATAATTGGGGCTGGAGTAGTGGGGTGTTCAATCGCCCTGGCTTTAGCCAGAAGGGGCTTTCGCACCCTAAATCTGGATACTCTTCCCGCCGCCGGTTATGGTTCGACCAGCCATTCTTCAGCCATTGTGCGACCTATCTACTCCCATATTACTTCATGCGCCATTGCCCATCAGGCCCGCAGACATTGGCTGAACTGGGCTGACTTTTTGCAAGTAGAAGATGAACGGGGTATGGCGCGCTACACTGAGTGCGGAGGTCTTGTACTGATCAAGCAGGGCGAAGAGTCTCGCTATGATGCGAACCTCACTGCAATGCAGGCGGTAGGCGTGCCTTATGAATTGCTGTCCGCTGGTGACATCAAAACACTCTACCCCGGCATTTCGCTGGCATCTTATGGGCCGCCTGTTCCTGCGTCACACGATTCCTTCTGTTCACCCTCGAAGGGAGAAATCAGTAGTGGCATTCTGGTGCCACAGGCCGGATATGTTTCTGACCCGCAGCTGGCCACCCACAATCTACAGGTCGCGGCACAAAAACATGGCGCAGAATTTATATTCAATGCCCGGGTAGCCGCCTTTAACATTTCACATTCTGAAAAGCATCGCATTGAACTCGATGATGGTCGTACCTTTTTTTCTGCAACTGTTATCAACGCAGCTGGCCCCCATTCAAGCAAGATCAATCAACTGGCCGGCATAACCAATCAGCTAAAACTCAGCACCCGTGCTATGCGCCACGAGGTCGCCTACATTCCTGCAAACGCAAGACACTTTGAAAGAGGGGGCCGCTTCCTCATGGATATGGATGCTGGTTTCTATCAACGACCCGATGGTAAGGATATGTTGATTGGATCCAGTGACCCTGTTTGCGATCCACATGATTTTGTTGATCCTGACAATTATAATCTGGAATTCACACCGCAGTGGAATGTGCAGACGTATCGAGCAGCCCAACGTTTTCCTGAAATGGGTATTCCCAATACCGCCAGAGGCACAGTGGGTCTCTACGATGTGTCCGATGACTGGATTCCAATTTATGACAAAACCAGTATCCCTGGCTACTATCTGGCTATTGGAACCAGCGGCAATCAATTCAAGAACGCCCCTTTAATCGGCGAGATTATGGCAGCAATTATAAATACAGAAAATGAAGGCAATGATCATGATAAACATCCGGCTTGCCTGAAGCTCCCCGATGTGGGCCAGAACATTAGTCTTGATTTTTATTCAAGAAACCGCGACATTCAACACACCAGTTCAGTGATGGCCTGAACAATCAGAGGTACCCTAGCCGTTGGCTTTACGCTTCCTGACCTTTGTTTTGGTTTTAGTTTTGGTTTTGGTTTTGGCTTCGGTCACGCTGGCTTTGGCCTTTCCAGTATTTTTCTTTGGCATTTTCTTCTTGGCTTCATTTGATGGCCTTTGCCCACCTTCGGGCTTGATCTTAAGAGGCCGATTGCACACCCTGACCTTTTTCAAAAGCTGCAGAAGGTCATTTGGCATTCCTTCTGGCAAATCTACCGTGCTGTAGTCAGCGTATAATTTGATATGGCCAATGTGTTCACCGTCGATATCAGCCTCATTACTGATGGCGCCCACGATGTCGCCTGGCTTAACATTGTCATTGCGGCCAACTTCAAGGCGGTAACGTGTCATTTGACTGCCACCGATGGATTTACGTTTTGAACTCCCGCCTCTTTCGCCTTTTGTCTTGTGCTTACTGCTGTCTTCTATGTGCCCTGAGCCGATTTTCTCTCGGCTTTTTTTGCGCTTTGGAGTCTCTTCAAACTGTAGCGGCTTGTCTTTTTGCAACAGGTAAGTTAAGGCACAGGCTATCTCCTCTGCGGACCTTTCCTGTTCAGTACTATACTTTGAGAGCATATCGTAAAAAAAATCCAGGTTCTGGGATTCCAGTGTGTCGGTGAGTTGTTGATTGAAACGCTCGATGCGCCTACTGGAAACCTCCAGGCCACTTGGAAGTTCCATCGGAAGGATTTTCTGCCGAGTGGCTTTTTCAATGGAATGCAGCAAACGCTTTTCTCTCGGGGCAACAAATAAGATAGCTTTGCCTTCCCGCCCCGCCCTGCCGGTGCGACCAATGCGATGGACATAGGCCTCGCTATCGTAGGGGATGTCGAAGTTCAGGACATGACTGACACGCGTAACATCAATACCCCGTGCTGCGACGTCTGTGGCAACAATAATGTCCAGTTGATTTTTCTTTAAGCGATTTATTGTACGCTCCCTTAAAGTCTGGTTCATATCACCGTTGAGTGCAGACGCGGAATACCCTCTTGCTTCAAGTTTTTCAGCCAACTCGCCCGTTGCAATTTTAGTGCGGACGAAAATAATCATCGCATCGAAAACATCGCTCTCAAGAATACGTGTAATGGCATCCAATTTGCGTTCAAAACCATTAACCATCAGGAATCGCTGTTCAATATGAGGCGCTGTTGCTGTTTCACTAGCAATCCTTATTTCTTTGGGATGTTTTAGATATCGGTCGGCAACTTTCCTGATGGGCTTGGGCATGGTTGCAGAAAATAAGGCTACCTGCCGTTCACTGGGAGTGTGTTCCAGAATCCACTCCACATCCTCAATAAATCCCATTCGGAGCATTTCATCAGCTTCATCTAGAACCAGACTACTCAGGTTACTGAGGTCTAAGCTCCTTCTTCGCAGATGATCCATTACCCTGCCCGGGGTTCCAACCACTACATGCACCCCTCTTTTAAGCTGACGTAATTGACCGCTCATATCCTGGCCGCCATAGATGGGTAAAACGTGAAAGCCCTTCATTTGGCTGGCATAGGTTTGAAACGCCTCAGCCACCTGAATCGCCAACTCCCTGGTGGGTGCCAACACCAATATCTGTGGTGATTTCTGGCTCAGATCTACCCTGTTTAGCAAGGGCAGTGCAAAAGCGGCTGTTTTGCCGGTACCAGTTTGCGCAACACCCAGAAGGTCATCACCGTTAAGCAAATGCGGAATGCTCGCGGCCTGGATGGGGGATGGCTGTTCATAGCCCACGGCTTTGATGGCTTTTTGAAGGGGCGCAGAAAGCGCCAATTCACTGAAGCTGGTGACTTCGGGGGATGACATAATTGAATCTCACTACGTGCGACTGATTGATGGTGCTATGGTGGGCAATATGGGATTATAAGGCTTTTGCCTGGCAACTGTAAGTCAGCATTTTTGTAGCGGAAGTGGGGGAGGAAGATCGCACTAGGTTCAGGGCAGTAGTTAATAGCCCTGACCGCAGTGAATGGTAGCCTTCCGTCTGTTGTGTATACTAGGGCACCTCCGAACAATGGCAATCGTGCTTGGCGGAGCCCTGGATTGGTTGGAACATTAGCGTTAGGCCCCCCTTCATCATGAAACATATGGGTCCGAGGAAAATGGTCGACAATAGCAACATAATGCAGGTTCGCAGCGAAATTCTGAACAGAGCGCTGATCGTATTATCTTTCGCCAGTATTCCTACCCTGATAGCTGGATTTTCACGCCCCAACCACTTGGTATGGCAACCGTATATGTACATCATGCTCTTGGTGGCAGTGCTTTTTTGGAGCACCAGCCTATGGCGTCATGTAATTCCGTTTCAAATTCGCGCCATTTCATTCATCTGCAGTCTTTCCCTTTTGTCGGGTATCGGTTTTTGGTCCACAGGTCTGGTGGGTGGCGGTATCCTTGGATTTTTCGTTGTGTGCATAATGGCCACGATACTATATGGTCCCCTTGGGGGTTGGATCCTGTTTACTGCGGTTGTGCTTTCGATGACTGGCACTGCCGGGGCCATTCTATTGGGCATGAACGTCTATACGTTTGATGTTGCCGCCTATGCTGTCAATCCCACGGTCTGGTCCTATAACCTGGCGATGGTGCTTTCTGCCCTGGTTGTTTTGATTACAAGCCTGAGTAAATTCCACGCATTTCTCCTAACAAGCACTTCTCAGTCAAACGAGCGGTCAGCCCAACTCGAACAGGAGATCACTGTTCGTCAGAAGGCCGAGCAGAGCAAGCAAAAAACCGACGACAAATTTCACCGAATCGTGGATAACTTTCAGGATGTTTACTTTGAAACAGACCTCGACGGCACTATTTTTTACTGCACCCCCTCCTGCCAATTACTTTCCGGATATGCTCAGGAGGAGCTCATAGGCAAAAATGCGACCATTCTCTACCATGATCCGAACGATCGTCAACGACTTCTTGCTGCAGTGGAAAAGGCGGGCAAAGCGCGTGGCCTTGAGTTCGTTTTTCAAAAAAAGGACGGTTCACTCTATGATATTGAATTCAACGTAGATACTTTTTTTGACGAGAACGGTCATCCCAAAGGAATGTCTGGCACAATCCGCGACGTTACCATGACAAGGAAAGCTAAGGAGCAACTGCAGCGTGCAGAGAAGATGGAGGCAATTGGCCTCATGGCGGGCGGCGTGGCACATGATCTCAACAACATCATCTCGGCAATAGTGGGCTACCCAGACCTAATGCTTATGACCTTGTCCGAAGAAAGTGAGCTGCGCAAGCCCCTGACTGCAATTAGAGAGTCTGGTCACAGAGCAGCCGATATTGTCGCTGATCTGCTCACAGTTTCCAAAGGGGCTGCTACGGCTCGTGAGATGCATGGCCTCCATACCATGATTGACCAGTATCTTCTTTCGCCAGAATACCAGAAGGTGAAGCAGCTCTATCCGCAAGTAACGTGCGAAATTGCATATGAGGCCAGTGACTCCATTATCTCCTGCTCCGCAGTCCACATCAAAAAGTGCCTTATGAATTTAGTCAACAATGCCGCAGAGGCCATCGTCGGCGCTGGCACAATCAACATTGCTACGAACACGCAAAAAATAGACAAACTGTTCAGCGCCACCCACAACATAAAAGTGGGGACATATGTTGTTCTTGAGATTAATGACGATGGTCCGGGAATTGACGTACGCGATCTGGAGCATATCTTCGAGCCTTTTTACACCAAAAAATATTTGGGCCGTAGCGGCACTGGACTGGGTTTGGCCATCGTATGGAACACCATTAAAAACCACAACGCCGCGATTACGGTAACAAGCAGCCCAGATGGCACAAGCTTCAAGCTCTATTTCCCCCTTCAATCCTCAAAAGAGGCAGCGGAGACATCTTCAACCGACCTACCGCAGGAGGCATATGGAAAAGGAGAGTCTTTACTTATTGTTGACGACGAAGCGGCGGTGCGCGATATCGCCAGCCAAATCCTCTCCTCCCACGGCTATCAGGTTTCTATGGTAGCAAGTGGAGAGGAAGCCGTGGCCTACCTTCAAGCCAACACAGTTGACCTGGTAGTATTGGATATGTTGATGGAACCAGGAATTAGCGGTCAGCAGACTTACGAGCAGATTCTTAAATCGTCTCCAGATCAAAAAGCACTGATATCCAGTGGATTTTCCGAAAATGAAGACGTAGAGGCTACCCTAAAACTGGGGGCGAGCAGATTTGTCAAAAAGCCCTATTCCAAAGAACAGCTGTGTAATGCGGTTCGCCGGGCCCTGGACGAGTGAGAGTTGATTTGAAGCGATTCATTACATTGATACCTCACCATCCAATGATCGCCTTACTGCGACAGCAAGTTCAGCCTGATTATACGGCTTGTTTAGAAGATTTTCTGATAATTTTTTTACAATTGGTCCGTCGCCATTAGCAGTCTTTTGATGGTTGATTGTAAAGCCGCTGGTCAACAATACCTTTACCCCGGAAAACGCCTTCAGAACTTCAATGCCAAGATCAAAGCCATCTATATCACCCGGCATAACGACATCGCTGAACAGCAGATCTATGTAATTGTCTTTATGAAGTTTTTCCAAAGCTTGCTCACCGTTTGTCGCGGTCAGCACCTTGTAACCTAGATTTTCAAGATATGAACTGGCGACAAGTACAAGTTCTTTTTCATCATCAACGACTAGAATAACCTCGTCGCCACGTGGTAGATCTTCATGAATAATACCACTGTCTACCTTTGCACCCTGTGCTTCTTCAACTGCTTTTGGTAGAAAGATGTGGAATGCCGTTCCCTTCCCCACTTCAGAGTATACCTTGATGTGTCCCCCTGAACGTTTTATGAAGCCATATACCATACTCATTCCAAGTCCAGTTCCTTTTCCTACTTCCTTTGTCGTGAAGAAAGGTAGGAATATTTGGTCACATATGTCCGAGGTCATCCCTATTCCGGTATCACTGATAGAAACCAGAACATGGTCACCCGCAGTGCTATCTGGGTTCAATCGGACATATGCCTCATCCAGTACTTTGTTAGAAGTTTCAAATATCAAAGAACCACCATCGGGCATGGCATCTCGGGCATTGAGTGACAGGTTAAGGAGGGTGTCCTCAAAGTCTGTGGGATCGATGTTCGTCATCCAGACATCGCTTGCAAGGTGGGTTTCAATGGTAATTTTTGGCGTAAGAGATTTGGAAATAAGGTCTTCCATACCAGTAATGATGTCATTCACTTTGGCACTCTGATATTTGTCAAACTCTGTACGAGAGAAGCTGAGAAGTTTCTTGGTAATTTTCGTCCCACGCTCGACACCCTCATAAGCGCTGTCAATGTACTTGGCAGCCTTGGTATCTCCCCCTAAGTGTAGACGAAGGAGTTCAATATTCCCCAAGATAATACCGAGCATGTTATTGAAATCATGAGCGATGCCACCGGTAAGTTGACCAACCGCCTCCATTTTCTGCGATTGACGAAGGGTTTTTTCCATTTCCGTTTTTTCAGTAATGTCCTGCACCAATGAAACAACACCAGTTACCTCACCGGCATCATTGGTAATCTGTGTGTTATACCAGTTGCAAACTATCTCCCTTCCATCCCCGGTAATACTATTACTGGCAATTTGGTTACCACCTTTTTGCATAAGCAGTAGGTCTAGTTCATCACGAGCTTCTGAAGGTAGTATTGCCTCAACTGGATGTTTACCTATCGCTTCATCGGCGGAGTATCCGAAGATTTCCTCAGCCGACTTGTTCCACTCGGTGCAGATGAAATTGGTATCCCACGAAATACTGCCAAGAGGAGTATTTGTAATATGAAGGGACAATTTTTCCTCTGCTTGCATTATTTTCGTGTAGGGCTTTCTCAAATTAGTGATGATAATTGCTTGGAAAATAAACCAGAACGAATAGACCTTTAAAAGATGCCCTACCAAGCCGAAGGAAACTGCTTTTAGCGAATCATAGAGTGTGAACGCAATTTCTGCGAACACGGTGAATATAACTGCGAGGATAACCAGCACAGTTTCTTCTGTCTCGAGATCTTTACCCTGGCGGTAAATATTTACAACGGCTATTGCCAGCATGAAAACGATCAAATATTCACTGTAGATCTTAAATTCTGTAAGGCCCTTACCCTCCACAAAAACCGTGGGGAATTGCCCCAGCAAAATGAAGACAGTCAATGTTATTGAAACTATTCCAAAACCAATGAACAGCGCATATTGGTTTTGTTTTCTTGATATGACAAATGGAGCTACAAGAAACAATAACGCTTCAAAGTAACGGGCTGTAATCCAGAACTGGACAGATAAATTGGCATTCCCTTCCACAAAAATGTCTATTCCAGGAAATACAAAGGCATGCATTAGGTCGAGAGAACCAATCCAAAAATATCCACATGCGAGAAAAATCAGGAATGCGTTCTGGGATGAACGGTAAGTTGACCACCCCAATGCAAACACGACAAAAGAAATAATTATTGTGGTCAATTCAACTAGTGTGTGAAAAGCAATAGGATTGAATTGCGAGAGGACAATCAACAACATGGATGCGAGAGTAGGGAATATCCATAACACCCGCCTGGCAATAATAGGCTTTACCTTTTCTGCGCCAAGAAACATTCTCTCTGCCTTATTCAACTATCCAGTTATTCTATGCAATTTGCTGGTATTAGCAAATAGATCTTTCCAAGCCAGATTAATCAGACTCTTACCTGTAGAATTGCATTGACCATTGATCCAATTGCACTAGATATTTGGAAACCAGTCTAATCGGTGTTGCAACTAACCACCGGAGTACTCCAGCCAGAACGGCGAGAATGATGATCGAAATTATCTGTTACAACCCAATTTTCCGCATAGATATCCTTGGTTTCCAGCCCTCTTTTTCTGGGGCCAAACCACCTTCTGGGGGCGACCACTATCTTTGAGTTAGCGAGCCAAGCGCCCCACCAGCTGAATGTGGAGTTTGCGATAATATGGTGATCGCACTTGCTCATCATTTCCATATCCCGCATTGAGTGGTTGCCTTGCACCAGTTCGTAGTCGAAAGGCATAACTCTTGCAGCCTGTATGGGGTCATCGGTAAAAAGCAAAATCCGTAATCCCTCAGGCATCTTCTCAATAGCCGCATTATAATAGTCACCAGAGCAAGGTGGCTGGTAATCGCCTTCAAAATCGCCTCCTCTAAAGTGAACAGCGAGCGTGTTTTTTTGTACTGGTGTTTCATTCCTAAAAGAAAAATAGTGCCGAATTAGGTCCTCACAATGCAAGAAATATTTTTCGCTTTGAAGGTAGCCACAAATATTTGTATTATCCTGGGCAAATATTTTGTGAAACCCCCATTTAACTTCAATGTCTGCATAGGCGATAGATTCGTCAATTTTTGGAAGAGGATGCTTAAACCACGCTTGTATATCAATGTCCTCGCCTCCGCCAAATTTCTCTCTTTGGAGATAGTTCTGCCAATAGGGAAAGCCAAAGTCATATCCGTGGTGGGTAGCTATACCGATGACTCCAGCTATCTCAAACATCTGGTTGCCAATTCGGCCGTGTCTCCCTAGTTTTTTGAATGTCATCATAACCCGAACACCTTTCACCAAACCATCTTGCTCGCTAGCGCGTTTAGCGTAGCACTGTCTGCTTCAGTTTATTTCCAACGGTTGATTCTAACTCACAACACAAATCGAGTCCTATTTCCTTGAGCCGGGAAAGAACATATTGGTAGTCTGCTGGTAGCTTCTGTAGTCAGGTCGTTTCTGTACCGAATAATACTCGGCTGGCACAGCGCCGGTATAGTAAACCAGGGTGCTGTACAACATTCTCGACACGAACAATATACCGGCCCCCAATGATAACCAGATAACAGGGGACTCTGCTTCACCCAGGACTAGCCAGGAGGGTATAGATGCAATAATCAACCCGTTCCAGACCATCCACTCGGCAAAATAGTTCGGATGTCGACTGTATTTCCACAAGCCGACATTGCAGACCCGGTTTTTCTCTCCAGTTCTCTTCATGCCGCGCAAGAAGGCTAGTTTTTGAACATCGGCTAGCGACTCCATGGCAAACGCGCCTATCCAAACCAGCAAGCCAACGATTTCCAGAAAGTGAATTTTACCGCTCGGGTTGGCGGCGATTACAAATGCAGGCATGGCCAGGAAAGAGGCATTAGCCCATCCCTGAGAAACAGCTTCAACTTGCATCGCCAGCTTCGTGTTGGACTTACCGGCGCGTAGCCAGCGCTGCTTTTGATATTCATAACGCGGGAGCTCCTTTTTCAAAAAGCCACCCCTCCAAAGTCTCAATGCCCCCCAGCCCATTCGGCCACCTGCAAATATATAGGCGGCACTCACCGCGGCGACACGCACAGGGTCTCCATTACCTAGCAGCCAGGTTAAGCCACCAATAAGCACCAGGCCCCAGGGCCAACCAATGTCTACATAGGACATCCGACCTGTTATCCAGGTCGGAATACACACGACCAGGGCAAACAACAAACATTGCAATATACCGTTATAAAGCCCTATGGGCGCGAAGGTGTCGGACAACAGCAGCAACCCCCAGCCTGCAACAAAGGGAAAGAGAGGGGAAAAGTATTTCATAGGGATTACCTGAGTATCTGGCTATCCGGAGCCAGTTCCGGGAGCAGCGCGCATTTTAATCACAACAAATGTGCGCCTTGTCATGTCGATTCACAACTACGAGCAGACCTACTCGTAGCTTTCAACAATTGCCTGATAGATTGCCACTCGTAGGTCGGGCCGATAGGACGGCCAGCCACGCAGTAACTGCATCATGCTGACGACGACAATATTCTCCACTGGATCAATCCAGAATACTGTCCCGGCAGCACCTCCCCAGAAGTACAGCCCGGCGCTTCCGATGACGCCCTGTGCCGAGGTGTCATTCACGACACCAAAACCAAGGCCGAACCCCATTCCCCGTTGATTATTGCCAACAAGAATGGGTTGCTCCCCCGACCCACCACCGGTAACACTCGCAGGCAAATGATCCTGACGCATATAGGACACGGTCTTGCTGCCAAGAATACGAACTCCGTTCAACTCTCCATCACGCATGGCCTCCGCAAAACGCACATAGTCTCGAAGGGTCGACACCAGGCCGCCACCGCCTGAATACAATGTGGTATCAAAGTAGTCGCACATTGCATGACACTCGCCCCCGAAGATATCTCCCAATCCGTTGGTCGTGGCCCTTCCCGTCTTCGGGTCAAGGTAATGGTTGGGCAGAAAGCGATCGCGCTTATCTTTCGGAACCTCAAAAAAAGTGTCCTTCATATCCAGGGGCTCGAATATATGCTCGCGCAAGTACACATCGAAGGGCTGCCCGGACAGTCGCTGCACAACAAGTCCAGTGACATCCACAGCCACTGAATAATGCCATTTTTCACCCGGTTCAAACATAAGAGGCAGTTTGGAAAGTTTCACAGCAAATTCATCGAGGTCTTTAGAGGCCCAGAGGTTTGCCTTCACATAGGCCTGGTCGACGGGGTCATTAGGATCAAAACCATAAGATAAGCCGGCCGTATGACTCAACAGATGCTGCATGGTCATTTGCCTCTGAACGGGCACCAGCTTCCCATTTTTCCTGACTTTGAGATTGGCAAGCTCAGGCACAAACTTTGAGACAGGATCCGTCAGCTGGAACTTTCCCTTCTCGTATAACTGCATAGCCGCAGCCGCAGTGATGGGTTTGCTCATGGAATAGATACGAAACAGATCGTCCATCTCGATAGGTCGATCGTCATCGGTGCCTTTCACCCCGGATTTGCTGTGATGGACGATTTTTCCATTCCGCACAACTGCTGTAAGCGTCCCAGCAATCTTGCCATCCACGGTGTACCGGTCATTCATTGCGGAGACGCGGGACAGTCGCTCATCAGACATGCCCTCACGTTCCCCCTTTACGACCTTGAGTTCGCCCGCCAGAACCAGCCCTGGCATCATTAACAAACATACAGCAATCAGAATATTCAACCTCATTCTCCTTCAGTAATTCGGAATAGCATTGGTAAAATAGACTCAGTCTGAAAATACGCTTCAATAGCTATAGGGAGTGTACAGAACTGTAGCAGTTGATGGTAATAGGGGATGGCAGTGGTAAATAGCGCACCAATAAAGGCACCTTTTGCTGGCACTTAGTTTTCTGCCAGCGCATAGAGAAAATCAACATATGATTTTTCAATTTCAGCAAGGCCGGCTATGCTTGATCCGTCCCTTGGTGCAATGAGCATTATTTCATTGGGCGCATGTGCACCGGTACCATAACCTACCCCGAAAGGAACCATCGGAATTCCCAGACGTTCTGTAAACTGGTAAAAGGGTGCACTACCGGCTATCCGAGGAGTGACCGTTACTGTTGAAGTGTATTTGTTGGCGACACTGATTGCTGCCTGAACCATTTCAGCTTTCACAGATGTTTGTGCTGCCGGATAGCCGCCTAACACGCGTAATTCAATATCTGTAAACCCGTTTGCATCAAGATGTTTACGTATTTTTGCCAGGGCCTCTTGCGGATTGATGCCAGGAGGCAATCGAGAGTCTACTTTTGCTGTAGCTTTGTGCGGTAAAATAGTTTTAGTTCCTTCGCCGGTGTAACCAGCCCAAATACCATCAATGTTCATTGTAGGCATAAACAGCAGCTCAAGCTCTGCTTCTTCTCCGGTCATGCCATCTATCCACCTTTCTACACCAAGAGCCTGTTTAGTCTGCTCTTCGTTCTTGTTTGAAAGAATTCCATTTAGAAGTTGCTGCTCTTCTGTATTGACAGGTCTGATATCATCGTAATAATTCGGGATCAGTATTGTATTGCCATCCGCGCTGGTCATAGATGCGAGCGCCTGTACCAGCCGCCAGACAGGAGAATCGACCAGGGCTTTGTAGGAACCATGAATTTCTGCCTTGGTTGGACCTCCGTGAGCTCCGCCTTTTGCTTCAAGCTCAAAATAAATAATACCTTTAACACCCAGCAACAATGACATTGCCCCATCCGGGCGCTGGGAATTGAAGGGAAATATGGCTCCGACAACGTCTTTCAGGCGATCCTCGTATTTATCAATAATCTGTGGATAGTGGGGAGAGCCCAGCTCTTCTTCACCCTCGGCTGCGACCATCAAATTAACAGGCAATTTGCCGTTGACATCGATAATTGATTGCACTGCATTGAGGAAGGCTCGTTGAGGCCCTTTCTGATTAGTAGCACCACGTCCCATTAAAACTGAACCCATCTCATGATCAACGAGCTTGGCATCAAATGGCGGGCTATCCCAATCCTCTGGATTAACTGGCTGCACATCGTACATCATGTATAAAAGCAGTGTTTTCTCTGCGCCAGCATCGTAATAGCCCCAGACGCCTGGGTGGCCGTCAGTTTTTACCAGTTCAGCCTCTTGAAATCCTATTGCGGTCAAGTCATTACGCAACATCTCTGCCATTTCCTGGACACCATCATTCTGAGCACTGATAGAAGGCTGACGTATCCAACGTTGAATTTCTGCAATGTGCTTGTCAAGATTTTCATCAATATGATGATAAATACTATCGTGACTTGCTTCATAGGAGCCGATTGACCCGGCTGAAAATGTATCATCTGTATCAATGTGAAATTTTGGTCTTGTAATTGGAGCTGTAACTTCAGTAGTTTTACGGACCTCGGTTACATCTTCGTCACCCCCTACTAACTTCTGATCAACCTGTTGATCACAACCTGAAATTAGAAATACTCCAATGATTAAAATTAGCAAATTTTTGTTCATTGTTCTCCCCCGGGAATGGTCTTTTCGTTTTCAACTGGTATCGCCACGTCCTCGCCCCAGATTGATTGCCTTATGGCTGACGATAATTCATTATAGCCACCTCCAGCAGAGTTTACGACAGGACTATGGACATCCCTGATAAGAGCGTAAAACAAGCTAATGGGTGGTCTTTCGGACGGGGGATCAGTCTGGCAATGGGTTACCCCCTTTGAGCTTTTTTCATCAGGCGCTGTCCTTGCTTGTGGCGCTTATCTGGGGAACGAACTTCGTCTTTATTCACTACGGCCTAGATGAGCTGCAGCCGTTTACCTTTGCTACATTGCGTTTTTTCCTTGTTGCAGTGCCACTCATTTTTTTCCTCCCAAGGCCCGCCACATCGTGGTTGCACTTGATCAGTTACGGATTCTTTATTGGCTGCGGCCAATTCGGCTTACTTTTTTGGGCAATGCAAACCAATATTACACCGGGGCTGGCGTCACTCATTATTCAAATGCAGGTGTTCTTCACCATATTACTGGCTGTGTTATTTTTCGGTGAGGACATTAAGCTGAACCAAGTAGTCGCGCTCATTGTGTGTTTTTCAGGCCTGGCCCTGATCATCAATTATGTCGATGCTCAAACCACTATAATTGGCGTTGTTGTTACGCTGGTCGCTGCCATGAGCTGGGCCTGTGGTAACCTCATCGTTAAGAATGCGGGACACATCAACATCCTTGCCTTTCTCGTCTGGTCCTCCCTGTTTTCAGTTCCACCATTGGCATTGGCAGCGTGGTACCTCGAGGGGCAGGAAAGTATCGTAGCAAGCGTGTCACAGGCCAGTTGGAAAGCCTGGAGTGTTGTACTGTGGCAAAGCGTCGGCAACCCACTTATCGGTTATGGTCTCTGGAATATGCTGTTGAGCCGATATTCGGCGGCATTGGTCACGCCCTGGGCGCTACTGGTTCCTGTGTTCGGCATGTCTGCGTCGGCTGTATTATTGTCAGAACCAATGCCGTGGTGGAAGCTCCTGGCGATGGCTCTGATCTGCGGTGGCCTGGCCTTGAATATGGTGAGCAACCGGAAGTAGCCCACAGTTGCGTTGACCGCCCGCTGCAACGATTTACAGGAGATTACTGGGCACCAAGGAGTCAAAAAGTAGGCCAATTGTGGTCAGGTTCAGGGCCAACGCGAGGCATGCTATCCCGATGTGCACTCGATGCGACTCGGAACGGAATCCCACGATGGAGAGAGTCACGGTGGCGGTCGTGATTACCAGCATTGGGACTGGTGGTAATCCGTCAGCCGGGACCACGATTGAAAACGAGCTTCACATCAAGTGAAGACTCTCTTTTATATATACTTCATCATTTTGGTTTCTATAGGGACATTCACCCTGACAGACCAGCCGTTGCCAGAGCCTTGAAGTCAGTGACGGTCGAGGTTTATGATGGTCGGTCCTCGACACTTCTTTTGGAAGCATGACAATGAACGTGAAGAACCTATGTGTCACAGTCGCATTTCTCCTGGCCAACCAAGTCGGCACAAGTTTTGGCGAGACCATACCTTTTAAAAGCGAACAATGGGAATTTAGTGGAAAAGAGGCGGAGGTTAGTGAATATAAAGGCCAGAATGCCCTATTTTTGCACGATGCCGAAGCCACTCTTAGGGATTCAGAATTCGCAGATGGCACTATAGAGTTTGATCTACTCACCTTAGGCGACAAAGGTTTTTCTGGTGTTCACTGGCATCTGCAAGATAATGGCTATGACTATGAAGAGTTCTATATTCGCCCCCATCAATCTGGCAATCTCGATGCCAATCAATATACCCCGTCATTTAACGGATTAGCCGCATGGCAGATTTATTATGGTCCTCATTATAGCGTTTCTTTGGACTATAAGATTGATGATTGGATGCATGTGAAGATTGTGGTATCAGGCAATCAAGCCGAGGTCTATATCGACAGCAATGACCCTATTCTATTTATCGACGACTTGAAAGGTGATTTTGGTTCAGGCAAGTTGCGCCTTCGCTCTGGCTTCGCGCCCGCCTATTTTGCTAACTTCAGCTACGACGCGCAAGAGCGACCGGCACTAAAAGGACACGCGCTAGAACCAGAAGCTCCAGTGGAAAACGGCGTTGACCACTTTTATGTCTCAACCCCCGTTGCGGAAGATTTAGTGGCAACAGCGACAGTGATTTCAGTCAGTCAAATTCCAAATGATTGGGTGTCTTTGGGGGTCGAGACCAACGGCATCGCAAATATCGCTCGCGCTCGGCAAGCATCACGGGCCACCAATACTGTGTTCGCCCGCGTAACCATAAATAGCGACAAGGTCCAGACCAAGCGTCTAAATTTTGGATATAGTGACCGGGTTCGCGTCTTTTATGAAGGTCGGGCAATTTACAGCGGTAACAATGGCTATATGTCGCGAGACTATCGATACCTTGGGACTGTCGGGTTATTTGATAGCGTGTATTTGTCCCTTAAAACTGGGGACAACGACGTGTATTTCGCAGTCTCAGAAAATTTTGGGGGATGGGCTATCATGGCAGGTTTTGACGACATGGATGGGATCTCTGTCAGATAGTATCTGCACTATGCATCTTATGCCATGCTATATCACACAGAGATAACTTAAATGAACAATTCAATGATTCTGCACCATTACGAGAGTTCACCTTACGCTGAAAAAATTCGTTTGATGTTTGGCCTAACGGACTCAACATGGTACTCACTCATTTCACCAGTTTGGCCTCCTCGATCGAACATCGACCCCCTCTCGGGCGGCTATCGTCGCATTCCTGTAGGCCAGATTGGCGCAGACATTTTTTGTGATTCCAGTTTGATAGCCAACGAAATATCTAGACTCACTGGTAATAAGGCAATCAGCCCCTCTAGCATTACTGGCCACGCAAAATCCTTAATGCTACGCGCCGAGGGAGACGTGTTTTTTGCCGCCATTGGCGCTATACCGCCGCGGCGTGCACTGACCACTATGCTGTTAAAGTTTGGCCCTGTTGGTACCTACCGATTTATCAAAGATCGTTCAAAATTATTGACTGGCGGCAGCAGTAGGACGCCTGGGACCAGCAAAGCGACGAGTATATTTACGTCCTTCCTATCCGATTTAGAGCAACATCTGAGCGAGAACACCTACATTAATGGTGATCTGCCATCAGTGGCAGATTTTGCGACTTATCATCCGTTGTGGCTGCATGTAAGCGTAAAGCGTGGGGCAATAGATGCTGGCCCAGCGGTGCAGCAATGGTTTGATAAGATTGGACACATTGGCCACGGACAACAACAAAACATTACTCAGGCTGATGCTTTTGCCGCTGCTAGAGATGCCAACCCACGTTCATTGCCAACCAGTGACGGGACTGAAGAAATTGAGCTTGGCAGCACGGTGCAAGTGGCACCATTAGACTATGGTGTTGTGCCGGTTCAAGGTGAATTGGCGGCAGTAACGGATGAGCGCATTATCCTAGCGAGAGCGACTATAGATTTTGGTACAGTCCATGTACATTTCCCCCGAGAAGGTTATGGTATGACAGCACAATAAGTATGCGACAAATTTGTGTTGTTCGAATATGCTAGTGATGCAACGCTGCTAGACCGCAGTAAGTGGTTGTCTGCGGCTAATTGTGTATGCTAGATTAATTGAAAAGGTGGCATTTATCCCCCTTTGTTAAAGCGGAATTAAGACGAGATGAAGACAACAGGCAGTTGTTACTGTAACGCTATCGAATACAAATCCAATATCGAACCCAGCCTAGTTGGTATATGTCACTGTCGTGATTGCCAGATATTTGGTGGATCGGCCTTCCGAACAATCGCTGCAGTATCACCCTTGAACTTTCAGTTTACTAAAGGTCAGCCAACTTTCTTTGAAAAGGTCTCAGATTCCGGTTCTGTGAGACGTATGGCTTTTTGTTCAAAATGCGGAACGCACTTGTGTTCCTTGCCAGAGAATCTGGATGATGAAGGCGCCTTCATATCGGTTCGTATTGCGACTTCCAACGACTTTTCCAAAATTGTACCGGCTATTGAAATCTTCTGCGACTCCCGCGTTTCTTGGCAGAAACCCATCGCTGGAGTGAGTCAGTTTCCTCGCATGCCGTCAGGATAAAATACCGATCTATTGCAAAATGAACATACGATTGATCACTGTAACACTTCTCTTGACCCTATCACCCTGGGCAGTTCCGGCTTTAAGTCAGGAACTGCTCACAAATCCTACCTTCGATACCGACATCGACGGATGGACAACCGACGGCACTGGCCCAGGCACAATCAGCTGGGAAGCTGGACAAGGTCAGCCACCCGGGGCCTTGAGTTTCCCCGATTTTGACCAACAGGCTACGACACAGGAGTGCTGGCAGACACAGGCCGGCAATTACACCTTACGCTCGGATGCCTATATGCAAACGTCAGGGGATTTCCTCGAATGTAGTATCAACCTCTTCCGCTATCAAGAGCCAAATTGCTCAGGGAATGCGACACCCATTGTCGTAGCCGGTGCCCCTTCAATATCTATCCCCAACAGCTGGCAATCACTTGAACTCATCACCGAGGTCACTCCATCTGACCTAAATAGTGGTAATTTTTCTGGTATTCGGCCGATGCTCAGTAAGCAGAGTGACCTTCAAGCTAACGATGCCTGCTTGTACGACAACGTCTCACTGACGTTCACTCCGCCACCTGCACCTCCGGTTCCGGCTCCGACCTCTGGTCTATTCGGTCTAGCCCTTCTGTGCGCTTTGCTGGGTGTCGTTGGTTTGACCGCACTGCGGAGGGGACAAGGAGGCTAATTGCTTCCTCGGGGATCGAGCATTTGAGGAGTGGGTAGAGGTAACGTGCGCCCAATGCAAGGGGTCATGCAAGGGGTCAGACTCCATGAACCCCATGTAAAGAACGGATTGCCAGTTTGAGAAGCCGAGCGGTGGAGCCCTCGGTTTGGGTTGGTAAGCTGTAATCAGTAGCAGACCAAGGTGTCTGACCCCTTGCTTCTGGATTGATTGAACTGGTAGCGTTAATATCTCCTGGACTTAAGCATATGGGAGAATCTCCAGATGGGAATGCTGCAAAATCGCGTCGCGCTAATAACCGGTGCCGGCGCAGGGATTGGCAAAGGAATCGCGCGGGCTTTTGCCCGGGAAGGCGCGACCGTAGTTGTCGCAGAATATAATGAGGAAACGGGAAGGGAAACGGCTGCTGAGTTGGCTGCACTTGGTGGCAGGGGCGTTTTTATCGAGACTGATATCCTTAAACTGCCAACCGTGGAACATGCCATACAGCAAACCATCGTTAACGAAGGCAAACTGGATATCCTGGTAAACAACGCTTATCCAACAATGCATGGTATGCCTACTCGAATTGAAAAACTGTCGGGGGATCGTTTTGAGCATTCCATGACCGCTGGGTTTCATGCAGTGGTGAGGGCGATGCAGGTAGCGTTCCCTGCAATGAAGAAAAATCAAAGGGGCCGAATTATCAATATTTGTTCTCTCAATGGGGTAAACGCCCACAAATATACAGCAGATTACAACAGTACCAAGGAGGCTGTTCGTGCTTTTACCCGGACGGCAGCAGTGGAATGGGCAGCCTATGGTATTACCGCTAACATTATTTGTCCCGGAGCTGCAACGACCCCCTTTCATGCGCTGGCAGAATTTATGCCGCAGATGGCAGATGAAGTCGTGAAGAATAATCCCATGGGGCGCCTAGGTGATCCGGAGCAGGATATAGGGGGTGTTGCACTGTTTCTTGCTTCCGACCTGTCGGCCTATGTAACAGGCAATACCCTGTTTGCAGACGGTGGAGGCCATATCAACGGAGTCCCCTGGGGAATGGACCCTGTTGAATAGACATCGACTCATTGGCCGGGTTCGGCCCCTGTGTTTAGTATGGGGACAAGGAGTCTGACCCCTTGCCCGTGGTGCCGCTGATACAGCAGTTCATGCAGGCCACCCCCTGAGTCGACACCGATTTCGTCGTTTGTCAGTGATTCATTCGACCAGGGTCGGACCTTTATGACACGCACAGTGCATTGTTTATTCGACACAACCGCCGCGGACGGGGCATGGCGACAAGTTGATCACCACCTATTTCACGCAACAATGTGTCGCAGCTTGCGCGGTCGTCGCCATGCAGGTTGTCGAGCCAATCCTGAGTGCCTTGCCATACCCACAGAAAGTGGGCATTCAGTGTGGTCCGTAGCGGCTCACCTCGAAAATCGAGCAATGCCTGTCCAAAATGAGCTTCCCCCTTCGCGATGGGTGTGTTGGCAGAGTGATCCGGAGTGTCCCGCACCCAGTTTGCAAACCCTTCTGCGGTCAGTCGAAGCCGCTGTTGTGCCTCGCTCACCAGCAGTTGCAACAGTGCCAAAGTCGATTCGGGAATTTCATCGTTGGCAAGATATTGTGGCGGTTCATCATATAGCTCAGGCCAGATGATTTCAGGGGTGTTCATATGCTCGGTCCAGCGAAATACACGAGGTGCTCTTTTTTTCATCCGCATCGCCGGCTCCGGGTCTCGTGCGAGATGGCCAAATAAAGGGCCCATTAGGGCGTGATCGGCAATACTTGGCAATCCGCCAAACAAATAGGGCCGGGTAGTAACGTGTGCCTCGAGAATATCCAACACATCATCATATAATTGGACCAGCGCCGGGAAGTGGCGCTCGGTGATACCCATGCTCTGCCTGTAACCCGACATGCGATCGGCAATGACCTGGCCATAGTTATCAACCTCGGCATCACTGCCGCGCGGCTTAAAGGAGCGACCAAATTCACGCCCGACGAAGCCGTAATTAGTCTCCATGAAATTCCAGCGGAAATGCCACGCCATATTGAGTAAGGCGGGGTCGATCACTGCCTCCAGAATGCGACACGCCCACTGTTGACGAATGCCCGGTGGGCGAGCGGCAGGCTCGGGAAAACGCTCCTCCAGAAAGTTAAAGATGGCAGTACTGTCCTGTACTACCGTTCCATCAGGTGCCTCAATTTGTGGAATATGGTGCTTGCCACTGGTGGGCCTCACATATTCACGAAACCGTGGGTGTGCCGGAATACGCTCCTCAAAGGGGATTCCCTTTTTGCGCAGATAGCTGCGAGACTTGGCGGTGTAATAGGAGGCATAAGAACCGTACAGGGTATATTTAGACATAGTAAATGCCAATAGTCAGAAAAGGCCAGTGTATGCAATATTGGCAATGTCTTCAATGAGGCAAGACCCAGTTGCTGAGGGCAGCCCTTTCGCCATTCAGCGAACGCATCTACCCAAGAAGCTACTTTTGGTGAATGCCTGGTCGATCCGTTTCGCAGCGGGCGGGAATTCCTTTCTCACTAAAGCTGGTTAACGTGGCATAATGCCTAACCGCAGACATACTATGAAGATGCATGATAAATCTAAGAAAATTAGCGCTGCAGAGTGCATACCAGATTGCTCATTGTATTCCAGCGCCTGCTCGTCACGCCATCGCCGAAAATCCGCTTATTGAAGGCTTTTTTAGATCACTGTCGAAAGATCAGCGTTTTGAAATAAGTGCTGCTGATAATAGCTATACCTTAAGTTTTAATCCCCTCTATCACGGATCCATGAAAGCGGATTTTTCTCACCTTGAAGACTACGAGCCTGGAGTGCAAGCCGCAATAGTGAAGTATCTTTCACCGGGAATGACAACATGTGATGTGGGTGCAAATGCGGGCGTCATGAGTTTTCTCATGGCAAAACAGGTTGGAGCAAAAGGAGCGGTATTTGCCTTTGAGCCCGATGAGCGCAACATAGCGTGCATTGAAGATAGCATTACTGCCAACCCCGACTTTTCAGTTCAGCTGGTTCAGTGCGCCGTTAGTTCAAAAACGGGTAATGCTATTCTTATAAAAGACGGCGGAGTGTACACGTCAAAGCTTGCATCAGACGGCAATGCTTCAGGTACGTCAGTGCGTACCACCCGATTAGATGATTTTTTTGACGGCTTGCAGGCGCGCTTGCCGGATCTGGTAAAGGTCGATGTCGAGGGTGCCGAGACCGAGGTTGTTGCTGGCATGACCAACATTTTGAACAAAGCAAAGCCCGTTATCATTTGCGAACTGCACCTCCGAGACAATCCTGAAGCGTTAAGCATTTGTACCACTCTTGAAGCGATTGGCTATCGATGCTCCTGGATCAAGTCGGATGACGTGGATGGAAACAGGCAGCTTCTTGCAGTACATCCCGGCAGAGAGTACTGATACTGAAAAGCAAGAATAAATAAAGTGCCCAGGTTACACAAATTGTATACCCAGGCATGATCATTGAAGGAGCAAAAAGCGTGTCGGGCTCGCTAGAATCGCCACGACATTCGCAGACCCCACAGTCGACCTGGCTGCGGCATTGGTCGCTTAGAGCCGCCAATCTCGTATGCTTCGTCAAACACGTTGTCCACGAACACGCTGAAGTAAAGCTTCGATGCTGCTTGGTAGTTATAGCGCAAGTCCAGAGCGTGGTGCGCATCGACGCTGACCAGTGAATTGTCGAACGCATTGTCATTCATTACCGCTCGATCACCCCACCGCCCTATTAGTTGAACCTGATGACCATCGGTCGGTCGGTAGCTCAGGTAGTAACGCGCGGTGAGCGGAGAGATCGACTTGATCTTGCCGCTCGCAACGAGGCCGCTCGACGACTCACCCATCTCGGGATCGACGTAGCTAAGCGATGCGCCATACTTGAGTCGCTCGGAAACGAGTGCATCGTACGCGACCTCCAGGCCCCACACCGTGATGTTCCCGCTGTTGGCGTAGGAGGTGGCTGTCGAATTGATCAGATCCTTCACCTCGTTTCTGAATAAGTCCAGGGTGAACACTTTACCTTCTCCTGGATTGTAGTGCGTAATCCAGTTGAAGCCCTGGAATGTCTCCGAATCCAGGTTGGGATTGGCGCTGAAGCTCGGGTTGCCGGAGTGCTTGTGCTGCCACATTGGAGACATGTAAGACTCCGCATAGATAAGCTTCGATACGAATTTCTGACCTGGCGAGTAGACCACCGCAGCCTTGCTGGTGACTCGTGAGTCTGCCTGACTCTGGAACGTGTCGTAGCGCACGTTCACGGTCGCCTCCAGAGTGCTGGACGCCTGCCATATAGCCTGCACGTAGTACCCTCCCATGAGCCACTCATCGTCGGGAAAGAAGGAGCCCTCGGGACCAACAGTCCACGGCTGCCCCGGTGTGAGGCCCGCTGCGTAGGTCTTGCCGTCAGAGAACTTGGTATACAGGTGGTCGGTGCCCGCGGTTAAATTCAGTGCGTCCGAGAGTTCCTTGCGATAAATCATCTTCAGTTGAAAGCGATTCTCTGTCGCTGTCTCACCGACCATCTTGCCGTGCGGCTCCACCACTTCCGCAGACTCCAGTAAGAAGCTCGTATTGTCCATGTCCGAGTAGTGGAAGCTAGGGATAATAACCAACGAAGAATTACTACCAAGATCAATAGTGCGCTTATAGTCGAGAAAGAAACGCGTGTCCTCCCACCTGGCTTTGATTGGCTCGGCCTCGTAGTCGAAGAATCCCGGTGTTCCACCCGGCAAACGGGGTGTACCCCGCTGCCTATGCTCGGCCCTGGCAGTGAGCACCGATTTTTCGCTGGTAGCAACTACATTGAAGGCCCAGTTGTTTGGATGTCGTCCCACGTTGACGTAACCTTCCTGGTTCTTCGAGTGATCCAGGCGCGCAGGCTGCCAAATATCCTCGCCATCTGCATCGAGGTAAACCAAATTTATCAATACATGTGCGTCATCAAGTCTGAAACCACGCGAGAACTCCAGCTTGTGGTAGTTGTTCTCTCCGATGCGATAGGAAAGCTCGGCACCTTCGTAGTCCTTGCGAGTGATTACATTGATCGCCCCTACCAATGCCCCCGCCCCGTAGATCGACGATGCCGCACCACGCAGGAATTCGATCCGTTCGACGGCCCCCATACCTATCAAAGCGTCGAGGTCGTAGCGGCCAAGTGTCAGGTCGTTCATGCGGTGGCTATTGATCATCACCAGGTACTTATTATTTGTACTGGTGAAGACACCACGCACTCCAGCGGTGTCCTCGTTCGAGTCCGCGAGGTCATTGAAGCCGCGTACATCCCTCATCACCTGTTTGATCGTCGTATAACCGCGGCTTCGAATCGTCTCGCCACTCACGACGGTGATGCTCGCAGGGGTCTTCTGCACGGGCTGCTTCGACAGTGTCGCCGTGATCGCCACGTTCATGAGCTCATCCAGGCTCAAGGCGAACAGATCACCGCTCTCGGGTCCACCTTGCGGTTGCTGGCCGACGGCAGAGACTGCAAGTGCAAATGAAGCAAGAAATATAATGGACCCAGCCCTAGTGGTCACTATTCCTCCTCTCACTACAAATCTCACTACCCACTGCTCTATCGGCACTGCGAGCGCACTGACTACATGCCCGCCCCACTTCGGCCGCCTCCTTGTCTACCGAGTCAAGCGCTGGACGAGCGTAGACACCGCCAAGAGCGCCTCTACGGCACTCGCCCGAACCCGTTTCGTATTACTTGAACCATGTAATAGCAGATTGTACTCTATTTTTCCACCCTGTAGCCTATCTGAACATTAAGATCGGGCTCCTCCTGCATGTGGTGGTATTATAGTGGCGCTGATTTTAGTATTCGCTATGCTAAGCTGTTTTTCATAGTAATGATCAGCTAAAGACTGAGTAACAACGAGCAATACGGGAGAGTTTTATATGGCGAATTCCATGCGCTACTTCGCGACCACCGTGCTGGCTATTTTGTTATCTGTCCCATCCTTTACCCTTTCTGCCGAACGGTCACCTGAGGCATTTTCCGTCGGTGAAATCAAAGCCGATAGCGGCAAGATGGCCTCCGGTTTTCTGATCGTCCCAAAAGCTGATGATGTCGGCACAGAGATTCCTGTAACCGTTGTACAAGGTAGCCAAACCGGCCCCGTTCTGGCCCTGATAGCCGGCATACATGGCTATGAATACGCCACGATTACTGCATTACAGCAGCTTCGCCAGACGCTGGATCCCGCTTCATTGTCCGGCACTATAATACTGGTTCACATTGCCAATCCGCCGTCTTTTCTGGGCCGGACTATCTACACCAGCCCAGTTGATGGAAAGAACATGAATCGGGTATTTCCGGGGGATCCTGATGGCAGCTTGAGCGAGAGAATCGCCCATCTGATCACCAATGCGGTGATAGAGCGCGCTGACTATGTTGTCGACCTGCATGGTGGCGACGGAAACGAAGCTCTTTTCCCTTATATTTATATGCCCAAGGTCGGTGACGATCGACTCGACATGGCCTCTAGAAACATGGCGATTGCATTCGGTCTTGAACATATTGTCATTGACGACAGTGCGCTGGAGGCCCCGGAGAATTCCACCTTTGTCGACCGCACCGCACTGAGTCGCGGTATTCCCGCAATTACTACCGAAACTGGGGGTCGCGGCCTGAATAGTCAACAACGTGTAGCACTGACAACAGCGGGCGCATGGAACCTGCTACGGCACCTGAAAATGGTGCCTGGGCAGGCAAGCATGAACAAATCTGTAGTCTGGCTATACGATTACAAAGTGTTGCGAAGCCCCATCACCGGAATATTTCGAGCCACTGTTGAGGAGGGCTCGATGGTAGCTAAAGATAGCTTGATTGGTACCTTGCACGATTTCTTTGGTGATTTCATAGGCGAAATTCGCACACCGGTGGCAGGTTTTGTCAACTACGTGGTGGCCACACCTCCGGTCAGCGAGGGCGAACCTGTGGCAATGATCAGTCAGACCACCAGGGCAACTCCATTGCATTAAGACCCAATTTGCCATCGGTCGGCTATTTTTTGGCCAATTCTTTTAACCAGAACTCTATTGCAAATACGTGTTCGTCTACGTCTCCGAGGGCGCGCAGACTGTCGACCAATTGAAAAACGTAGTCATCATTTCTGCCGCTTGGGCCGATGCTGTGGTGAATTTGTTGGGCAATTTCCTGTTCCGAGGCAGGCCCCAAATAGGCGGCGTTATTGTCGAAGCCAATATAAACCATACCAGCCTTTATTTCTGGCTCTTCTAAATCACCCAGATTTGACTGGTCGAAATGGATATCAATCTCGTGGCGCAAATAGCCGTTTTTTTCGCGGTAGTCTAAATGCTCAAAGACATCGTGGCTTACTCGATAGGCTACTCCAGCGCACTCACTATCGCCCTCCTCGATTAAGGTTAACACGCGCCCAGGGGACTCCGGAGTCCCTCGGTGATCATGACTACCCTGCCAAAATCGACGTTGCCACCCCTTGATGCTAGCTGGCTTTCTATCCAGAATCGGGAAATCAACTTTATAAATCAGGGAACCATACCCGAAAATCCAGATTTCATCATAACTGTGCAGTGACAGGCGGGATTTGTTTTCCTGGCTGGTATCAAATGACATTTGTATATTCAGTTAATTTAGTTGCTCTGAGTTATTTGTATCACGTTTTTACAGCAACAACTATCACCCTAGGGTATAACCTCGATCGATAACCATTTTCTTAATCTGGCGATGGCTTTGGGATCTGCAGAATGCGATAGGAAGTGCGATAGGAAGTGGCCATCCGCGACCAGTGGTTTATACTAGTGTGGCTGAAAAAATGGCGTTCCTCGCGATGAGAGCATTTGTTGGTATAACCTTTGATCAAGCAACAGGTAGCAGAACACTATGCACTGGCAAAAAAGACGCGAGCATTTTCGAGCCCATTTAGACGGCAATTATTGTATTCACCCAGGATCTGTATTTGATCCAATTTCGGCAAGGATTGCCGAGGCGGTAGGGTTCGAGGTGGGCATGTTCGCTGGTTCTGTCGCTTCTCTGACAGTGTTGGGTGACCCCGACCATATCGTTCTCACCCTGAGCGAATTTGCCGGACAGGCCTATCGCATTGGCAGAGCCAGCGAACTGCCCATCCTGGTCGATGCAGATCACGGTTACGGTAACGCGCTAAACGTTAAGCGTACCGTCGAAGAACTCGAAAGCGCGGGCGTCGCGGCCTTATCAATCGAGGATACGGAATTACCCCGTCCATTCGGTTCAGGCGGGAAAACCAGCCTGATTTCAATCGACGAAGGGGTGGGTAAAATGCGCGCCGCAATCGAGGGACGCCAGGACTCAAACCTTGTCATCGCAGCCCGCACCAGCGCTGTATCAATAACGGGCATGGAGGATACTATTGCCCGCGTCAAGGCCTACCAGGAAACCGGCGTCGATGCGATATTTTTGATTGGCGTAAAGCAAAAGCGGCAACTCGAGGCCATCGCCGAAGTCTGTCGACTGCCAATACTGCTCGGCGGAGTCGGTGCCGATATCAACGATCTCGAATATCTCGGGCCGATGGGTGTGCGCATTAGCCTGCAGGGACATCAACCGGTGATGGCGGCCATACAGGCAACCTACGAAACGCTAAAATCATTGCGCGAGGGTACGAAGGCCACTGATGTTGAAGGCGGTATTGATAAGGCTCTGATTAAAAACCTATCTCGCACTGAAGATTACGATCGCTGGATCGAGGATTTCCTCGAGTAGTATTTCGTTTTCGAATTGAATGTATAGTACAGCCCATGCTGCGGACCGGGCCAGATGGTCAGTAATGGAGGAGCCAGTTTCTGTTGCACTTGTCAGTACAATACCCGTTTTGCCGCACCATTATTGCTGTGGTATACAGATATACCCATTTACTATTTTCCTGTTTAATGGCTCTCTATGATTAAGAAGAAAACAATTTGCCCGCTCGACTGTCCCGATGCCTGTAGCATTGTTGCAACTCTGGACAATGGTGTCATTACCAAACTCGACGGCGACCCCGACCACCCTTTCACTCAGGGTTTTCTGTGTAAAAAAGTAAGAAGTTATCACCACCGCGTCCAGTCAAATGATCGCGTGTTGTTTCCGCAAAAAAGAGTGGGAAGCAAGGGAGAAGGGAAATTTGAACGGATATCATGGGATGAAGCATGGAGCATTCTCGTGGGGAGACTAAAGGCCAACAGGGATGAACATGGCGGCGAGTCTCTACTGCCCTATTCCTACGCGGGCAACATGGGAAAAGTGAATTTCCACGCCGGCGACCCATTTTTCAACCAGTATGGTGCTTCCTTCCTTAAGAGAACAATTTGCTCGACAGCGGCAAAGGCTGGCTGGACCTTGCACTATGGTGAGAACCCCAGCAGCCCCCCAGAAAAAGCACTTGATGCACAACTGATCATTGCCTGGGGCATTAATGCAAAGGTAACGAATATTCATTTCATGCCCTTTGTGGTTAAAGCGAGACGAGCTGGAGCGAGATTTGTAGTCATCGACCCGTATCAGAACCTCACCGCACAGGCGGCGGATGATCACTATCGCATTAAGCCAGGTGGAGACACCGCGCTGGCCCTGGCGTTGCTAAAAATCTTGCTCGAAAAAAATCAACTCGACCAAAACTTCATTAAGGAATATTCCGAAGGGTTCGAAGAATTGGGCCACTATGTTGACTCTACAGACCTGAAAACACTAATCACGAAGACAGGGCTTGCCACGGCACGGGTAGAAGAACTTGCAGCCTTGCTGGCCAGCAATAGCAAGACGTTTATTCGCGCAGGAATTGGGCTATCGAGGAATACTCAGGGCGCCATGTCTTGCAGGGCGATTGTATGTCTGGCTGCAGCGCTGGGTCTATTCGACGGCCATACTGGGCGCGGGGCCCTACTGTCCAGCAATTCTTTTTCGCTGGACAACAGCGTCTTTTCATTTACTCCCCTGGCGAACAAATCCACAAGAAGCGTCAATATGGTGAGATTGGGGGAAGCACTAACACGAATGAATCCACCGATTAAAAGCCTGTTCGTCTACTCAAGTAATCCATTGAGTGTCGCACCCGATTCCAGCCAGGTTCGCAGAGGTCTGGAGCGAGAAGATTTATTTACTGTGGTACACGAGCAACTGCCTACCCCTACCACTCGCTATGCTGACTTGCTACTACCGGCTACGACTTCTTTTGAAAATGACGACCTGTACATGGGTTACGGCCATTTTTACATGGGAAGAACGGAACCGGTGATTTCGCCCAGGGGCGAGGCTATCAGCAATTTCGACCTCTTCCAGACGCTGGCTAAGAAAATGGGCTTTGACGCCGCTGCTTTTGAGGACACGGTTTCAGACAGGATAGACCTATATTCAACTGCCATCTCCGGGTTACCCAAAAAATACCTGAAGGAAGGTATCCACGCTCAAGACATCATTCTGTCAGATTTACAACAGATTGCGGGAGACTTTTCCCGGTTCAAGGGCAGCAAATTCAGGTTTACTGTGCGGTCATCGACACCTGAATCACCTGGCTTTCCTCACGTCATACCAAACGACGAGTTTGACAATGCTGCATCAAGCGATGTGTACCCTTTTGAGCTGATCACCCCGCCAAATAACGATCTGCTAAATTCAACTTTTGGCGAACATTACACCAACCAAGTGGGTGAAGTGCTAATACACCCCGAGGATGCCGGTCCGCGGAATATCGACGATGGCGACCTGGTTAGAATATACAACGGCAGGGGAAGTAATATTCGATCCGCAAAGATCACCAATAGAACCCAACCACTATTACTGGTTGCCGAGGGAATCTATTGGCAGAATGACGCGTCAAATCAGAGCGGTATTAATTGCCTGACATCCCAGGCGATTACCGACCTTGGTGAAGGTGGTACTTTTCATGAAAGTCGGGTGGAGATATGCAAGCTAGGGCATTGATAACCCTGGAGTAATTGGCGTTTCTTATTCCCGATAATCGGGGACAGAATATGTGTTCGGATAGAGTATTTCACCAAATATGTTTAGAGATTATAAACCGGTGAGAAGTATTTTTGTTTTAACACTTCTCATTTTATTTACACCGCTGGTGTTACCTTCCGACAAGGTTTCATTGGCTGCTGTCCTTATTCCATCGATGATTGAAAAAGATGGTAGTGGCCTGTTCATGGAGCTAACTAATGAAATAAGCAGGCGGAGTGAGATCCAGTTTGATATAACATTTGTACCCGCAAGAAGGGCGATAATGCTCTTTAAATCTGGCAAAGTGGATGGTACTTTTCCGATGTCACCAAATGAACCTGGTATAATTGGATATGACTCAATACCTTTCTATATAAGGCGCGATTTTGCGTTTGTTGATATAAGCAATACACCACCAAAATCTGTTAGAGAACTTGAAAACAAGGATGTTTTGATAAACCGCCAGTATGGCTATGACAAGACCTTGCTCGCTAATCCACGCATCACATTTATATATGGTAGTGATGATGTATCAAGTATGAATATGTTATCTCACCACCGAGCAGATGTGTTCATTGTAGAGGAGCACTCTGGCTTGGAAGCGAAGCGACAAACTGGTGTCAAAAATGTCGTTTACGATCCTTCCAATCCTATTTTTTCTAAGCCTGTTTATTACATTTTTCAGCGCAATAAACCTGGAGAACAACTAGAGTTGAAAATATCGGCAGCAATAAATTCGATTATAGAGGATGGAACTTATCTTAGGCTGTTTGGCGTTCCTAATCCGTAGCCACTCCTATCCCCTTATCAAATATTGAGCCGCCATGGCCTGCGGCTATACCCTGCCGGCAGTTATTGGCCGACTACCCCGCAATCAGTGCTTATGTACGCGAGCTGTATCAGGTACCGGGCGTGGCGGAGACAGTGAACTTTGATCACATCAAAACGCACTACTACGCCAGTCATAGCAGCATTAATCCAAGCGGCATTGTCCCTGTTGGACCAGAGCAGGATTTTACTGCACCCCACGGGCGGGAGATTATCAGGGCTGCATAGACCCTAATCCAGCATCGCTTTTACCGATGTGGTGAATTTCCCTCTATTAGACTAGACTTAGGGGTGTCCTAGGCACGCGGGAGAGAGACGATGATTGATTGGCAAATTCAGGCAGACACCTTCGGTTCCTGCAACTGTGATCACTGGTGCCCCTGCCAGTTCGAGGGCGATCCCACCCACTATAATTGCGAGGGGGTAGAGGCGTTTCGCGTAACTAACGGACATTTTGGAGATGTGGATCTCACCGGCGTGGTCGGAGTTGTCATGTACAGCTGGCCAGGCCCCGTGTACAAGGGCGGCGGCACCATGCAGACCATTGTCGGTGAGGGCGCCACACCGGAGCAGATCGATGCCATTGAGCGGGTCTGTCGGGGCGAGGAAACTGTGGAGGCGTCGAACATCTGGTGGGTTTTCCATGCAATGTCCGATCATGTCCTGGAAACGCTGGTCAGACCGATTCA
>JABHWT010000099.1 GCA_018657645.1 Halieaceae bacterium | reverse complement strand
TGGCGCGTCAACGACTGTTGACCATTCCTGATTCAGTGCAACATTATAGGGGACTCGCCTTCCCCGAGTATCTCAACCCCATTGCCTGGTTGGGGCGAACTCTAGACCTGACCAATCAACACCGTCTGCACAGTAATGCCACTATCTATCTACCGGATCCCTCGCCGACGCTTGGCTTTTTCAACTTGTCTATCGCTCGCGACCCGCGCCCGATACTTGTCCACGAAGGTGTACCGGGACACTACGCCCAGCTTGCCATGTCCTGGATGCACCCCAATCCGCTGCGCCGCCACTACTATGATTCCGGCGCCAATGAAGGCACGGGGTTCTACGCCGAGGAAATGATGCTACAGGCAGGATATTTTAACGAGTCGCCCAAGACGCGGGAAGTGATTTACACCTTTGCGCGCTTTCGAGCCTTGCGGGTTGAGGTAGATGTGAAACTAGCGCTGGGTGAATTTACGATCGATGAGGCAGCCGATTATCTTGAACAGAAGATGGATCTCGATCGTGGCACCGCGGTCGAGGAGGCCATTTTCTTTGCGGCCACGCCTGGTCAGGCGATCAGCTACCAGATCGGCAAGCTGCAGACTCTGGCATTCCTCTCCGCCGCTCGCTCACAACTGGGGGAAAACTTCGATTTGCTGCAATTCCATGACTACCTCTGGCGCAATGGAAATGTTCCCATTGCCTTGCAACGAGCCGAATTTCTCGCCCTGTATAATGAATAAACTGACTATAGAATGGGCTGTATAAGAAATGAGTGATGCGACAGCAGATGAACGGTCCGGACACCTGGTCAGACAAATGGGACTATGGGGACTGACGGCGACGGGTATCTGTTCGATGTTGGGTGCGTCAGTTTACGTTGTGCCATTCATGATACAGCGCGATGTCCCTGGCATAGGCACTTACGTGCTGCCAGCTTTCCTGTTCGCCGCCATCCCCGCACTACTGGCTGCATTCGCCTACGCCATCCTCGCCTCGGCCATGCCGCGTGCAGGCGGCAGTTATATCTACGCCAGTCGTGGGCTCAATCCCTACCTGGGCTTTATTGCCAGCTTCTCACAGTGGTTTGGATTGTCCATTGTTATTGGGGTCATCGCCTACATCATCGTACCCTTTGTCAGGGATATTGCCCTGGGTATGGAGTGGCTGGCCCTGGCGGATCTGCTGGAACAAGGCACTGTGAGAGTGTCGCTGGCACTGGCGATGATATGGGGGTTCGTCTTTATCAACATACTAGGCGCAACATTTTACCAGCGCACATTGATTCCATTAATGGTGATAATGTTTGCCCTGGGCGCGATCGTGGTAATCGCTGGTCTGTTGTATGACCACGCCGATTTCGCTCTTGCATTAACCGAGACTGAAGGACGCTCGGTTCCGCCGACCGGATCGCAGACACTGAATTTGCCTGTATTCCTGTCTGCGTCGGCCCTGCTATTTGCCAGTTTCATTGGCTTCGATTCCATCGCCCAGGCCGGCGGCGAAGCGAAAAATCCGACGCGCTCTCTACCGCTGGCCATTGGTCTGGCGATCTGCATCGTGGGCTGTTTCTATATTCTGGTCACCTACGCGGTATACCATGCCGTGCCCTGGACCTTTATTGCTCAGGAGGCTATGGAAAAAGATATCTCGGCGCCGGGCATGCTCAGTTACCTGCTACCCGATTCGCTGGCAGTCGCCATACTCGTCGGCGCGGCCATCGCACTGATCAATGACCTGCCCGCTATGCTGCTGTCGGTATCCCGGCTCATGTTTGCCTGGGCGGAGGATGGTATCTTTCCCGGTTACATCGCCCGAATTCATCGGCGCTACCACACCCCCCACATTGCGCTCGTGGCCAGTGGGGCCATTGCCAGCGTGGGGATATTCGGTAGCCATTTCGCTGGAGACTTTTTCCTCGGCATCGATATTATGGTGACTGCGATGATGGTCAACTTTCTCCTAATGTGCGTCACTCTCATCAGTCTGCCCCGCGTCAATCCGGTACTGGCTGCCCGGATCGCCATTATCAAGAATCGCTCGCTGCAGTTGCTACTTGGCTGGCTTGGCGTGGCCTTTTTGTCGAGTTTTTTAGTGGCGCAGATATGGAAAGACCTCAGCGGCGAGACTGCGGCCTGGTATTTTCACTCCACTCCAGTATGGCTAATTGTCATGGCCCTGGGATCGACGGTGTTCTTCTACAAGGTACGAATATTAAAGCGCACCGGCATCAACACTAAAACTCTATTTACTACCCTACCCGGAGATTCAAGCCCATGATCGAATACCTGGAACTGGCCCCCGGCATGAGAATATCCAGAGTGTTGACCGGGCTATGGCAAATTGCCGACCTCGAGCGCGACGGCACAACACTGGATCCGGTGGCCACGGCCAAATTCATGACGCCCTACGTAGAGGCGGGATTCACCACCTTCGACATGGCCGATCACTATGGTTCGGCGGAAATCATCGCCGGTCAGTTCAAGAACCGCGAGCCCGCCGGGCCTCGGGCACAGCTGTTTACCAAGTGGGTCCCAAAACCGGGGGTGGTGACATTCTCCGATGTCAGGAAGGCAGTTGAACGCTCGCTGGAGCGCATGCAGACTGACCGACTGGATATGCTGCAGTACCATGCCTGGAACTATACGGATCCGGCGTGGATCGACACCCTGTTTCATCTTCAGGAACTAAAGTCCGAGGGTTTGATTGGTCATCTCGGCCTTACCAATTTCGACGCCGCCCACCTGAGAATCGCTGTTGCCAGTGGTATCGAGATTCTTACCAACCAGATCTGCTACTCACTCATTGATCAGCGTGCCGCGACAGACATGGCTTCGGTATGTGAAGAATACGGCGTACATATCCTGGCCTTTGGCACAGTGGCCGGCGGGTTTCTCAGCGAGAAATGGCTGGGCCAGTCCGAACCAGCGGCCGAGCAGCTCGAAACCTGGTCACAGATGAAGTACAAGCGTTTCATCGATGTCGCCGGGGGCTGGACGAAGTATCAGGAGCTGCTGACAGTTCTCGATGCCATTGCCCGCAAGCACGGTGTATCTATCTCAACAGTTTCCAGCCGCTACATGCTGGACCAGCCTGCAGTCGCAGGCATTATACTCGGAGCCCGGCTGGGTAAGGGCAATCACGTAGAGGAAAATCTTGCCACCTTCGAATTGCAACTGGACCAACAGGACCGGGAAGCCATTGCCCAGGCCGCCGCTGCACTTGAAGCAATACCCGGTGGCTGCGGCGACGAATACCGCAAGCCGCCGTTTCTCACAGCCTCTGGCGATCTCAGCGATCACCTCGAGTCGATTCCGCCGGTGTTTTCAACCGTGACCGATGCCGCCGATA
>JABHWT010000318.1 GCA_018657645.1 Halieaceae bacterium | reverse complement strand
GGTTGAGCACACCTTTAGTGAATTTCCCCAGCGACCGGCCTTTACCAGTCTGGGCCAAACTCTGACCTACGCGGATCTCGATAAACTCTCTGGCCATTTTGCATCGTGGCTGCAGCGGCATACACAGCTACAGCCTGGCGACCGCATTGCGGTGCAAATGCCTAATTTGATCCAATACCCGGTGGTTGTGTTGGGCGCAATGCGCGCGGGTATGGTGGTGGTTAATACCAACCCGCTGTACAGTGCCAGAGAGCTGGAACACCAGTTTAACGATGCCGGCGTCAAGGCACTGGTGGTGCAGGCCAATGTGGCACAAACAGTGGCAAGCGTGCTACCAAGGACCGGAGTCCAGCACGTTCTGGTGACTGAGTTAGCTGACCTGCACTCGCCACTTAAGCGACTGCTGATCAATAAGGTTGCCAAGTATATAAAGAAGATGGTGCCCCCATTCAACATTCCGGGCGCGGGAACATTGAACCAGGCGCTTGCACTGGGCGCCAAACAGCCGTTTAGGCCAGTTGTAGTACAGCGCAGCAGTCTGGCCATGCTGCAATATACTGGTGGTACTACGGGTGTATCGAAAGGGGCTATGCTGTCACACGGCAACCTGGTATCAAACATTCTGCAGGCAGATGCGCTGTTTGCAACCCACACGCTGGGCGAGGATGACCTGGTGCTCGCCCAACCACTGCCGGTATATCATATCTATGCCTTTATGACGTCTGTGTATGCCATGCTCAACGGGTTACATATGATATACATCCCTAACCCGCGCGATCTGCCATCGGTAGTGGCGGTAATGAGAGACTACAGACCCTCAATATTCTGTGGGTTGAACACCTTATTCGTAGCGCTTTGTAATAACGAAGCTTTTCAGAACCTGGATTTTTCCAGACTCAAGGTGACTCTATCCGGTGGGATGGCTTTGTCCCATGCGGCGGCCGCGAGGTGGCAACAAGTCACCGGCTGTGAAATTGCCGAGGGCTACGGTTTAACCGAAACATCGCCGGTTGTGTCGAGCAATCCGGGGAATAGGAAAATTATCGGAACCATTGGTCCCCCCATTCCCAACACCGATGTCAAGATAGTCGATGAAAATGACAATGTGCTGGCGGTGGGCGAGTCGGGGGAGCTCTGTGTGAACGGCCCTCAGGTCATGCTTGGCTACTGGCAGAGCCCCAAGGAGACGGCCAAGGTAATGGACGCCGAAGGTTGGTTCAGGACCGGGGATATAGCCGTCATTCGAGAGGACGGTTATTTGGCGATAGTCGATCGCAAGAAAGACATGATTGTGGTATCTGGTTTCAACGTTTATCCCAATGAACTGGAAGACGTGTTGTACCAGCACCAGGATGTTCTCGAGTGCGCTGCTGTGGGTATACCCCATGAAGTGTCCGGTGAGGTCATTAAAATGTTTGTGGTTAGCAAGTCCGGTGAGATGACTTCGGAGCAGGTACGCGAATTCTGTAAGCGCAGTTTAACGGCCTACAAAGTGCCAAAATTGGTGGAGTTTCGCGATGAATTACCCAAAACCAATGTTGGCAAAATTCTTCGAAGAGAGCTCCGAGATAGCGCCTGATAGAAACCGGACTCGCAGCCATTAACCTAGAGCAGGAATAGGACGGTGCAGCAGGACCCCCAAGGACGCCGCCAGGGCCTTATAGGAAAAATAGACTTTCCCAAAGAACTGCCAATCGTGGGGCAACGCGAGGAAATTTCGCGTGCGATTCAGAATAATCAAGTGGTAATCATTGCCGGCGAAACAGGATCCGGTAAGACGACGCAGCTTCCAAAAATATGCCTGGCGTTGGGCCGTGGCACCGATGCCATAATTGGCCACACCCAGCCGCGCCGATTGGCCGCCAGAACGGTAGCTCAGCGAATTGCTCGGGAACTTGACACGCCTCTGGGACAGGTTGTGGGATACCAGGTGCGATTTACCGACAATGTGTCAGACAGCACTTGCATTAAGCTGATGACCGACGGTATTTTACTGGCCGAGATTCAGCGTGATCGCCTGCTCAAAGCCTATGATACGATCATCATCGACGAGGCTCACGAGCGCAGTCTCAATATAGACTTTCTGCTGGGCTTTCTGAAACGGCTGCTGCCCAGACGGCCAGATCTCAAACTAATCATTACCTCAGCCACCATCGACATCGAGAGTTTCTCCCGGCATTTCGACGAGGCACCAATAATTGAGGTATCCGGACGGACCTACCCCGTCGAAACGATTTATCTCGATCCAGTCGATGATCGAGATCAGGGTGTGCAACGTCAGATAGCCTCCCTGGTGGAAGATATCGACGCGGGAAGATTCGGCCCACGGGGCGACGTGCTGATCTTTCAGTCTGGGGAGCGAGATATTCGCGAGTTGGCCAAAGTGCTACGCCGCCATACTCAACTCGACGTGTTACCGCTGTACGCCCGATTGAGCCAGGCCGAGCAAAATCGAGTGTTTGATGTGGTTGCAGGTCGCGGAATACGCGTGATACTCGCTACCAATGTGGCAGAAACGTCACTCACTGTCCCCGGCATTCGCTATGTGATCGATCCCGGTGAAGCGCGTATCAGTCGCTACAGTTTTCGCACCAAGGTGCAGCGACTACCGATTGAACAAATCTCCCAGGCCAGTGCTAATCAACGCCAGGGACGCTGCGGCCGAGTTGAGGCTGGTGTTTGCATTCGGCTGTACAGCGAGGACGACTTTTGTGGTCGCCCGGCATTTACCGATCCCGAAATAAAGCGCACTAATCTGGGGGCGGTTATCTTGCAGATGTTGCTGTTGCGTCTTGGCAGCGTGGAAGACTTCCCGTTTATTGACCCTCCAGACTCGCGCATGGTGCGCGATGGCTACAAATTATTGGAGGAGCTTGGGGCCGTTAGTTCGGGGGGGGACCTGACAGAGACTGGCAGGCAGATGGCTCGACTGCCTGTTGATCCGCGCCTGGGCCGAATGGTGATTGCAGCCGCCGGGCAGGATTGTCTTGAACAGGTATTGATTATCGCCAGTGCTCTGGCCGTACAGGATCCCAGAGAGCGGCCAGCTGACAAGCAGCAGCAATCCGATCAATGTCATGCCAGGTACAAGCATAAACGCTCGGACTTCATGGGTTGGTTGAATCTTTGGCGCTACTTCGAGGAGCAGCGCCAGGCACTGAGCCAAAATCAATTGCGGAAGTTGTGTCAGCGAGAATTTCTATCCTTCCTGCGCCTTCGAGAGTGGCGCGATGTTCACTTTCAATTAACCATTGCCTGTCGCCAGATTAAGTTAAAGCCGCGCGCCGCTCCGCCGCAGGAGGAGAATTATGACGGCATTCATATCGCGCTATTGTCAGGACTTCTCAGCAATATTGGCCAGTTCCACGAAAATGGTGAATACCAGGGGAGTCGCAACCGTAAACTCTACATATTTCCGGGGTCGAGCCTGTTTCGTAGTGGCCCCAAGTGGTTAATGGCGGCTGAAATTGTAGAGACCTCCCGGGTATACGCGCGAACTGTCGCCGCAATTAATCCCGAGTGGGTGCTTGGGATTAATACCGATCTTCTTAAGTATCATTTCTACGGACCGCGCTGGCAGGCCCGTAGCGGGCGGGTTATGGCCTATCAGCGGATCACACTTTACGGGCTCACCGTGGCCGACAAACGGTCGGTGCACTATGCGCCGATCAACCCCATTGAGTCCCGGGAGTTGTTGATCAGGGAGGGATTGATTGCGGGTAAATACCGACAGCCCCCCGGGTTTTTAAAGCACAACCTGCGATTGGTTGAGGAACTGGAGGCGATTGAATCTCGGACCCGGCGCCGCGATATCGTCGCCGACGAGCAGGTGTTATTCGATTTTTACGATCAGCGCTTGCCCGATGACGCCTATACCGCAGGTCGAATACGGGGCTGGCTGAAACGCAACAGGGGCGCCGACCAGGATCTGCGTATAGCACGGGAAATTCTTCTGGCCAGGGATCCCGGCGAGACAGTGGGGCAACAGTTTCCCGACTACCTCGATTGGGCCGACATGCGGTTTCCTCTGAGCTACCTGTTTGAGCCCGGGAATATTGCCGATGGAGTCTCGGTTACGGTACCGGTGGCACTGCTGAACCGGGTGCCCCGCTTTCGATTTGGCTGGTTGGTGCCGGGCCTTATTCGGGAGAAATGTATTCAACTGGTCAAGGGGTTGCCCAAGGCCAAACGTAAGCACCTGGTGCCCGCCCCGGATTATGTCGACAGGGCTCTGACCGGGCTGGAGGCGGATGATGTCGATCTGCTGGAAATTCTGGCGCGGCGGCTGTCCCAGCTCGGGGGCGTGGAACTGAGTGCTCGGGACTGGGCTCTAGACAAGTTAGACGATTATTACCGCATGAATATACGGGTTGTAGATGCCGAGGGAGAACTGCTTCAGCAGGGACGTAATCTCGAGCTGTTGATCGCCGATCTCAGGGGGGCAATGCGCCACACGATCACCTCGGCAAAAGAACAATCGCCAGCCCGCAGCGGGGTCACGCGCTGGGATATTGGGGATTTGCCCGAGGAGTGGCGTTTTCGGCAGGCCGGGGTGGATATCGTCGCCTATCCTGCACTGATGGATGCGGGTGATGATATTGCTGTTGAACTGTTTGATTATCCCGAACAGGCTCAATCACAGCATCGGCTGGGGCTGATACGGCTGTTGCGTCTGCAAAGTGGCCAGCAGTTGCGCTACCTGCGCAAACAAATGCTGCGCGGTAATCAGTACAACCTGGTACTGGCAGGGGCCGGATTGGACCGCGGCCAGATACTGGAGGATTTGATCGACGCATCCTATGCCCAGGCAATGCGAATCGAGGACAACACACCTTATAAGGAAGAGGCGTTCAATGCGATGTTGGAGCGCGGTAAGGGCGAGATTATCAGCGCCGCCCTGGAACTGGAAAAGATCCTCCTGAATACATTGCAAGTACTGACTGAGGTGCGCACTAAACTGGCCGCTTTCGATTCCGGGAAGTGGCCAGATACCCGCTCGGATATTGAGATGCAACTGGGGAGACTGTTTGCGTCGGGCTTTATGCGGGATACGCCGGCCCAATGGTTGGCGCAATATCCGCGTTATGTAAAGGCGCTGCGAATTCGTTTGGAGCAACTGGCGGGGCAGTATGCCAAGGACCAGAAGTATGTGAGCTTGCTGGAGGCTCTAGGCGAGCCCCTGTGTCAAGTGGAGAAATCCAGACCGGCACTCCATGTCGTGTGTGGTGAAGCAAGCCTGTATCGATGGATGCTGGAGGAATTCAGGGTGTCCCTGTTTGCCCAGAGTCTGGGTACCCGGCAGCCTGTTTCCGAGAAGCGGTTACTGGCCCAGTGGCAAAAGGTTGAAAATTGGCTCAAGCATAATCCGAACTAAACGGGTACATTGCGAATGCTTGCGGGAATTGGAGGTTTGGGCGTAAAATTCGTGCCTCAATCCTCAATTTAAACTCATTACCGTCATGCAACTGATTCGACTCATCTTAGTTTTTAGTTTAATCACACCGTTATCCCTCACCAGGGCGGCGAGTGAGGGTGAAAATGTCGATCCTCTGGAGCCGATAAACCGAGCCATGTTCGCTATAAATGACGGGATGGACACCTATTTTATTCGACCTTTGGCGCGCAGCTACCGCTTCGTTATGCCGGATGTGGCAGAGCGGGGAGTCAGCAATTTTTTTTCCAATCTGTGGGACGCCAATGCCGCTGTCAACGCCGTGCTACAGGGGCGATTAGGGGGCGCAGCTAAAGACGGTGGTCGCTTTGTAGTGAATTCCACGTTTGGACTTCTGGGCTTGTTTGACGTGGCCACCGGTATGGGTATTGAACCCTACCGCACTGATTTTGGTCATACCCTGGCAATTTGGGGTGTGGGGTCGGGGCCTTATCTGATGGTGCCGTTTTTTGGCCCGCGTACCCTGCGTAGCGGCACCGGAACCATAGTCGATGCCTACGGTTCACTTCAGTTTCAGATCGATGATGTGGCCTTGCGCAACTCCCTGTACGCCTTGGAAGTCACAGATGTCAGAGCGGGATTGTTGAAGGTCGATGAATTAATGACAGGTGATCGCTATATTTTTGTGCGGGATGCCTATCTACAACAGCGCGAGTATTTTGTTAGCGATGGTATCGTCGCTGACGATTTTTCCGATTTTGAAGAAGGTGATTGGGACGAAGAGTTCTAAAAAAGCACAAAATATTTAGAAAAGCTGTGAAATCCTGCCCAAAGCATACTAAAGCCTGTTGCCTGTGCCCGGAGATCGGCGTAGTGTCTCGCCGAAACCACCATCAAGAGTCCGCGTGATGGCCTCCAACGGGAACGTACTCATTATTGACGATGACCTGTCGCGCGCCGAAGCGCTGCAAGGCATAGTGTCGTCCTTCGGATTCAGCTCCGCTATTATTACCGATGTTTTTAACTCCCATTTTTCGCTGGGCACCGGTAGTGAGGTCGACGTCATTCTATGCCAGCTGAATTTGCAGGGTGTTTCCTGGGAGGAAGCCCGTCGAACCCTTCGGGAGATGGATGTTCAGGTGCCTGCCATCATGCTTAGCGACACCGCAGAGGCGGAATTAATGATGACGGCCCTGCGCCTGGGTGCCAGCGACTTTTTTGTGCTCCCCATCGAAGATGCCGATGCACTGGATAAAGCCCTGAATCGTTGCGTGCGCCAACGTCGCTTGAGACGGGAGCTTGAGGAGTCCAGGGCCTCGCTCGAAGTGGCTAACCTCGAATTGCGTGGCACGGTAAAAACACTGGAGCAGGATCAGCAAGCGGGACGCCAGGTGCAGCTGCGTATGCTTCCCGTATCACCGCTGGTTTTGGGGAGTTATGTATTTAGCCATACCGTCATTCCCTCGCTATACCTCAGTGGTGATTTTACCGACTACTTCACGGTAGGCGATCATCACGTGACGTTTTTCATGGCGGATGTCTCGGGTCACGGTAGTTCTTCGGCGTTCACCACGGTACTGCTGAAGAACCTGTTTGCGCGCAAACGATCTGATTATATGCGGCGTAATGACGATACTGTAATGAGCCCGATTGCAATGCTCAAGCTGGCCAACAAGGAGCTGCTGGACCTGGGCGTGGGTAAGTTTGCGACAATGGTTGTTGGTCTTCTTGACATGAAAGCCAACACATTGAGTTACAGTGTTGCGGGGCATTTGCCGCAACCTGTACTGGTGTGCCCGGAGGGTACACGCTATCTTCGGGGAGAGGGGTCGGCCGTGGGCATCATGGAAGAGGCGTTGTTTGAACAGCATCTCATTGATCTTCCTGACAGTTTTATGATGGCCCTGTTCTCCGATGGTATTTTGGAGATTCTTCCCCCCGAGAACCTGATAGAAAAAGAAAGGTACTTTCTGGAAGTCTTTGAGCAAACTGCAGACTCCCCTGGGGAACTGGTCGTTCAACTGGGATTGGAAAATGTGGAAACCGCCCCGGATGATATTGCAGCCCTGTTTATAAGTAAGCGTGATTGACATGCACAATGGCAGAATACTCGCAGCGAGCAGCAATGGGGCCTATGTTATACGCCTGGTTGGCGATGTCCGTTTGACCTTGTCTACGACCATAGACGATTACGTTAGCAAGATGTACGAAGATCCCGAGTTTGCCAGCGTCTGGATTGACCTTTGTGGTGCCCGGGGTATCGACAGCACGACCCTGGGATTGCTTGCCAAACTGGCTCTGAGGGTGAAGGAGCAGTTTGGTTTTAGCCCGGTTATATACTCCTGTAATGCGAGCATTAGCCGCCTGTTAAAAAGCATGGGTTTTCAGCGTTTATTCGATTTGCGCGAGGGCGACTGCACCGGTGCGGAGGGAGTACAGGAAATTCCGGTAGTGATGGGCAGTGAACAGGTGGTGAAGGAAAAAGTGGTGGAGGCACATCGCGCCCTAATGGGTATCTCCGAAGAAAATCGGGAACGGTTTCAGGATCTCATGGCGGCGCTGGAGCACTAGGGCACCTCTGGAAAATACCTTGGCAGCTACGGCTTTGCCGCCAGCTTGCTTTTGATGTAGTCCCGGTGGGGAACGTAAATAAGATCTGCGACCTGTCGAATCAGGTGCTCCTCGTATTTATCGAGATCGCCATCTGCATAGGCCACGGCCCACATGGCTGCTATCAGCTGCCGCTTCTGCTCGGGCCCATAGTGGTCGTTGATTTCGCGGGTAAATTCGTACAGTGATATGGCGTTGTCTACGTGATCGTCGGCTAGCTCAATCAACTGATCTACCTCTGCCTTGTCCAACGCAAGTGTGTTGCACAATAGCACCTCCAGCGCTGCTTCCTCCGAGGGGCTTTGGGTAAAATCAGCGCGCGCGGTTTCTATCAGCAGGGCGGCGGCGGCCAGTTGCACGCGGTGTGCTTCGGAGGCTGTGCTGTCCTGGGGGGGCAGCTCGAAAAGTGCCTTCAGTGCCCGGATCATCGCGAGCGAATTAAT
Organism: Halieaceae bacterium; assembly: GCA_018657645.1. Lineage (GTDB taxonomy): Bacteria > Pseudomonadota > Gammaproteobacteria > Pseudomonadales > Halieaceae > JBALVT01. Next base: position 18,201 of record JABHWT010000318.1, on the reverse strand, counting down.
TGTTCGAGCTTGACCTGATCGGCCACAAATCCGCGAATGCCCTGAGCCAACTTTTCGGTGGCCATCGCATCATCGTTTAATTGGTAGCGGAACTCGGCCTCGTCGGGGCTGTTTTTCGGGTCGTCCGACTCGACAACGTCGGCAGACAGTTGTTGCTTGAGCGGGCCATCGTCAGCGGCCAGGGATTCCAGTAAATTGGGGCTGATAGTGAGCCGGTCACAGCCAGATAGCGCCTCAATCTCGCCGGTGTTGCGGAAGCTCGCTCCCATTACAACGGTTTCATAGCCATTTTTCTTGTAATAGTTGTAAATCCGTGTCACCGACTGTACGCCCGGATCATCCATGGGCGAGTCTATCGTCAGGCTAGTATTGGCCATATACCAGTCCAGAATTCGCCCTACGAAAGGCGATATTAGAAACACCCCGGCATCGGCACAGGCCGCGGCCTGGCTAAAGCCAAATAGCAGGGTCAGATTGCAGTTAATGCCTTCTTTTTCAAGCGTCTCGGCGGCCCGAATACCCTCCCAGGTGGAGGCTGTTTTTATCAAAATGCGAGTCTTGTCGATACCGGCAGCGCCGTACATGGCAATCAATTTGCGCGCTCGCTCGACGCTACCCTGAGTATCAAATGACAAACGGGCGTCCACCTCGGTTGATATTCGTCCCGGGATAATCTCCAGAATTTCACGGCCCACATCCACCGCGAAACGGTCGCAACAGTTGGCCTGCTGCTCGGCGCTGGAGCCGCCCTGGTCCGTGGCCCAGCGTTTGGCATGATCCAGAAGTGCGCCGTAGTGGGGCAGGGCAGCGGCCTTTAACAGGAGGGAAGGGTTGGTCGTGGCGTCCAGGGGCGCGAAGCGCTTTATCTCTTCTATGTCGCCAGTGTCGGCCACGACGTCGGTCATCGCCTTGAGTTGTTCGAGTTTACTGGCCATTGGATTCATTTCCTGTTAATTGTGACGTCGAAACTGATCGATGCTGTGCCTGGGTCTGGCTGACCAGTGCGTACGCTTCCCTTAAAACGTCCAGCCCAGCGCCCTCTCTGTGCGCATTTTCGCTCAGGTGGCGCCGAAATTTTCTGGCGCCCGGAACTCCCTGGTAGAACCCCAGGATGTGGCGAGTAATGTGGTTCAGGTGTACACCGCGGGAGAGTTGCGCTTCCACATAGGGGAACAGGGCATTCATGACATCATCGCGGCTTGGCGGCGGTTTGTCTATCCCAAATAGTGTGTTATCCACCTGGGCTAACATCCACGGATCCTGGTAGGCCTGGCGGCCTACCATGACGCCATCCACCCGTGGCAGATGAGTGTTGCACTCAGACAGGCTGTGAATGCCACCATTAATCACAATGGTCAGGTGTGGGAAATCCAGTTTGAGCCTGTAAACCCAGGGGTAATTCAGCGGCGGTATTTCCCTGTTCTCTTTTGGAGAAAGGCCTTGTAACCAGGCTTTGCGTGCATGCACGATAAACACGGTGCAGCCCGCTTGGGCTATCGGCTCGATGAAATCGATGAGTTGCTCGTATGACTCCATGTCGTCGATGCCAATCCGGTGTTTGACCGTAACAGGGATGTCGCAGACATCCAGCATTGCCTTGGTACAATCGGCAACGCGCTGCGGGTGTGCCATTAAACAGGCGCCAAACATGCCAGATTGGACGCGATCCGAGGGGCAGCCACAATTAAGGTTGACCTCATCATAGCCCCTCTCCTGCGCCCAGCGCGCACAGCGAGCAAGATCTGCCGGGTCGCTGCCTCCCAATTGCAATGCCACCGGATGTTCCTCTGGGCTGAACTCCAAAAAGCGCTTCCTGTCTCCGTGAATCAAGGCGCCGGTGGTGATCATTTCGGTATACAACAGGGCCTCTTTGGTCAGCAGTCGCCAGAAATACCGACAGTGACGGTCGGACCAGTCGAGCATCGGCGCTACGGAGAATAATCTATTTATTTTGTTGATACCCCCCCCCAAAAAACACTGAAATACAGTAATAATGCACACAGGGTGCACACGGCCCCCTGGTGGTGGCAAGATGTGGGTGTTCCAGGGAAAACACCCCTACGGAGATAGGATGCTATCAGCTGGGCCACCTGTATTGAAGCCGAAACCATTGATTCGGGTGGGAAACGGGAGACCTGACCCGGATAGCCTCGAATTACATCGCTTGCTAATATACCTCTTTCGCGCAGCGAACTGCTTCTTCGCCAGGTTTGTTCGCTTGCGGCCCAGGATCGAATGAGATATGAACATTGGCTTGACCTCGCGCTTTGCTGCACTAATTCGTGGCCTGTATGTAAGAAATCTCCCCTATTCGGATTATCTCAATAGAGATTTTTTGAAATATATTCCGCGTAGAAAAATAGACCGAATTTTCGAGCTTGGGGCCAGAGACGGCGCGGATGGCATAGCACTACGAGACTACTTTGACGCGGATGTTACTTGTTTCGAATGTAACCCTCATGGCGTGGCTCTTTGCACGGTCAACTTGGCCGGAGAGTCACGCATTCGACTAGTCAATAGGGCTGTGTGGGATCAAAATGAGGAGATCGATTTCTATCCAGTGACCTCCGCATCCCTGGAGAACGGAAATGCGGTTTTTGAAAGGTACGGGAAGCCCTTCTCAAATATAGGCGCATCGTCCTGCTTTTTGACAAAAAATACATACACACAGAAATACGAGCAAGAAAAAATTAAAGTGCAAGCTGTGCGCCTTGAGGACTACTGCCGTGATCAAAACATCGACGTCATCGACCTGTTATGTATCGATGTGCAAGGCGCTGCATTACATGCGCTCAGGGGCCTAGGTAAACGAATTACCAGCGTGAACTATATTATTGTCGAGTTGGAGGTGCGGGAGATATATCACGGACAAAGCCTATATCAAGAGACCCATGACTACCTGTGTTCACATAACTTTGTAGAGGTGTGCTCCGTGGAGCGTGACGGTTGGTTTAGTGACTTTCTGTTTGTCAGAAGCGAACCTAGAATATAGCGCCTTCCATTATAACCGGACTGGTCAGCGTCAGTGCAACCTTCGAATTTATCTCCAATGACGCCCGGGTTTCGACCGTTCTATGGGTGGGTTGAATCGCGGTCTAGCAGCATGTCAAAAAAAATCTATGCCCCTTCCGGGGGAGTATAAACAGGCCCAGATCATTGCGGTTTTTGCATCACAGAGTACCAATTCAGGGATAACAATCCCTCTTCTTCCGCCTTGATGTACGAGCTCGCATTGGCGTGTATACGACGAATCAACTCAAAGAGCCTGCGGGGAACCACACGGATTGCCGATAAAAATGAGAACAAGGTTTCATATTTATCGTACAGAGCGACCTCCTTTTTTATATTCTCAACTGCACCCTGCTCGTGGGATATCAGCAAATCAAACCCCGCATTTTTGAACGTATCTTCCCAGTACTTGTAATGCCAGAAACCGCCGAATACGGTGAGTTCACGGGTATGCTGAATCAATAACCTGTGGTTGGTGTTGTCGCGATCATAGTCGTCTAATGCTGCAACGTCATTGAAACCAAATATTCCACCTGGTTTCAAGATGCGGAGTACTTCCCTAAGCGTGAATTCCGGATCGCTGACGTAAGTCATCGGTTGTATGGCGTAAACCGCATCAAAAGTGTTGTCCTCGTACTCGAGAGGTACGTTGAAATCACCGACCGTAAAGTTCTCTTTTTGCAATTTGGGATTTAACCATGCTTTTTCGATCTGCGATGGATCAATATTCATGCCGTACATGGTGGCGCCTGTAATTTCCCCCATGCTGGTAGCGATTGCACCACAACCACATCCAATTTCTAGAACCTTGGAGTCAGGGCCGACATTGAGATCCTTTGCCATTTTTTCTTCTAAAAGAATCTGGTTCTCCATGACCGATTTACTAGGATCAAGAACAGGGGGCATATACATTTTTTCAACGGAACCGAGGGTGCATAGCAAATGGATAATTTTGTAAAGTCGCTCCAGTTCCTTGCTGCTGCCCTGCCTGTAGCCCTGCATTGGAACGCCGTTCTCGTAATCAGCTTTGGTGTTTTCTGGTGAATTTGCGAACAGTGCGCCATAGGTTCCCATATACGTATTGAATTCATCATCGCTTACCTTCAACAGGCCACGTAAAGCGCCGAGTCTGTCGCGGAGGTTGGTCATATGTTGAGCCATGTTTCCTTTCCTTTGTATTTCTATCGAAATCCAGCACGGGCAATTTCAGTGCCCTTTTTTAGGCCTATTTACCATAAATGGAGGCGAAAGTTGGTTGGTCGCCGCCCAATTAGAGGATAGCTCACAACTCACAGACCCTATATACAGGAACTGATCTATAATGCATGATGAATTATCATATTAACAGTTATAGTAAAAGTATCTCTCTCTGGTATTGGATAATGAGTGTGCAACTGCATTAAGGGCCAGGACTTTTTCTGACGATGCAACCCTTGTGTTTTCGCAAATGGTTGCAGGCCCACTTGTTGAAGTTCGCCCGGACCTCGAAGACCAGGGAATAGAAATAGCAGAACTTATGTCTAGCTTCGCCATGTCGATGATTCTATTTCCCGGCAGGTACTCAATTGGTCATGAAGGCTTGCGCAAGTTGATCAGGCAGAGAATATTGCCGGGATTGATAAAGAAACCCGGTGTGCAGTAGATGCTCTTAAGTAATTCATCTCTATCTTACAGGGCAATAGGGGTTGGCACCCCCGTGTCTATCAACTAGTGAAATACAACACTATCTATGACACAATCCAGTCGGCGTTATGTCTTTTTTAACCGTAGTGGATTTGGTCTGTGAAGCCTACCGATATAAAAAACACCCAACACTTCCATAAGGTAGTTGACTGTCAGTACGCTTGCCCTGCACATACACCGGTACCTGAATATATCCGCCTGATTGCTCTCGAGCGCTATACCGACGCCTATATGATTAACTGGCAGTCCAATGTCTTCCCGGGAATTCTCGGGCGTACCTGCGATCGACCCTGTGAATCGGCCTGTCGTCGTCGTCGGGTTGAGGAAGAGCCCGTTGCGATTTGTCGACTGAAGCGTGTGGCCGCCGACAAGAGAGATGATATAGAGCACCTCCTGCCCCCTGTTCCTGTCTCGAAAAATGGAAAACGGGTCGCACTTATCGGCGCTGGCCCCGCTTCTCTTACTGTGGCCCGAGACCTCGCTCCCCTGGGTTACAGTATCGACATCTACGACAATCAATTTGCCGGTGGCGGTATGATGCGTAGTCAGATTCCGTCTTTCAGACTGCCAGAGGAAGTATTAGACGAGGAGGTAAACTACATTGTCGAAAGGGGGGTAACGACCTTTTTTGATACGCAGATTGATAGCATGAAGGAGATCCTGGAAAAAGACTACGACGCGGTATTCGTAGGAACCGGGGCGCCCCGCGGTAGGGGCCTGGATCTGCCCGGCCTGGACGAAGCCGGCGACAAGGTTCATTTAGGTGTCGATTGGCTAGCCAATGTGGCCTTTGAACACACCCATGTAATTGGCAAGCGAGTACTGGTTTTGGGAGGTGGTAATACCGCTATGGACTGCTGCCGCTCGGCCCGTCGCATGGGTGGTGAAGATGTGCGAATCGTGGTCCGCAGCCCCTTCGGTGACATGAAGGCCTCTGCGTGGGAGAAGGAGGATGCCATTCATGAAGGCATCCCCATATTCGACAACCACACGCCTAAGGAGTATGTCATTGAGGATGGCAATCTCAAAGGCATGCTGTTTGAGAAAGTTGAGGCACAATACGACGCCAATGGTAAGCGCAGTCTCATTCCGACGGGCGAGGACTGGGTGTTTATGGAAGCGGATGAAGTATTGGTCGCCATTGGCCAGGACAATGCTTTTCCATGGATAGAGCGTGACCAGGACATTGAGTTTGGCAAGTGGGACATGCCGGTGGTGGACAAAGTGAGCTTCCAGTCCACCAACTCGAAAGTGTTCTTTGGTGGCGATGCTGCCTTCGGGCCAGATAATATCATCACTGCGGTCGCGCAGGGCCATGAGGCGGCGACCAGTATTCACCTGTTTTGTCAGGGCAAGTCAGTCTCGGACAGACCGGCACCCTTTACCAATCTGTTGAGTCAGAAAATGGGTGTTCACGAGTGGATTTATGACAACGCAGTGAAACCGGACGAACGCTATGTCGTTCCCATGGCGCCGCTGGAAGAAGTCCTGGCGGACCGAAAGTTGGAAGTTGAGCTCGGATTCGATTCTGCCACAGGGTACAACGAGGCCGGGCGCTGCCTGAACTGCGATGTGCAGACCGTTTTTATGGAGGATCGCTGTATTGAGTGCGATGCCTGTATGGACGTGTGTCCCACCGATTGTATTAGTTTTGTCGGGAATGCAGAGGAGACCGAATTGCGCTCGACATTGTCGGCGCCAGCGCAAAATCTGGCACAAGACCTTTATGTTTCGGCCGCTCTGCCCACCCGGCGAGTCATGGTAAAGGATGAGAATGTCTGCTTGCATTGTGGTCTGTGTGCCGAGCGCTGCCCGACGACCGCCTGGGACATGCAAAAGTACATCTACAATTTAAGCTATGCGGGTCAATAAGTAGTGAAGCCTCTGGAAGCCGTCAACGATTTTGTTATCAAATTTGCCAATGTCAATGGCACTGGATCGGCCAGTGCCAACCACCTGTTTGCCAAAGCCCTGTTTCGCATGGGGTTGCCGGTGTGCCCAAAGAACATATTTCCATCCAATATTCAGGGCATGCCGACCTGGTATGAGGTCAGAGTCAGTGAGGAGGGTTATCTGGGCCGTCGTGGCGGTGTCGATATCATGCTGTCTGTCAACCCTCAAAGCATGCCATCGGATATTCAGGAGGTAGAGCCTGGGGGTTACTTCATTTACGATAATACCAAGCCATTGGATAGGCATCTGGTTCGCGACGATGTCACCACCATCGGTTTGCCACTGACCCAAATTTGCAGTGATCAATACAAGGAACCACAACAGCGCAAATTGTTTAAAAATGTGATTTACGTGGGTGCGCTGGCAGCGCTGCTGGATATCGACTTTGCGGTATTAACGGCACTGGTATCAGACCAGTTCAAGGGAAAGGAAAAACTGGTATTACCCAATATTCATGCCCTGGAATTGGGCCACCAATACGCCCAGGCAAACTTTGAATGCCCGATTGGAATTCGGGTCACCCGGTCGGATAAGGTCGGCGACAAAATCATGTTGGATGGCAATACGGCACTGGGCCTGGGGGCCCTGTACGGTGGCGCCTCCGTGGTTGCCTGGTATCCACTGACGCCCTCTACATCGGTGATCGATTCATTTGAGAGGTACGCTAAACGATTGCGTATCGACCCGGGTACCGGCAAAAAAAACTACGCCATCATACAGGCAGAGGATGAACTGGCAGCAATCGGTATGGTGGTTGGTGCCAGCTGGAATGGGGCCAGGTCCTTCACTGCAACCAGTGGCCCAGGAATATCGCTCATGAGTGAGATCATCGGGTTGGCCTATTATGCCGAGGTGCCAACGGTGGTGTTCGATGTGCAGCGAGCTGGACCCTCAACGGGTATGCCAACCCGTACACAGCAGTCCGATATTCTGTCGGCCGCCTATGCATCCCACGGCGACACCAAGCAGGTCCTGTTGTTTCCCTCCACCCCAAAAGAGTGTTTCGACTTTGGGGCGCTGTCGTTTGATCTGGCCGAGCGTTTGCAAACACCGGTCATTTTGATGGCTGATCTGGACCTGGGGATGAACGACAATATGTCTGAGCCACTGCACTGGGATGACGAAAGGGAGTTTGATCGCGGCAAGGTTTTAAATGCCCAGCAGCTGGAAGATATGACGCAATTCGGCCGTTATCTCGACGTTGATGGCGACGGTATTTGCTATCGTACGTATCCCGGTACCCATCCCGAAAAAGGCGCATTCGTGACTCGGGGGACGTCCCGTGATGAATATGCAGCGTACACTGAAAAGGGAGAGGAATACGAAAAGTGCATGCTTAGGCTCATGGCAAAATGGGAGACTATCAAAGAGTATGTGCCCGGCCCGGAGGTATTTTTGGCCTCTCAGAAGACCGACACCGCGGTGCTGTTTTTTGGGACCAGCGAGGAGTCATCGCGAGAGGCCGTTGATTACCTGGTGGAGGATGGCATATACCTGAACGCCATGCGAGTTCGCGCCTTCCCCTTCGATAAGGAGGTCGAGGAGTTTCTTCACAGCCACGAACGAGTGTTTGTTATCGAGCAAAATAGGGATGCTCAACTACGTACATTGCTAATGGCTGAATTTGAACTTGGGCCGGATAAATTGAAATCGGTATTGTGCTTTGATGGCACACCGATCAGTGCACGCAACATTCGGAAGCAGATTTTGCAGCAAATACCTGGCCATAACATTACGCCGCTGCGGCCTGAGCAAGCCGCCGACGACGCTGGAGAATAGTGATGACATATCAGGTGCCAAAGTTTCGAAATCCAAGCCTTCCCAGGAATGCACTGGGCTACACCAAGGCCGACTACGAGGGTTCGATCTCATCCCTGTGTGCCGGCTGTGGCCACGATTCCATTAGCGCCTGCATCATAAGAGCCTGCCACGAGTTGTCCATTGCGCCGCATAAAATAGCCAAACTGTCGGGAATTGGCTGCTCCTCCAAGTCGCCCGCGTATTTTCTAGGTAAATCACACGGTTTTAACTCGGTTCATGGCCGAATGCCCTCTGTGGTTACGGGCGCGGCAATGGCTAATCGGGATTTAATCTATCTGGGCGTGTCGGGAGACGGCGATACCGCGTCAATTGGAATGGGCCAGTTTATCCACGTGATACGGCGTAATCTGAATATGGTCTACGTGGTCATGAATAACGGGTGTTACGGTCTGACCAAGGGGCAGGATTCTGCAACCGCTGACCAGGGGTCTGCCAGTAAGAAGAATGATCCCAACCCCTTCAATGGAATTGATCTGCCAGCTCTGGCGCTACAATCGGGCGCCACCTTTGTCGCTAGAAGTTTTTCTGGTGACAAGGAGCAGCTCATTCCCCTCATAAAGGCTGGAATGACGCATCGCGGTTTCGCACTGATCGATGTGGTTTCGCCCTGTGTGACCTTTAATAACAATGAAACATCCACCAAGAACTACGACTACGTGCGCGAGCATGCCAGGGCTGGCGGCATCGTAGATTTTGTCCCAATGCGTGACGAGATTACCACCCGCTACCAGCCGGGAAGTACTTACGAGGTCACCTTGCACGATGGCTCCGTAGTACACCTGCATAAGGTGGCCGAGTCACTCGATCCCTTCGATCGCATGTCGGCAATGGCTGCTCTGGATGAACACAGGAGAAACGAAGAAATTCTCACCGGTCTCATCTACATGGACATGGACTCCACAGAGTTGCACGAGGTACTGGGTACCTCCCAGCGCCCCCTCAATCAGCTATCTGCAGCCGATTTATGTCCAGGAGACAAGGTGTTGCACAATATTAACGCCAGTCTGCGCTAGAGAAGCTCTGCGCACGCAGGGCTAGGGTGACATTAGTCAGGCAGTAAAGTACTCCACTGGTATCGGGCAGGAAAAAGTTCAGTCGCGGTAAATTCCTACTTCTCCCAATTGCTCAATAAAGCCCTCGGTGAGCACCTTGTAACCCTTTGCATTGGGATGAATTCGATCTGCCCTTAGATCCTCATCTGACAGGACATCTGAAAAAACATCTGTAATCAGGGGGATGCCCTCCTCGACAGCCAGTTGTGCGTAGATGTCTGCATCCCTGAGGGAGCCGATACCCGCGCGCATCAGTGACAGATGTGGTACCGCCACCAGCACCGTGGTGGCCCCGAAATCCAGTGTCTGCCTGACTATGGCCCGCAGATCCTCCTTGACGTCTGCAGGTCGTCGTTTGCGCAGGAAGTCGTTCCCTCCCAGTTCGACTATCACCAACTCCGGCCGGTGTTCTACCAGCAGGGCCTGAATGCGCTGGCGGGCCTTGCGGGCGGTGTCTCCGGGTATGCCCGCATTGATCACATTCCATTGTGTGCTCGCCGCAAGCAGCGCCGGATAATCCTCCTCCGGACCGGCGCCATTTCCATGGGTTACACTGTCGCCGAAGGCGAGTACGGTCGCACCGGCGGGTAGGGCCGACTGCTGCAGGTCACTTGAACAGGCTGTGGCGAGGGTCGAAAACAGCAAACAAATGGCCAGAAAATCTGCGGCGGGAAACCTGAGTCGGTTTTCTTTTACCTGTAAAACGGAAGATAGGGGCATATTCAAAAAGTGACCTGCAGGCGGTCTATGTCCCTGGGAGCTTTCCGGATGCGTCGATAGACTCGTCGCCGACTAATGGCGGGTTCATGACGGCAATGGCTCGCACCTCGGTTTCTAAGTGGTAGCGATGACGCTCATGCTTGTCGAAGGCATAAAAAACCCCGGGCGCAATTTTGAACGTTTCACCGGTATCAAGTAGTTCAATTGTTCCCGTCCCTTCGATGACATAAACGGCTTCCATATTTTCAACGTACTCGACTTCCTCCGAGAAACCCGCCTCGCCGAAAGACTCTGTCATTGTAAATCCCATATTGTCTTTTTTTAGCAGGAACCGCATTGACGTATAACCGTTGGCTTGCACGTCCCGGTCCGTTCCTTTTAAGCTTTCAACCGTGTGATAAATCATTTTTGTAATCTTCCTCAGGTTATAGGGTTTAATTCTGTCCACATGTTAACGAAGTTGGGTGGATTGCTCTCTGGACTCTCGCCTATGGCATGAAAGATAAAGCAAGGAGAGAGTGACTACAAGCCTGCCAAATAGCCCTCCTTTTGCCCCTGCGCTTTTCAACTCAGATAGATTTTTTTTTCTGCTCTCTTTTTATCCACCTGCTTATTTTATCCTCTAACAGAACAAGAGGAAGGCTGCCGGAGTTGAGCACTTGATTATGATACTCTCTAATATCAAATGCTTCTCCCAATGAAACTTCGGCACGCGTCCGTAGCTCCCTAATTTTTAATTGCCCTAGCTTGTAAGATAGCGCTTGCGCGGGGGTGGCCATGTAGCGCTCGATTTCTGAAATGATCGACGCCTCCGACTCTGCTTCGTTATCTAATGAATATTGAATGGCTTGCTCTCGGGTCCAGCCTTTGGCATGCATGCCTGAGTCAACTACCAGTCGGATAGCCCGATGCATTTCCATGCTCAACATACCAAACTTCTGATAAAGATCGCTATACAACCCTAATTCACTTCCCAGTGATTCTGCATAAAGCGCCCAGCCTTCGACAAATACGGAGATGCTTTCGGGGTGTAGGAACGCGGGCAAGTTCTTGTTTTCCTGCTGTAAAGACAACTGATAGTGATGACCGGGAACCGCTTCGTGTAAGAACAGCGCTTCGTCCGCATACTTGTTGTAATTCTGCGCATCGGGAATCCCGACATAGAATACACCTGGCCGGGATGCGTCCTTGGTTCCGGGAACATAGTGTGCCGCTGAAGAGGCCTCCTTGAAAGCCGCTATTCTTTCAACTCTGAAGCCGGCCTTGGGTTTTAGGTCAAACAGTCGTTCTAAACGAGGTTTCATGGTCTCGTGGATGGCATCAAAATTCTCAATGACCTGATTTGGCGTTGTAAATGGCATCTGCTGCGGGCTGCTTCTTATGTGATCAAAGAAAGATCTCAAGTTACCGCTAAATCCGATTTCCTCTTTCAAAGTCTCCATTTCCCCCGATATCCTATCAACCTCTCTCTTTCCTAGCTCAAATATCTCATCGGGGGTCATATTGGTTGTAGTGTGGTACTTTATTAAATACTGATACGTTTCCTTTCCATTGGGCAAGTCTCGGATTCCAGAGTAATTTGTCCCCGCGGGTAAATAGACATCGGTAAGAAAGATCAGTAATTCCTGGTGTATTGGATTGATCTTGTCGCTTATCATTTTTCGATAGGCCACCTCTAACCGCGTTCTGTCCTCTAGTGAAAAATCCTCTGGCATCGATTTCACAGGTCGATAGAACAAGTGGTCTGTAGCAGGTTCAACAATCAGGCTCTGTATAGGACCGATCATTTTTTCAATGATTGGTTTTGGCCATACCACCCCGAGATCAACGCCTTGTCTCATATTGTCCATGGAGGTTTGTATCCATTCAATATAATCATCTACCCGCGATAGCCAGTTGTCATAATCCTGTACAGTGTGAAAGGGCTGTACGCTTGATCCACTCCCTAGTTCGTTAAAATACAGGTGGAACGTTGAGGTCTGGGAAATGGGCATCAACTGAAAATGCGGAATGTCGTAGATTGGGGAGGCTATGGTAACCAGATTATTTGTGAGTCCTTCCAGCTTTACTTCACAATCCCATTTCATTACCTGAACACTTAATTGCTGGGATTCTGTGAGTTCATCGACATTAAGTTTGCCGATGGCATCCAGATAATTTGAGTAGGATTCGATTAATTTTTTGCGATAGGGCTCCGAAACATAATTCGCCACATAGTCATTATATTGGTTGTCCCCAATTTTGGTGGCCTCAACAGGATTTATGCGCATTTTGAATGCAGAAAATGACTCAAACAACCGCTCTACTGAAATGTCACCAGGATCACTAGCGGTTTCACCGCCAGGATTGGCACACCCGGTGAGGGCCAGAAACAGCATAATTGTAGCGATCGATAGTGGTTTCATATAAGAAATTTCAGTTATTAAAAAAGGCCAGCGAGGAAGTCTGTTCACGGTGCACCGGGAACAATTACTGTCGATAAAACGCGACGATGCCCGGCAGTATAGTAAGTCGTCAAAAAAGTGGCAAGCCGCTGTTGACAGCGCAGTCCACATCAGTAGATTATTGGCTCCCCGCTGCCGCGAGCATGGAATAGAAGTAATGCCGCAAAACACCTTTTCACGTCGAGAAATAGTCGGTTTGCTTGGGGTCGGGATGGCCATGCCATCCTTTGGTTTTTCCTCTCGAACGGAGTTTCCCTTCAATATCCGTACCATTACCGCAGGTATTGAGCTCGCGTCAATCGACGACATCGGCCGCCTAAAGGCTGTCATTAGGTTTCTCGACAATGCGCGGACCCGATTTCGCGATGAAGGCTATGTCGTGCAGACGATCCGCGTTGCCACGCAACCGCTTTCGCTCTATCGACGCAACTGGTTGAACGGCGAGACCATCGAAATGATCGGGGCGCTGGATGCTATCGCTGCTGAAAACGGCGTCATGCTGAACGTGGGGCCGGTTATCAACTCAGACGACTATGATCCAGAGTTCGGGGCCTGGACATCGGAACTTATTCGGGCAACATCTGCCACGTCACTGACTGTCAATGTTGCATCCTCGGACGGCGGTGTTCACGGCAAGTCTGTCAGGGCGGCAGCGGATGCCATTAAACAAGTGGGACGCGATACGAAAGGAGGCGAGGGCAATTTTCGTTTTGCGGCCATAGCCCACAGTCCCACGCGCACACCATTTTATCCGGCAGCATTTCACGAAGGGCCCGATGCATTCGGAATCGGGCTGGAGTCGCCTAATCTTCTCGGCGCAGCCGTCGCCGGATTGTCTGATAGGCCCGGTGTGGTAGATCTCGCAGAGGGGGGACGGAGGATGACTGCGGCGCTGGAGAGGGCGATCGGGCCGATAGCAGAGATTGCTGCCTCTATATCCAATGAACTCGATTGGAACTACAACGGGGTCGACGTCTCTCCGGCACCGGGCGTTGATGCGAGTATTGGCAAGGTGATCGAGTCACTGACCGGCGCCCCTTTTGGCAGCAGTTCAACCTTATCGGCCTGCGCGGCGGTTACCAGTGCAATTCAAGGTGTATCCGCAGAGACATGCGGATATTCGGGTTTAATGTTGCCGCCACTTGAAGATCCTGTTTTGGCCAGGCGAATGAGCGAGGGACGCTTCGGCGTTCAGGAATTGCTCCTGTATTCAAGTGTCTGCGGTACGGGTTTGGATGTCGTTCCATTGCCGGGTTCGACAACGGTAGATCAACTCGCAGCTCTGATCCACGATGTGGCATCCCTGGCGAATCGTTGGGAAAAGCCGCTGTCAGCGCGACTGTTTCCCGTGCCGGGGAAGGCAGTCGGAGATGCAGTGAGCTTCGATAATCCGTTTATGGTTGATTCGCACGTTGTGGCGCCGTGAGTATAAAATTGCAACAATAACGCCCGGCTTTACCGAACAACAAGGGAATCCATGAAATTACTCCCCGTTTTATTTGCTGCCATCGTGTCATTATACCCTTCGTCGGGCAACACGGCCGACTATGTCGCACCGCGCGGCCCCGACGGTGTACACCCCGACCTCAACGGCATATGGCAGTCCCTGGGCGAGGCCAACTACGATATTGAGCGGCATATGGCGCGTCCTGCCATGGCACTGCGTGAGGGCCCTATGGGCCCGCTACCGGCAAAACCTGTGTTGGCACTGGGTGCGGTGGGTGCCGTACCTCCTGGCATGGGCATTGTTGAAGGTGGCCCAATTCCCTACAAACCGGAGGCCTTGGCGAAGCGTGATCTAAACCGCAAGGAGTGGCTGGATCGTGACCCCGAGATCAAGTGCTACCTGCCCGGTGTTCCCAGGGCCACCTATATGCCCTACCCATTCCAGATTTTCCAGGGTGACAGCAGCTTCTTTATCGCCTATCAATACGCCGCTGCAGTCCGTAATATTTATAGTGATGACCCCGGCCCGGCACCGATCGACACCTGGATGGGCCAGTCGGTAGCCAGCTGGGATGGCGACACTCTGGTGCTGGATGTCACGGGCTTGTTCCCCGACAGCTGGTTTGATCGGGCCGGCAACTACCACAGTGAGCAATTACATGTGGTGGAGCGCTACACGCCCATGGGCCCCAACCATTTAGCCTACGAGGCCACCATTGAAGACCCGGCTGTGTTTACCCGGCCCTGGAAAATCAGTCTGCCCCTGTACCGGCGCATGGAACCCAGCTTCCAGTTGCTGGATTTCAAATGCGTTGAGTTTGTCGAGGAACTGATGTACGGACAGTGGCGCCGACACCCACTGGACGAGGGCAAAGGAGCTAAGCCATGAGAGCCTCAGTGTTGACCGTTGTTTTTGCTTCCCTGCTCATCCGTAACAGCTGGGCAGAAATCCCGCGCACGGTGGATGGCAAGCCAGATCTGAACGGCCACTACGATGTGGCCACGCTAACCCCGGTGCAAAGACCCGAGGCTTTTGGTGACAAACTCTACCTGACCCGGGCAGAAGCCGACAAAATAGCCGCCGATGAAAAAGCCATGTTTGCCGTGGGTGCAACGCAGCTCAGCCCCGACCGCAAAGCACCTCCTGTAGGCGGAGACGGTTCCCGTGGTCCCGCTGGCAATGTTGGCGGCTACGATGGCTTCTGGATAGACCGCGGCGAAGACTCTTTTGAGATTGATGGCAAGATTCGCACTTCCATCATTAATAATCCTGCCAATGGTCGTTATCCCGAGATGACCGCCGCAGGCCAGTCCCGCAAACAGAAGCGCTACCAGCGTTACCGGACCAATACCGGTACCGCCTGGTGGCTTGAACTGGACGGACCGGGCCCCTACGACAATCCGGAGTCGCGCTCCAATTCAGACAGGTGTCTGGCGGGTTTTGGCTCCACCGGGGGGCCACCCATGCTGCCCACCACCTACAACAATGTTAAGCGCATCGTACAAACACCCACCCACGTCATGATCCTGATAGAGATGGTGCACGATGCACGCATTATTCGCCTGAACTCCGAGCATGTGTCGAGTGACATTCGCAAGTGGATGGGAGATTCCATAGGCCACTGGGAGGGCGACACCCTGGTTGTGGATACCACCAATTTCACCGATTCACCGGGCCTGTATTTCTCCACCCGGAACCTGCACGTGGTAGAGCGTTTCACCCGTGTTGATGAAAACACATTGAACTACAGTTTTACCGTGGACGACCCCAACACCTGGACCCAACCCTTTAGCGGCGAGTATCCCTGGCCGGCAACAGACCAGCCGGTATACGAATACGCCTGCCACGAGGCCAACTATGCAATGGGTAACACCCTGCGCGGCGCCCGCCTGCTGGAAGCGGAGGCCGCGGCGGAAAAAGGTGAACAATAATTACGCCAACACAGGAATTTAAACATGAATTTAAGACGCACGCTTTTGCTAGCCAGTTTTTTCGTTGCCATTTACTTGTCTGGCCAAGCGTTGGCGCACCATGCATTTTCGGCAGAGTTTGACCCCAACAGGCCCTTAATACTCAAGGGCCCGGTTATCAAGGTTGAGTGGGTCAACCCCCATGCCTGGATTCACCTGCGTCACACCAACGAAGCGGGTGAGTCCGAGAACTGGATGGTGGAGGGCGGTACGCCCAACACCCTGCTGCGCCGGGGCGTTAATAAGAACACCATCAAGCCCGGTACCATTATCGTGGTTGACGGCTACCAGAGTAAGGACCGCTCCAATCGCGCCAATGGGCGCAATATTACGCTGGACGACGGGATGAAGTTGTTTATGGGCACCTCCGGTGTGGGTGCACCCATAGACGGCGCCGACCCCAGGGACAACTGATCCCCCCAGGACAGCAGAACCTACGGCCCTATGCCTTCTGGCCCACGGGAGTCACTCGCAATTGGCCGTTCTGGCCATTGTTTGGCTCAATTACCCCTTCTATATTGCTATATTCAGTGTATTGTTTGTGAAGAGCTGTCGCCTGGCCCGCGACGGCCCAATTAAAATAACTAACGGCTCTTGCACTCAGTGAGCAGGTTTTGTGCCAGCGCCAATTCGCCCGAGGTGAACTATGTATCATTCTCATTCTGTAAAAAGGACGCTGCTTGCCAGTGCCCTGGCAGCGGTAACAACCCCAGGCTTTGCCCAGGAACTGGTCCTGGAGGAAGTCATCGTGACTGCCACCAAGCGTGCCGCGACTGTCCAGGACATTTCCGGGACCGTAAACGTGGTAACCGGCGAGGCTATTGAAAAGTACAACGCACTTGGCTTTGGTGACATCGAGGCGCAGACCGCGGGTTTGAGTCTACTGTCCCCAAATGCCCGCAACAGCACGATTGCAATGCGCGGCATCAGTCTGGATCCCGAGGCTGGAGCCAGTGGTGTTGTGAGCGTGTTCTGGAACGATCAGGTCATACGCACCGATGTTGCTTTCTCACAGCTATACGACCTGGAGCGGGTGGAGGTTATACGTGGGCCGCAGGGCACACTACAGGGGCGGACCTCACCCGGTGGCGCTATCAACCTGATTACCCGCAAGGCTGACTTGAGCGAAAGCAGCGGTTACCTTGAAGCAACATTTGGCGATAACGACGGGATTAATACCCAGGCGGCGTGGGGTGGCCCCATCGTGGACGGCGTGTTTGGTCTGCGCATCGCCGCGGTCTATGATGAAAACAATTCAAACGATGTTGAAAATGTAACGACTGGCCTGGATGACCCCGAGGAGGAAGCAACCTCAGCGCGACTCAGTGCTTCCTGGCAGATGACCGATAACCTTAGCTCCTCTCTGGTCTACCAGTATTTTGATCGCGACATTGAAGACCCCAAAGGCATGAGTGGCGTGGACGCGCTGGGCGTACGCCCCACCTTGAGTGCGAAGGATAAAGTGGCTCTGGGTAAGTTCAATGACTTCGGTAACCTGGAATACGATCTGATCAACCTGCAAATCGATTGGAGTTCGGAGGACCTGGACTTTATCTCTGTCACCGGTTGGACCGACAGCGAAAAGTTCTCGGGATCAGAGAATGATCGCGCTTACTATGAAGTCGACCCCATGAGTCTCACCAGCCAGACTACAAATACAGAGGTGCAGACACTGTCACAGGAGTTCCGACTTTCTTCACTGGACAACGAGTTCTGGGACTGGATGGTCGGCGTATTCTACCTGGACCAGGATACTGAAACGGTATTTCTGGCCGATCGCTCCGTGGCTGGCGGCATTTCCTTTTCCTCTTTCGGAGCCATCCCGGTAACTAGAAAGGAGTGGGCACTTTTCACCCACAACACGCTCTACCTGACCGATCGAACCAGTCTTGAGGTGGGCCTGCGTTATACCGACTATGAATCATTTAGACGCGCTGACGTTTTCTATGGTGGTCTGAACTACGTTCCTTCTTTCTTTCCCGACTCCCTGCTTCCCGCCATTGAAGGTGGAATCCAGGCCGCCTTCCCCATCATAGGTGTCAGTGATGCTTTTGAGACGACGGAAGAGGATGCAATCACCGGCTCTCTCACCCTGCGGCACG